>LADV01000311.1 GCA_000961805.1 Peptococcaceae bacterium BRH_c23 | reverse complement strand
GCTAAAGAATTAGGGATCACGATTAGCAAAGGGAGACAGGAAATTGTCAGTCGCAGTGTTGTTAGTCAATCGACCGAACCACTGGCGAATCAAAAGTCTAGTGTCAAAGAAGTCAGCGTTTCCTCTGGAAACTCAACAGATGCAGGAAGCCAGAGTGAAGACCTTAAAAAAGCGGTGCAGAAGATTCTGGGTGAGGTGCTCAAACCAGCCTGTGAGAACCCCAAAGCCACTCATGTCAAAGGGGAAACCGTAGTCATCCAGCCTTTTCTGGAAGCTCCTCCAGGGCAAAAGGTGGGACTCGTCGATGTGATCGATTCACGGGTGGGCAACCTTGCCTCGGGTTTTATGACCTTTGATCACTCCAGATTGCCTTGGTTTTTAAATTATGATGAAGTCGATTATGTCATAGAGGGAGAGTTTGTCTTAGAAGTTGAGGGGCAAGTCTTTCGCGCTAAACCAGGAGATGTGGTCTATATTCCTAAGGGAAGCCAAGTGGTTTTTTCCTCTCCGACGTTTTGTAAAGTATTCTATGCTACCTACCCTGCTAACTGGGCAGATTTTTGCGATTAGAGATATTAAATTAAGCTAGGGCTATCTGAACTCTTCCTGAAAAGGAAGAGTTTTTTATGTTGGGCAACAACGGGCACTTGATTGTGAAAGAATAATGGGATTGCATATAGACACAAGGTAAGTTATCCGCAAGTTCCTCAAGCCCTTGTACCACAAGGGTTTGAGGAACTTCTCGTGCCTGCAGATCGTCGAACCCGAGCATCTAAAACGGGGGTTATTTATAAAGATACATTTTCAACAGATGGTCCTAGGGATATTGGTGGAATCTCAAAATTTTATTATATATCACATATTCATTATATAGACACATAATAAATATGTGATATATAATATATTAAGATAAAAATATTAGACTGCCATGCTGTAGGTGAATAATCGAGCTTGGAGGTGATAGCTAATTACTATAAGTTGGGAGCATGGGGAGTTTGGAAACATAGGCTAAAAAATGGGCAGAGATTGACTAGTTGGAGTGAAAGGAGATAAACGATGTCAAATATTCTTATGTTAAAGCCCCTGGCTAACCTCGTGGAAAAAGACTCTAAGCTCTGGGTTCGAGACCTTAACCAAGTTTTCACTGCAACCAACGGTAAGACAACGGCAGCCATAAAAAATGTTAACTTGCAAATTGCAGACCAGGAGTTTGTAGCCATCGTTGGCCCTAGTGGTTGTGGTAAAAGTACCCTGTTGAATATATTGGCAGGATTGATTAAGCCCAGCAAAGGAGAGGTTCTATTAGATGGAATAACCATTAACGGTATATCTTCCCGTATCGGCTATATGTCCCAGGCCGACTCCCTTTTACCGTGGCGTACCGTGCTTGATAATGTAGCTATAGGCTTAGAGATAAAAGGAGTGCCAAAAGCAGAACGCAATTCTGTGGCTAGAGAACTAATCGCTAGGACCGGACTGAAAGGGTTTGAAGATAGTTACCCTTCTGAGTTGTCTGGCGGAATGAGAAAAAGGGTGGCTATCATCAGAATTTTAGCCCTAGATCCAGAAATATTGTTTATGGACGAACCTTTTGGTGCTTTAGACGTCCTTACTAAAGAAATGCTTCAGGATGATATTCTAAAACTATGGCAAGAGACAAAAAAAACCATCGTGTTTGTGACTCATGATTTGACCGAGGCGATCACTTTAGCGGATCGAGTAGTGTTAATGACTTCGCGCCCTTCAACTATCAAATCTGAGTATAATATTCCACTGGAGAGACCCAGGTCAGCCCTGGAAACTCGTTTTGATCCCCAATTCGTCGAACTTCAGAAATTAATCTGGAATGATTTACGGACCGAAGTAATCATGGCGAAAGGAGGAGAATAAGTTGTTGTCCGCTTCTGTTAAGAATAAGGTAACCATTTATAGTTGGCGCATTTTGATCACGACCGTTTTATTATCTATCTGGGAATTGGGAGTCAGATATAAAGCCTTTGATGCTTTCTACATAAGTCAGCCTTCAGAGATATTCAATGATTTAATTACCTTATTCGCTACTGGTGAAGTATTCCCACACATCGCCATCACCATGGAAGAAGCTTTGTTGGGTCTTGTCATAGGAACCATCGCAGGGGTTACAGTAGGGTTCGTACTAGGGAAATTCGAGCCAGTAGCCAAGGTTCTGGATCCAATTATTATGGCTCTTTACGGTATACCTAAGCTGACTTTGGGTCCTTTGTTCATTTTATGGTTTGGCATGGGGATCAAGTCTAAAGTATTTATTGCCTTAATCTCTGTATTTTTTTTGACTTTTTTTAGTGCCTATAGTGGGTTTAAAAACGTGAGTCCGAACTTGATCAACACAGTTAAGCTTATGGGAGCAACTCAGGGTCAGATTTTGCGTAAAATCATTATTCCTTCATGTGTGCCTTGGCTGTTAAACGGTTTAAGAACGAGCCTTGGTGCTGCTTTGTTAGGAGCAATTGTAGGTGAATATATCGCGGCCAACTCTGGTTTAGGTTGGATGGTTAGTAACGCTAGTGGGATGTATAACACAACTCGAGTGTTATCCACGATAGTAATTTTATCGGCTTTAATGGCTATTTTGAATTACTGCGTTACCTTGCTAGATAACCGTCTCCTGAAATGGCGAGTCTCAACCGAATAGATAGAAACTAGGAAACGATAAATATTTAATAATGCCCAGCAGAGTTCTTTCAGATGATCTTAAATTTTTTAGATAATTAAACATCAAATTTGAGTAAAGGGTGAAGTAAAGTGAAAAGAAGCGCAATGGCTATTCTTTTGTTAGTTTTACTACTTGTAACCACGATAACTATCGGTTGCGGAAAATTGAATACGGAGACGGTTTCGAAAACAGTAGACCCATCAGAACTACAAAAAGTGGTTATAGCTCAACCAGGAGGATCGGGCGAATCATGGCTGCCGGTCTATATTGCAAGTTATTTAGGCTATTTTAAAGAAAATGGACTTGATGTTAGTTTTGTCAATTTTGCTGGTGGGCCATTGGTCATCACTTCCCTACTTGCTGGGGACTCACAATTTGCTTTAACTGGGTATGAACAAGTAATGAAGACCAATGAGAAGGGTAAAGATACCAAGATGATTGTTGCCACTTCCGCAAAACATCCTTGGGCGTTCATAGTTTCAAAGGATATTGAAACTATTGCTGATCTTAAAGGAAAAACAATATCTGGCGGGATGGATGGTTCTTCGCCACGTGGTTTTGTTAGAGCAATAGTGAGGCATGGTGGACTGGATCCTAACAAAGATGTCCAATTCATTTCTCTGCCTTCCGGTGGGGAGATAGGTGCCCTGGGAAATGGCCAAATCTCTGCAACTTTTGGTGGCAGCAATATAAAACTTGACTTGCAAAAACGTGGCTATAAGGTGCTCGTAGACCTGGCAGATTCGGAACAACATCAGAAAGTTCTGGAAGCAGATAATTATCCCCTATTTGTTATCCAAGTGACTGAAGATTACATCACGAAAAATCCGGAAAATGTACAAAAGTTTACGGATGGTATAGTGAAAGCGATGAATTGGGTTAACAATCATTCTACGGAGGAGATAGCGAAGGTTGTAGCACCGAAATTCCAAAACATGGATAAGGATATCATTGCAGATATTATTGAAGATACAAAAAAGACCTTATCCTCTGATGGTTATTTCACGCAAGAGGGGCATGATGCAGCGGTCAGACTTTCTATCGATGCTGGACTAATTGCCAAGCCATTATCAATGGAAAGCGTAGTAGATGAATCCTTCTTAAAAAATGCCCATGCTAAGCTAGATGAAAAATAAATTGTGTTAAGGGACCAAATTTTTGACCATTATTTAGCTTTTTCTGAGTGCATGGGATCTTAGGTTCTCATGCAGGAATTAAAGAGGGTTTCATTTGATGATGTTCTAGAGGAGGTATTCTTATGGATTACGACCAACAAACATTTCAAACAGTATGTGCAATGTGCAACGGAATGTGTGGGTTAGAAATAACCATGGAACAGGGTACTATTGTGGGAATTAGCGCACGGAAGGATTCTCTTTCACAGGGACATCTTTGTCCAAAGGGTAAGGCTATTGCTGAAATAGTCCAGGCACCCGATCGTCTTAAGACCCCAGTTAGGAAAACTGGAGATGGCCGATGGCAAGAAATTTCTTGGGATGATGCTCTGGATTTAATCTCTCATAAGCTAAGTGATATTAAAGCCAGATTTGGTGCGAAGGCAGTGGCCGTTCATGTAGGACAGACGGGAGTAAGGAAAGAATTCACTCCATATTTAGAACGATTTTGCAGGGTCTTTGGCACCCCAAACTGTTCATCTTCGGGAAGTCATTGCCATGTTGCGAAAGCAATGGCCAATAGTATCACCTATGGCGCTTTACCAATTCCTGATTACGCGAATAGCGCTTGCATTGTTTTGTGGGGCTCTGATCCTTCAGTGTCCTGCCCGACCTTAATGGAAGATATCAATAAGGCAACGGTCTATGGTGCAAAGCTCCTTGTTGTAGATCCAAGAGTCACTAAATTAGCGAGGAGGGCTGACTTTCATCTGCAATTAAGGCCAGGAACTGACGGAGCATTAGCCCTAGGAATCATAAATGTTATTATACAAGAAAATCTTTACGATCAGGATTTTGTGAATCAATGGACGATTGGTTTTCCAGAACTAACCGAATTAGTTAAACACTATTCTCCATCTAAAGTGGAACAAATCACTTGGGTTCCTGAAGCTAAGGTAATCGAGGCAGCTCGTCTCATTGCGCTATCTTCTTCAGCTTGTGTTACATCTGGGCTCGCTCTCGAACTTCAGACTAATGGTTTTCAGGCCTTGCGTGCCATAGCCATTTTGCAGGCCATCACCGGAAACTTAGATGTCCCCGGGGGCGCTTTGTTTGTGCCACTTGCCAAACTTGCATCTTTAGCCCCGGAGAACACGCTGGAGTCAGACGAACTGGCCATCGGACAAAAGGAATATCCACTTTTTCATGACCACACTAAGCGTGCTCAAGCTAATTTGTATGCTGAGGCTATCCTTACAGAAAAGCCTTATCCGATCAAGGGAATGATTGTCGCCGGTAGTAATCCAATGCTGACTTGGCCCAATACAGATAAGGTTAGGGAAGCCCTAACTAAACTGGAGTTTCTAGTAGTCATGGATCATTTCATGACAGAAACTGCTAAGTTGGCTGATTTGGTGCTTCCTGCGTCAACGTTCCTGGCGCGTATAGAGTTATGGAATGGCGCCAGTATTTATGGCGTACAGAAGCTTGGTTTGTCTCCTCAAGTCCTGGAAGAGAAAGATTGTCTTACAGATTGGAGCTTCTGGAATCAGTTGGCTCAAAAAATGGGCTTTAAGGAAAGTTTCCCATGGGCAAGTGAAGAAGAGGCACTAAACTTTAGGTTAGAACCGCTCGGTTTAAGTGTGGAAAGCTTAAAGCAGTACCCTGAAGGGTATGAATATGGACAGCAAAGAGTTAAGAAATACGAAACAACTGGATTTAAAACTCCTTCAGGAAAAGTAGAGATTTATTGCAAAGATCTGGAAGAACAGGGCTATGAACCCCTGCCTGTTTACAGGGAACCACACTCCAGTCCTCTCTCCATGCCAAAGCTAGCTAGAAAATACCCATTGGTTTTAACAGGAGCTAGAAACGTCGGATATTATCATTCCCGTTATCGAAATATCCCCTCGCTTCGCAAAATGTCGCCCGAACCGCTCGTGGAGATTCACCCCGAACTAGCCAAGATGTATGGGATAGAAGATGGAGAGGAAGTAGTGGTAGAGTCTTGGCGGAGAAAAGAAATTGTTCTTAAAGCAAAGATTACTGAAACAATTGATTCCAGAGTGATCTCTATTCCACATGGATGGAGCGAGTCTAATGTTAATTTATTAACAGATGATCAAACATTGGACCCGGTGACCGGTTTTCCTGCTTATAGATCCCTATTGGCACGTCTTTACAAGAAAGCCGATTGTAAACGTTCTGTTTAGAATGCAGTTACAATGTCAATCGACTAAAGATTCACTAAAAAGCTTGCTAGGTATTGTAAATAAATAACTAGAATGCCTCGGAAGAGGCATGATGGCTATAAACGAGGTGAAAAATGGGTAAGGATAATTTGACATCGGCAGAGCGGATGAAGGCTTTAGCCAATAAGCAAGGCTTGGATAGGGTTCCGGTTAATCCCGGTGTGAGCCTTCATGCGGCATCCATAAGTAATATGTCAGCTAGGGAGTATTATCTAGAACCGGAAAAAGCTTGGCAAGCCCAATTATGGGCAAAGGAACTCTACCAGTATGACTCAGCTCCATCCTATGGAATCCCAGACTGGAGTGGGTGGGATTTCGGGGGAGAACTCCAATTTCGAACCTCTCCCCGAATTTGCTTACCGTCACTAACTAAACATTCCGTAGAAAAACCCATGGATGTCGAAAACCTGCGAGTCCCCAATCTGGAAACCGCTCCTGCTTTTAGCAGAATGCACCAGTTTGCCAGACTAGCTCGTGCCAAGGGTTATTCTGTTTCAATTCCTGGTGGTTCCCCCATGGGGATTGCTGGCACGATTGTTGGACTTGATCTCTTACTACGTTGGTTTCATAAAGAACCTGCGTTGGTACATCAGGTTTTGCGTTTAGCCACAGATTACCTTATGCAAATTGCTGACCAATACATAACAGAGTTTGGGCCAGAAAACTGTTCAGTCTTTTCCACCTATCCGCTAGAGTGTCATGCGTTGGTCTCCCCTAAAGTCTTTGAGAAGTTTAGTCTCCCTTATGTCAAGGAGATTCAATACAAGTTAAGAGCCAGAGGTATAAAAAAATGGGTCTTTCATCTCTGCGGTGATCATACCAAGAACTTGAGCCTATGGACTCAAGAAATCCGCCCGGAACCAAGATCTACCATTACCATCGGACATGAGATGGACATTCAGCATGTAGCCCGTACCTTCGGGGAGGAAATAATTATCGGCGGCAATATCCCAACCACTCTGCTTCAGCTCGGTACTCCCGAAGAAGTTTTAGAGGTAAGCAGGGACATCCTTGAAACGATGAAAAATCATCCCGGCGGCTTTATTTTAATGCCTGCTTGTGCATTACCCCCTCTGACTCCGCCGGTCAATGTTTTTGCAATGCTTAAAGCAGTTACCCTTTATGGTCGGTACAATAGTTAGTTTTAATATATTAAGAGAGTTTTAAGTGATTGTTTTGCATAAAGACACAAGCCTAACTCAATAATCAGCATAAAATATCACCATGTTACAATATATTCTTATATACGACACAGTTCTCCTTATGTTAATATATAAATAAATGGTTATAGCAAGTAATGGAGGGGACATCATGGATAAAGAAACACTATTTCGAGAAATCTCACACGCACTCGTAGAATTTGAATCTGAAAAGGTCGCAGAGCTGGCACAGGAAGCTCTGAAACAGAATATACCAGCCTATACAACTATTACGGAGGGGTTAGTCCCAGGTATGAACGAGGTCAGTAGACTTTATGAGGAAGAGGAATATTTCCTTCCCGAAATCTTGATGTGTTCTGATGCGTTTAATGCTGGACTCGATGTGGTTAATCCCCATTTGGATAAAAGCTCAATGGAAAAACCCATCAAAATGGTGATCGGAGTAGTAGAAGGGGACACTCATGATATAGGGAAAAACCTTGTTCGCATTTTGTCAGGAGCTGCAGGTTTTGAAGTATACGATCTGGGCCGAGATGTACCACTTGACCGTTTTATTGAAAAGGCTGAAGAAGTAGAAAGCGATATGATTTGCATGTCTACTTTGATGACCACTACTATGGATGGCATGAAAACGGTTATTGACCGCTTAAAAGAACGAAATATTCGAGATAAATACAAAGTTCTGATTGGTGGAGGTCCTATTTCCCAAACGTTCTGTGATAAGATTGGAGCCGATCTTTACGCTAACGATGCCAGTTCAGCCGTGAGAAAAGCCAAAGAACTCATGGGGAGGGCCTAACTAATATGTTAATCAGGGAAGATATTTTAACCCCTAAAGAAAGAATGATGGCCCTTTTAACTGGAAAACCTCTAGACAGAGTTATCTGTATGCCCATTGTAACGACCAATACTGCTCAGCTGATTGGCAAAACCGTAAAGGAATTTCAACTTGACGGCAAGGTCATGGCCGAAGCACATATTGCGGGATTTAAGAGATTTGGCTATGATTTAATTTATCTCTTCACGAACTGTTCCTATGTGGCGGAAGCTATGGGTGCCGAACTAGACTATTCTGAGAATGAACCAGCTAACTGTGAAGTTTCCATTATTAACTCTAAGGAAGACTTAAGCAAAATCAAAGTTGCAGAAAAGAATGACGGCCAATTCCCTGTTTACTACGAAGCACTGGAAATCCTGAATAAAGAAGTGGGGGATCAGGTTTTCATTTCCGTTTGCTTTTCTGGACCTGTTTCCACAGCTGCCACCCTGCGGGGTGTTGAAGCTTTTGCCCGCGATACCTACGCAGATCCAGAACTTTGTCATACCCTTTTGAGAATGGCTACAGACAGCTGCAAAAACCTAATTCGAGAAATTTCCAGTTATGGAGCTATGCCTATTATTCTGGAGCCCATTGCTTCAGGTAGTCTTTTCAGCCCCAAGATGTTTGACAAAATCGCCTATCCCTACATTAAAGAACTTGTGGACTTAGCCCATGAGCTCAAAGCCCTTATTCCCCTGCATATTTGTGGTAAGACTCACAAGATTGTGGACAAGATGACCGACACTGGGGCAGATGTGATCAGTCTCGACAAATGTGATTTGGCGATTGCTCGGGAAAAGGTAGCTGGCAGAGCACTCATACTAGGCAATATTGATCCTGCCAACGAACTCCTTTTCGGTCCAGTGGAAGAAATTCATAAAGTCTGCGTTGAGGCACTTGACATAATGAAAAATTATACTCCAGCTTTTGTTCTCTCAACAGGGTGCGAAACGGGTAATAAAGTACCTTTCGAGCATATCCAGGCAATGCTCGATGTGGCTAGGAGCCACGGTTTATATGATTATAAAGAAGGTGAATAATCTTGAACGAAAAAGAACGCTTATTAAGCGTATTGAAAGGAGATCGGGTTGACCGACCTCCCGTTATTTGCCCTGGAGGAATGATGAGTGCCTGCGTTACGGAGTTATCCGATCAAGTAGGAGGCGGCCATCACACTAACGCCAGAGCTATGGTGAGTGCTGCACGGAAAATTAATGAGCTGATAGGCTTTGAAAATTATGGTGTACCGTTTTGCTTAACTGCTGAAGTTGAAGCCCTAGGTGCCATTGTTAACCTAGGAGATAATCTTGTCGAACCTAGAGTCACTCAGTACAATGATCAGTCACTAGAAGCCATCATTGAAAACAACTACCGAGTTGACGTTTCCACTGGCAGGATGGGAGTTGTTTTAGAGGCGGTCAGGGAACTCAGCAGCAGCAATAATGGGGTCCCAGTGATTGGTAATGTCTCCGGTCATATCAGTACAGCCACTTCGGTTGTCGAACCTCTCGAAATGTTTAAAATGTTGAGGTGGGAACCTGAGCGGGCTGCTCGTTTCCTGGCTTTTACTAATGACTATCTTGTCAGATATGCTTTAGAGATGGTTAGGGCTGGTGCTGATGTTATCTCTATATCGGATCCCACGGCCACAGGAGAAATTCTGGGACCACGCAATTTTCAAAAGTTTGCGGTTCCGTTCTATCAGACAATCATCAAGGCTCTTCATAAAGAAGGGGTTCCTGTCATCCTTCACATCTGCGGTAATGCTAGCAATATCATCGATTCCCTCAATCAAGTAGAGGTTAATGCTGTTAGTTTTGACTCAATTGTCAATATGAAAACTGCTCGTAAAGGACTGAAGACAGGGCTTATGGGTAATGTTAATACCCAACTTTTGCACACTGGAGTAAGAGAGAAGATTGTGTCCATCACCCGTAATGCCCTTCATTCAGAGGTGGATATCGTTGCTCCTGCTTGCGGTCTAAGTATGGCTACTCCGATAGGCAATCTCAAAGCCATGACAGATTACGTGAAAGAAGGTTCGTATCATTAACATGGTTAAGGTGCAATTCACCAAGGAGGATATTTCCATAGAAGTTGCCGAGGGAGATCGGCTTTCTGAATGTATTAGGGCAGCAGGTCTAGACTTAGAGACTCCCTGCAATGGGTTAGGTCTTTGCGGCAAATGCCGGGTCAAGGCTTGGGGCGACTTATACCCCGCAGAGGATTTGGAGAGCGTGTTCATCAATGCCCCAGACATCCGTTTGGCCTGTTTGGCTAGGGTAAAGAGGGATGTATGGATCGAGCTTTACTCTAACGTTAACCAGCTTAAGACCATTAATCAAGGCGTTGCGATTGAAGTTGAGGTAGATTGTTCGGTAAAGCAAGTTTTGTTACCACCTCCTGAAAGGACAGCTCAGGCTTACCTGGAAAGATTACCTTATAACCCTAGCTCTGTGGACATTTACCGAAAGGCCGGTAAACTAGAACAGGCCGGAAATCAACAAGTCTATGGTGTTTTAATTGACGACCGCCTTGTTGACCTGGGATCCAAGCCTGGTAAAATCTTGGGAATTGCTTTTGACATTGGGACCACCGGAATTTCCGCTTATCTCCTAGACCTGGCTACTGGGGCAATTCTCTACAAGAGATCCTGCCTAAACCCTCAGACGCAATTTGGGGGAGACGTCTTGTCAAGAATTAGCTACTGTCTAGAAAATCCCCAAGGCATGCTTCAGCTTCAGGAGGTTATCATAGGAAAACTAAATAGTCTGGTGTCAGATCTGATCGGTACAGCCGAAGGAGTGGAACGTGTTTATCAGGTAGTTATAGCAGGAAACACGACCATGCTGCACTTTGTACTTGGTGTTTATCCTGGGTCGATAGCCAAATCCCCTTACCGATCGGTTTTCCTTGAACTGGTTGAACTGAAAGCTAGGGAGGTCGGTATACTTATTTGCCCGGAAGGAAGGGTAACCCTATTGCCTTCAGCATCGGGGTATGTCGGAGCGGATATCCTTGCCGGTCTAGTGGCCACAGCGTTTAATAAAAAAGATCATTCGGCAGTCTTTTTAGATATCGGAACAAACGGTGAAATCGTGGCTAATCTGGGAGGTAGGCTTATTGCTACCTCTACTGCTGCCGGCCCGGCCTTGGAAGGAATGAACATTTCCTGTGGTAGTCGTGCCGAAGAAGGAGCTATAGACACTTTTTTTATAGATGATGAGCTTGAGCTTCATTTTACAACGATAGGAGGCGCAACTCCTCCCAAGGGAATCTGTGGCAGTGGACTTATAGATATAACAGCGGCCATGGTCAAACACGAAATCATCCTGGCCAGCGGGCGCTTTAACCCAAATCTTGACCTCGGGCTAAAAGCTAGGGTAAGAGAAAAGAAGTTTTATCTGACTGAGGAAATTTATATCTCCCAGAGAGATATTCGTCAGATTCAGCTGGCCAAAGGTGCTATTGCTGCAGGGGTAACCCTACTCCTCGAAGAAGTTGGCATTCCTCTCGAAGCCATAGAGGAAGCAGTCATTGCTGGAGCCTTCGGGTATCATATTAATCCTGATAGTCTTCTGCAAATCGGCCTCTTGCCTAAAGGGTTTATGGGTAAGATCACCTTTGTCGGAAATTCCTCAGCGGAAGGCGCCCGTTTGGCTCTTATCAATCAGGGAGTAATGACCGAGATTAATGAATTGAAGAACAAGATAGAGGTTCTGGAGCTTTCCACAAATCCTCGCTTTCAGGACTACTTTGTAAAAGCATTAGGCTTTTAATACAGTCATAATTACAATTTCGTTCATATCAGTGCAACTAGGGCGGCTGCCTTGGCACCAGCCAAGTTTTCTATATACAGTCAGAAGTACAATTTCGGGTCTATATCGGGGGTGTTTCAATGATTAAGGTAGATGTTGTTTCGGGATTCCTGGGTTCGGGTAAGACCACTCTGGTCAAGAACCTTCTCCAAGTTCACCAAAAGGAAAAGGTTGTTCTGATCGAAAACGAATTTGGGGACATTGGCATTGATGGGGAACTGTTGGAAAGGGAAGGCTTTGAAGTATTTGAAATTTCAAGTGGTTGTATTTGCTGTATTATGCAGAAGGATTTCGAGCAAATGCTGACAAGAATTATTAAAGATTTCAACCCGCAGAGGATTATCATTGAACCTACCGGAATCAGTATCCTCAGTGAAATTATCGATATTCTGCGCAAACCGGAATTCGGTTCCCTTCTTCAGATTAACTCCCTTGTCACTGTTGTAGACAGTATTAATTACCTACAACAATGCGAAGTCTTTGGAGAGTTTTTCGAGGACCAGATCACGAATGCCTCGGTCTTGACCTTAAGTAAAAGCCAGCTGGTTGACAGCGAAACTATAGGCAAGGTTATTACTTCCTTGAGAGACTTTAATGAAGATGGGGAGATCATCAGCAAACCTTGGGATGAATTGGATCCAGCGGAATTTGAAAGCCTCCTTGATGCGCAAGTGGACTTGGATCTTAGTGATATCCTTCATACACAGTACAAACCTTGCAGTGAAAATGAATTTGAGACCTTGGCTCTCCAGACTTCCCAGTCTTTTAGCCCTGAGGAACTTGAGCACATCCTTACCCTTCTCAGTCAGTCTAAATATGGTCAGGTTATACGGGGCAAGGGTTTTCTCAAAAGTTATCAGGGTTTCTTGGATTTTAGTTACACTAATGGCCAGTTTATTGTATCGGCGAGTAACTTTAAAACCAGTGGTAAGTTGTGTCTAATTGGAAAAAACCTTAGGGAAAAAGAAATTAAGGACTTATTTAAGGTCAAAGGTGGGGGGTTGTTTAATTGGTTGAAATTCTGATCGACAGCTTCCTAGATGTAATCAAGGTAGTCCCAGTTTTGTTTCTGATCATCCTCTTATCGGACTGGATCACTAGAAAGCTTAATAAAGGAACGCCCTTTTTCAGCCGTGTAGCCAAGTTGGATGTCCCAGGTGGAGCTTTATTGGGAATAATCCCCCAATGTGGTATATCAGTGGCTTTTGCCAAGCTCTACGGGAATGGTTACATCTCCTTGGGTATGCTCATAGCCGTTTTCCTAGCTGGATCTGATGAAGCCCTGATCATCATCAGTGCCCATCCTGATAAGCTCCTGCTAATCTTCGGGATTATAGGGATCAAGCTCTTGGTTGCGATTGGAGCAGGCTTCATAATAAACCTAGTGATCAAGGAGAAGCGCAACCGCCTCAAAGGGTGTGGCATAGATTGCAATTGTCCCAAATGTGGTAAACACAAAAATATGCTGGTCAATAGTCTGGTTCATACCTTAAAACTTACGCTCTATTTGTATGTTACTGTTTTGATAATCGGGACCTTGGCGGAACGGTTCGGTGAAGAGGGAATCCTTGAACTTCTGGGGCGAGATACCTTTCTCCAACCGGTATGTGCTTCTTTGATCGGCATGATTCCTAGCTGTTTTTCGTCTGTGCTCATAGCCGAGGGTTATATCAAAGGGGTCTTGGGTTTTGGATCCCTGATCTCCGGGTTACTGGCTAATACGGGATTCGGTATCCTAGTGCTCTTTAGGGAACTTCCCTTAAAGAAAACCCTCTTGATAATCCTGCTCCTACAAGCCATCAGTATCTTAGTAGGGGAGATGTTTTATTTTACTATTAGATAATGACGTTACTTTCAGAAGAATTTAAACTCTATTTGAAAGCTAGTTGAACTCAGTCAAGGAGCTAGAGCCATCCACGAAGCGGAAATTGTGAGTAATAGAACTCGAACTTCGATTTCTGGCCTCCGGCTTCTGACGACTGACTTCTGATATAGGGGGAATGTTGGATGGACTTTAAATGTACGGGAGACGATTTGGAACAGATTCCGGAAGAGGTGGTTAAAAAAACGGGCATTACCCTGCCAGGAGGCCATTGTAGTAAAAATAGCATGGCACTCCTTGCCACGGAACTGAGGAAACATCACGGGGATGTCATAGCTCGGGTACCTTTCTGCGTAACGGTCGAAGCAGAAGCTTACGGGGCGCATATCAAGCTGGGCAACGCCTTAGCTGGGCCTAGGGTGGAAAGTTACCTTTTTACGTCTATAGAAGAAATGTCCAATCTCCAAGGTTTAGATTTGACTAGGGGTCGCATTAGAGAAGTCCTGGATGCAGTGGGAATTTTGGTTGAAGCTGGGGAGAAAGTGGCTTTAAGTGTCGAGGGTCCCTTTACAATCTTATCTGCCCTAATTGACCCCCTGGATTTTTATAAAGGCCTTCGTCGGGATCCTCTTCGAATCCAGGAAATCCTGACTGTCGTTGAAGAAGGTATCATCCGCTATAGCCTTGAGGGTATCAAAAGGGGTGCCTCGATTATTTCTTATGGAGACCCGGTTGGAGCTATGGGCATTATTGGACCTAAGGTCTATCGGGAGTATAGCGGCCCTTCAAGTTGGAGAATTATTAAAGGAATTAAGGAAACTGGTGAAAAGGTGCTTCTTCATCTCTGCGGTAAGACTTCAACGGCACTAGAAAAACTGGAGATGCTTAGATCTTATCCTATAGAAACTGACGATGCTTTGACGTATGGTCAGGCACTGTTAGGGCTGCTTAACAAGACCACTGGGCCGATTGTGATAGGGCATAGATGTATTAAAGGAAGTTTAAATAAGATGAGTCAACCGGTTCTTTGGGGAATTGAATTAAAATAAGGCAAGTACGTAATAATAGTTGTTTATGTGAACATGAAAAGTCTAAAGTCAAGGTCTGTAAAAAACTCTTCATACAAATGAAGAGTTTTTTTATATACCAAAAAGGAAAATTTGCGAAGCTCAACTATGTGAAAAATACACCGATATTATTAAATACATACATTGGACATGGTACTTAACCTGGATTACTCTTTGCTTAACGTTCTTTATTTCTCATAAATACTAATCTGGTTCTTTAAGAATGAGAAGAGATGCTAAATAAGAACTATCGTACAAACCTTGAGGATCGAAAAAACAATAGCTTACCTCTTACCTCTTACCTCATGCCTCATGGCAGAAGTAAGAGGTAAGAGGTAAAGGTAAGATATTTATTAGACAAAAAAGTGTAAGGTACTCCTGCTTATAGGTATTTTACACTTTTTTTGTGCAAAAAACATAAATTTTGACATAAACACTCAATTAAAAAATTAATTATTTAGTTGACTACTTATTTAATAATTAGTATAATAATAAATAATATTAAGGAAATCTGATACATATATTAAGATGAATTTACTAAGTAAGATGCAAACAAAGTGAGAGGAGAGGGGATGATGAGTATTGATAAAAATGGATAGGTGTTATGCATTTAAATAATGAAAAATACGTTAAGACATTATACTAAATAATGGGGGTGGAATGATGACTGAACTCATCTTGTCCAGATTACAATTCGCGGTGGTCTCGTCTTATCATTTCTTATTCGTGCCATTGACCCTGGGGTTATCGGTTTTGGTTGCGATGATGGAGACTTGGTATGTGCGGACTGGAAATGAAACGTACAAAAAGATGACTAAGTTTTGGGGAAAGTTATTTCTTATTAACTTTGCCATGGGTGTTGTGACTGGGTTAGTTCAAGAATTTTTATTTGGAATGAACTGGTCCGAGTATTCCCGGTTTGTCGGGGATATCTTTGGAGCACCTTTGGCCGTTGAGGCCTTAGTAGCTTTCTTTATAGAATCGACATTCTTAGGTTTGTGGGTTTTTGGCTGGGATAAATTGCCTAAAAAGGTGCATGCCCTTACTATTTGGCTTGTGGCAATTGCCGCCAATGTGTCCGCACTCTGGATTTTGATTGCCAACTCCTTTATGCAAGAACCGGTCGGGTATATTTTACGTAACGGCCGGGCGGAAATGACCGATTTCATAGCCTTAATTACTAATCCACATGTTTTTTATCAGTTTCCGCATACCGTGTTGAGCGGATTTGTAACCGGGGCATTTTTTGTCATGGGAATTAGCGCTTACCATTTGTTGAAAAAGAACCATCTGGACGTTTTTCGGCGTTCGTTTTATATGGCTGTAATTTTCGGGTTAATCAGTGCCTTCGGAGTCGCAGGAGTAGGGCATTTACAGGCTATACATCTTGTGCAAGTGCAACCCATGAAAATGGCTGCCGCTGAGGCTCATTGGGAGACGGAAAATCCGGCTGGGTTATTATTATTCGCCTCCATCGATGAAAAAGGACAGAAAAACACCTCTGAGCTTAAAATTCCGGGCTTGTTAAGCTTCCTTTCATACAATAGTTTTACTGGGGAAGTAAAAGGAATTCATGAGCTTCAGGCTGCTGCAGTCCAGCAATATGGGCCAGGCAACTATGTTCCACAGGTAACTTCATTGTTCTGGAGTTTCCGGATTATGCTGTTGGCTGGAATGTGGTTATTGTTGATCCCGCTCCTCGGACTTTACTTCTATAAATCGAAGCGCTTAGAGCAAAAGACTTGGTTCTTGAAAATTGTACTCTGGACGATTCCCATACCCTATATTGCGAATACCGTGGGTTGGTATATGACTGAAGTTGGACGTATGCCTTGGATCGTTTATGGATTACAAAAAGTTGAGGCAGGTCTATCCACCTCAGTTTCGGCACTTTCCATACTGATCACCTTTATCGGTTTCACTCTGATTTATGCAGTTTTGGCGGTAGCGGACGTTTACCTCTTGCTTAAGTATATTAAGCAGGGTCCGGAAGAGGTTAGCACGGAAGATTCGCTGAAAAGTGGAATAAAGGGGGCGTCGTTGTGGACTTAAACATCCTCTGGTTCATACTCATAACCGTCTTGTTTGTTGGCTTCTTTTTTCTAGAAGGATTTGATTTTGGAGTAGGGATTCTGCTTCCTTTCCTAGGGAAAAATGATTCAGAACGTCGCGTGATCATCAATACCATCGGACCGGTCTGGGACGGGAATGAGGTCTGGATGATTACAGCAGGTGGGGCAATGTTTGCGGCTTTTCCTAATTGGTACGCGACTTTGTTTAGTGGTTTCTATCTCGCTTTGTTTCTGGTGTTGTTCGCTTTAATTATCCGTGGTGTTGCCTTTGAATTTCGCAGCAGTGACAGCGGTCCTCGATGGCGCAGGACATGGGATTGGATGATTTTCACAGGTAGTTTCCTGTCTGCTCTTCTTTGGGGTGTGGCCATGACGAACGTGGTTAAGGGAGTTCCGATTGATGCCAAAATGCAATATGTAGGAACCTTCTTTACCTTACTCAATCCTTATGCTATCGTTGGCGGTCTAACCACACTGCTGGTCTTCATGCTGCACGGTGCCTTGTATCTCAACTTAAAGACTATCGGTGAGATGGCTGAGCGGGCGTCGAAGACTGCCAAGAAGATTGCCTTAGTTGCCATCCCGGTTGTTCTCCTGTTTGCGGTATTAACCTATTTGCAAACAGATCTGTTTGCAAATCTGGGAGCTGGTATTACTTTGCTAGCAGCAGGGGTAACCCTTGTCGTTGCCTATGTTTTGATTCGTTCTAATAAGCCAGGCTGGGCTTTTATTTCGAATGGTTTGACAATTCTTTTGTTTACTGTTTCCTTATTTTGGGGACTCTTCCCACGAGTGATGGTTTCTAGTCTCAACCCAGAGTGGAGTCTAACCATCTATAATGCTTCATCAAGCCCGTACACTTTGAAAATCATGACGATAATCGCTTTAACTATGGTACCGATCGTTCTTCTGTACCAAGGGTGGACTTATTGGGTTTTCCGTAAACGTGTTACGGAAAAAAACCTTCACTATTAAGTTAGTTTCCTTTAGAATAAGGGGCAAGATACGTCTTGCCCTAAATTTTTTTGGTTTTCGATAATAGAAATTTGGTACCCGATCCCCTCCAGATCTAGCCAGAGGAAGTTTTTTAGATTGACAGTGTCTAAGATAAGAATTGCGTCTATGTGCACAGTCGACGACGACATGAAAGTTAAGAAACGTCCCACTGTGCATATCTTGCATAACTTGAGAGCAAGTCAAGTTATGCAAGATATGCAAGATATGCAAGTCGAGAACCGTCGTCAACTTGCGGACAAAAATGCAAGTTAGTGCAAGTTAGGAACCGTCCCCAACTTGCGTGTGATGCTAGGAGATGAATCAATGTTCGATAAGAGATTAGTTCGAGAGGGGAGACCCGTTTGGGGGTATCTGATGCTAACGGTTGGGCTGGGCATGGGGATTGCTTTGCTGGCTGTCGCTCAAGCTTGGTTTTTATCGCGGGTCGTTGCTGGGGTATTCATAGAAGGGGCTACCTTTAGCTCAGTCTGGACGTTTCTATTGATCATGCTCGGGATCATCGTGCTGCGAGCAGTTTTTCAATGGGTCAGTGAAATTAGCGCTCATGAAGCTGCTTTGCGCATCAAGACAAGTCTGCGTAAACGTTTAATGAGCCATATTGTCTCTTTAGGACCTGCGTATGCTCGGGGGGAAAGGACTGGAGAGTTAATCACAACGGTGGTGGATGGGATCGAATCTCTCGAGGAGTACTTTTCCAAGTACCTTCCTCAGTTACTTCTGGCTGCAGCAATACCCCTGCTTATTTTAGGATTTGTGTATCCCTTAGATTGGAAATCTGGCATAATACTTCTCATTACAGGACCGCTGATTCCCGTTTTTATGATTCTGATCGGAAAGCTGGCTGAGCAAAAATCGCTTCAACAGTGGCAAAGTCTAAGTTGGATGAGCGCCCATTTTTTAGATGTTTTACAGGGGATGGCGACTCTCAAAGTCTTTGGCAGGGCTAAAGACCAAACACGAGTGATTGAGAGAGTCAGTGATTCGTTTCGTAAAACCACACTAAGTGTATTGAGGATTGCCTTTTTGTCAGCACTAATGTTAGAGTTCTTAGCCACGATTAGCACAGCCATCGTTGCCGTAACCATTGGCTTAAGGCTAGTCTATGGTACTCTCTCTTTTTCTACGGGGCTATTTCTCTTGCTTTTGGCACCCGAATTTTACACTCCATTAAGAACACTCGGCATAAATTTTCACGCGGGGTTGTCTGGGATGAATGCGGCGGGTCGGATCTTTGAGATTCTGGATCTTCCGTTGATGAGTGGAGAGGAGCACCGTGATCAAACGTTATCCTCTGATTTTCACATATCCCTTCAAAATGTTAGCTTAACCTACCAAGCAGAAGCAGGAGATGCACCAGCCTTAAAAGGTATCAACCTATCTATATTTCCTGGTGAAAAGGTTGCTCTGGTCGGTCCTAGTGGTGCAGGAAAAACGTCGATTGCTCAGATTTTGCTTCGCTTTATAGAGCCTTCCACGGGGGATGTTTTTGTGAACGGACAATTACTCAAGACCACTTCGCTTAAAAATTGGCGAGAACAAATTGCCTACGTTTCCCAGACCCCCTATCTGTTTGCCGGGAGCATCGCGGAGAATATTCTCTTCGGCAGGCCCACAGCAACAATTGAAGAAGTTAGGAGTGCTGCTCATGAGGGGTCAGCCCATGAGTTCATTTTAGATCTTCCTGACGGTTATGAGACGCGTCTTGGAGAAGGAGGAACTCGCTTAAGTGGCGGACAGACCCAAAGAATTGCCATCTCTCGAGCTATACTGAAAGATGCTCCTTTACTCATTTTAGATGAAGCAACCTCTTCTTTGGACCCCGACAGTGAGTACGCAGTTCAGCAAGCCTTGAAGAGACTGATGCAGGGAAAGACCGCTTTAATCATTGCCCATAGGCTAAGTACTGTTCGTCAAGCGGATCGAATTCTGGTGTTAGAGGAAGGGCAGATTGTAGAACAGGGTAATCACGAGGAATTAATCAGAGAGCAAGGGCTCTATTGCCGACTGGTCTCAGAATATCGAGGGAAATCCATATGAAAAGTATGACTTGGTTAATTGCCTTGATGTTACCTTACTGGCGGAGAATTCTGCTGGCTTTGCTTTTAAGTACGCTTACGATCACGAGTCATATAGGCCTGATGGCGACGTCTGCCTATCTTCTAGCCCGAGCTGCCCTTCATCCCCCGATCTTAGATTTAATGGTAACTATCGTCGGAGTTCGATTTTTTGGACTCTCCCGGGCAGTCTTTCGTTACTTAGAACGCTATGTCTCCCATGACGTGACGTTTCGGGTCTTAAGCCAAATTCGCGTGAAGTTTTATCAAAGCTTAGAACCTCTCGCCCCGGCTCGGTTGTTAAACTTTCGGAGCGGAGACTTGCTCAGTCGGATTGTTGCGGACGTAGAAATCCAGCAAAACCTTTTTTTGCGAGTTTTTGCACCAACCTTTGTTGCGCTACTAGTTCTTTTGGGGTATGGACTTTTTGTAGCCCGTTATGATGTACGGTTTTCTTTCATACTTGCCGCCTGTTTTCTGGTAGCGGGGCTTGGGATACCGTGGGCAATAAAAGGTCTGAGTCAAGGAGTAGGGCATCAGTTAGTCGATCTAAAAGCAGAGCTGAATACACAAGTTGCCGATAGCCTTTTGGGAATTACGGAATTAGTGGCCTATGGTCAAGACCAAGCGCATTTGGCTAAAATACAGCGAACAGAGAAGCAATTGATGGATCAACAGCGCCGAATTGCCTGGCTTACTGCACTTTCTTCTGCCCTAACGGGGATGATCGCCAATCTAGGTCTGTGGCTCGTCCTTGTTCTCGGGATAATACTCGTGGAAAAAGGTAAGTTGAACGGAGTGAACTTAGGGATGTTAGCTCTGGGGACCTTCAGCAGTTTTGAAGCCCTATATCCTTTGGCCCTTGTCCCTCATCATCTGGAACAAAACCGTACCGCTGCGGATCGCTTGCTGGAGTTGATCGAGACTGAACCAGCCATACCAGAGGATGGCACAGATTCTCCCCAACCGAAGGAATTGGATATTTCCTTCCAAGACGTAAGCTTTAGGTATGACCAAGACGAACCATGGGTTTTAAATCGTCTGACGTTTCGGATTCCCCAACAAGGTAAGGTAGCGATTGTTGGACAGAGTGGCGCTGGCAAAACTAGTATCGTGAACCTGCTTCTTCGTTTTTGGGAATACGACGAGGGGAGAATTGACTTGGGTGGGTATTCTATACGGGAGTACCCTCAGGAGGGTGCTCGAGGTTTCTTGGGAGTCGTGACCCAGCGAACCCATATTTTTAATGCAACGTTTCGAGAAAATCTCCTCTTGGCGAAACCCGAGGCTACGGATGCAGAACTAATTGGAGCAGCTCAGCAGGCTAAGCTGCATGATTTTATCCTGTCAACGCCCCAAGGGTATAACAGTCTTGTTGGGGAAGGGGGATTTAAATTATCAGGGGGACAGAGACAGCGTTTGGCCATTGCTCGAGTGTTGTTAAAAAACGCCCCTATCTTAATACTCGATGAAGCCATGGCTGGACTTGATCCTTTGACCGAACGAGAAGTCATGAATGAAATCTATCAACTCATGGAGGGACGCACCACATTAGTGATAACGCATCACCTTCCCGGATTAGAGAAAATGGATGAGATTCTCGTACTCGACAAGGGGCAGATCGTTGAACGGGGAAAGCATGAAGAGCTACTCCGACACAATGGGATCTATCTTAAGATGTGGGAGACGGCAACGATCTTTAATTAGGTTCTATATGTTCCTAGCAATCTTATAGATAGTGTGTAGACCCGATCAAGCAATTCTTCAATCGATTTTTGATTGTATTAGTTTTCGCTCTCCATTCCTTGTTCCAAGATTAAGTCTGCTTCATTACCAGGAAGTGTTTGAACATTTTTTAGCTTTCGTACAATCGTCCGTGACTTTCTAGTTGCAGTATCGATGGTGTTACTTGCTTCTTGGAGTTTTTTCTGCGTTTTCTCCAGTACTTCTACAAACTTGCCAAATTCTGTTTTAACGGCGCTCAGTAAGTTCCAAACTTCACTGGAGCGCTTTTCTATTGCCAAGGTTCTAAAGCCCATTTGGAGACTATTTAAAAGTGCCGCCAATGTAGTTGGCCCGGTAATCACAATTTTATACTCCCGTTGGAGAATTTCACAAAGACCAGGACGGCGCAGCACTTCAGCATATAATCCTTCGACAGGTAAGAATAAGATACCAAAATCAGTCGTGTTAGGGGGATCAAGATACTTATCACGGATGGTTTTCCCCTCTAGTTTGATTCGTTGTTCTAAGGCTTTACCCAGTTCTTCGATCCGTGGCAGATTAGCTTGGTCTTGTGCTTCGACTAAGCGTTCATAATCCTCCATTGGAAATTTGGCATCGATGGGAAGCCAAATTATATTGTCCTGTCCGTCCCTAGCGGGAAGTTTGATAGCAAACTCGACACGATCGTTGCTGCCAATTTTAGTGATGACATTCGAGGAGTACTGTTCGGGTGTGAGAATTTGGTCCAATAAGTTGCCTAGTTGAATTTCCCCCCACATACCCCGCGTTTTTACATTGGTTAGTACTTTTTTTAAGTCGCCGACTCCAGATGCTAGGGTTTGCATTTCTCCAAGCCCTTTGTGCACAGCCTCCAAGCGATCACTGACCAGTTTAAAAGATTCTCCAAGGCGTTGTTCAAGTGTAGCACTGAGCTTTTCGTCCACAGTGGAGCGCATTTGGTCTAATTTCTGACTGTTATCCTGTTGAAGGAGTAGCAGGCGTTCTTCAACCGTTTTGCGCAGGTGTTCTAATTTTTGTTCATTCGTTTTGGTTAAAGATCCTAACTGAGTTGCGAAAATATCTAATTGATTGCGTTGGAGATTGGCGATTTCTGCCATACGGGACAGTAGAGAATCGTTAAACAATCGGACGGATTGGTTTAGCTCCTCGCGGATTTGTCTGGCGTTCGTATTGGACTCCTCTCGGTTCTTGGCGATTTCTCCATTTACAAGTCGCTCGTTGCGCTCCAGAATTTTCTCTAAAGCCACGAGTTTACTTTCAAATAAGACAAAGGGATTACGCGACGAACGGGTCAATAAAATAATAAGTAAAATCAGGATAATAACGAAAAAGATAATGATTAAACCGATAATTAAAGGGTCTGTTATAGTCATAGTTTTCCTCCTAGTGATATTTACTCTTCTAAACACTTTATCATATTTATAAGACAAAACTTTGAAAGTTATTGAAAATATCGTATTTCCATGACATGCTTTGTAACTAAACAATTTTTTACAAAGGATTTTTAGGTTACTAAAGAGAAGATAGATTGATGTCTAAAAATTCAAAAACTTAAAAAGGATGAGGTTTGTTAATCCATAATAATCAGGAGGTATACAGTGAAAAAATTTAAGATAAATGTAACTTTTCTAATTACGATTGCTTTAATATTTGGACTAGGTGGTTTATCCTTATTGTCTTATTTTAAGACGAAAGATCTTTTGATTACCAATTTAGAGATGCACATCTCCTCGCTGACGTTATCTTCGGGTTCGGAAGTAGGCTTATGGTTAAGCGCTCATAAAACAGAAATCGAGATTATGGCTAATACCCCGATTGTCGAAAATGGAGATCAAGAGGCCATTGTTTCTTATTTAAAAAAAGAAGTCCTGCGTAACAATGACTTTGAGGATATTTTCTTTGCCGATAGTCAGGGAGATTTTTTTCTCAGTTCGGGTCTTGGTGGTAATATTGTTGACCGTGAATACTTTCAAAAGGTCATCACTACAGGGAATACTGTGATATCAGATCCACTAATTTCTAGAGGGAGTGGCAATCACACAATTATGGTGGCAGCTCCGATTATAATAAAAGGAAAAATTGTTGGTCTTTTAGGGGGCACTGTTAAATTAACTAAACTTAGCCAACTTCTTACCTCAAAAAAAGTTGGAGAAATTGGAGAGGCTTTTATAGTTCGGCAAGATGGACTGACAATTGCTCACCCGAACCAAGAATTGATTATGAACTATAATGTACTCACTGAAAACAATATTTCTCAAAGCTATCAGGCTGCAATCCATAAAATGGTTAGAGAAGAAGCAGGGCTTACTAAATATACCAATCAAAACGAAAATAAATACCTTGCCTTTACCCCAGTTCCAGGGGTTAAATGGTCTTTAGGAGTTACTGTTCCATTAACCTATATCACCAATCAGCTGAGTTACCTGCCACTCTACTTTATTGGCTTAACAGTTATTTTCAGTGTATTTTTAGTCTTTTTATTAAGTCGTTGGCTGGTGGTCCCCCTTACCACGTTGACAAAGTTTACAACGGAACTCAATCATAAAATTCACGAACGTCTAGATGCTTATCAGCTGAATAGCCCAGTCTTAGAAGTTCAATCCCTGGCAACTAATTTCCAGAGGATGGTAGAAGCGCTTCAGGAAAGCTTTCGTGAACTAGAAAACTCAAAACTACACTTGAAGGGCGAAATCATTGAAAGAATAAAAGTCCAATCAAACTTAGAGAAAAGTTACGAGGAATTGGGAGCGGTTGAGGAAGAACTGAGGTTTAATTACGAAAAGCTCCAATCTAAGGAAAAATTATTGCGAGAATCAGAACGCCGTTTACGTTCGATTTTCGAAAATGTCCAACTAATTACAGGAATTATGGATAAGAACGGAAGAATAATTTACTGTAACGACTTTATTCTAGAGTTAGCTGGTTTTAAAAAAGAAGAAGTGATTGGAAAAAGTTTTTTTGATATTTTTGTGCCTTCTGAATTACATAAGATTACTAATGCTTGGTTTAAAGAAGTATTAGACAGTAAGAGGATAATAGTACATAACGTTTATCCGATTCAAACCAAAAATGGTCTAAAACGGTATGTCAATTGGAATCATACTCTCTTATTTGATTCTGACGGCAATGTCTCTGGGGTTGCCAGTATTGGCGAAGATATTACGGAACGAAAACAATTTCAGGAAAAGCTCGAGCATATGAGCTTCCATGATGGTCTAACAAATCTTTACAATCGCTCGTTCTTTGAAGAAAAAATGCGTCTCCTCAAAGGAGATGATTATGCGCCGATAGGCTTGATTGTTTGCGATGTTGATGGTTTGAAACTTGTCAATGATACTTTAGGACATGGCACTGGTGATAAGTTGCTTTGGCTCACTGCTGGTATACTTAAGAAGTGTTTCCGGGAGGATGACTTAGTGTTCAGAATTGGCGGAGATGAATTTGCCATCCTTTTGCCAAAAAGTGACCTGAAAATTGTGGAACAAGCTTGTTATAGAATTCGTAAGGCTGTTGAGGAGTACAATAGCGAGAATTTAGAGTTTCCACTTAGCTTATCTATAGGATCTGCTGTAAGTGAGAAAACGAATGTGAATGTTGATATGGTCTTTAAAGAAGCTGATGATGGCATGTATCGGGAAAAACTACATCGAAGTAAAAGTACCCGCAGTGCCATAGTTCAGGCACTTATGAAAGCTTTAGAGGCTAGAGATTTTATCACGGAAGGGCATGCCGATCGTCTGCAAGACATAGTCCTAACCCTTGGAGAAGCAATGGGATTAGCCGAGCGTACTCTTGCAGATTTGCGATTGTTGGCCCAATTTCATGATATCGGCAAAGTGGGTATTCCAGATCGTATACTTTTTAAGCCTGGGCGTTTAACCTTTGAAGAATTTAAGGAAATGCAGCGACATAGTGAGATTGGACATCGGATTGCACAATCTGCCCCGGACCTGCTTCCCATTGCCGATCACATTTTGAGACACCATGAATGGTGGAACGGTCAGGGCTATCCTTTAGGACTTAAGGAAAACGACATTCCCTTAGAGTGCCGCATTCTGGCGATTGCGGATGCCTACGATGCCATGACAAGTAATCGTCCGTATCGAAAAGCCATGAGCCAAGAGCAAGCTTTTAATGAATTGATGGCAAACAGCGGGCTTCAATTTGACCCAAAATTAGTACCTATATTTGTTAAAGTATTTAGTTTCGATCAATCGTCGATCCGTCCGATAGGCTAAGATTGGTTTTACTGGATCAACATAACCCGAGGGAAATACTACTCAATGAGTAGTATGGGAATTAGAGGAAGCTGAAAAACTGACAAGTTAAGAGAACGGTGTAGAAATCGTGTCCGATAGGATTGACTAATCACATTTTCCATGTTATTTTTAACAAAATATATATGATGTGGGCAGGGGAGCTAGAAAGGCTGGCTGAGATTTAGACCCGATAAGGTCTAAGACCCTTTTAACCTGATCTGGATAATGCCAGCGTAGGTAAGCAGTTTTTACTCTTTTATGAAGATGAAAGAGCACAAACCCTATTCTGGGGATCTGTGCTCTTTTTAGTTTTTAAAGAGAGAATATTTAATAATGGAGGAGGTAGTCACCCGTGAAAAAAGTACTTACTATAGCTGGTTCAGATTCTAGTGGGGGAGCAGGGATTCAAGCTGATCTAAAAACGTTCTGTGCTCATGGTGTCTATGGAATGAGCGTAATAACCGCAGTCACTGCCCAAAATACCCAAGGAGTTTTTGCTGTTCAGGATATCTCAAGAGAGGTCATTGCTCAACAAATCGAAGCAGTTTTCGACGATATTGAGGTCGACGGAGTGAAAATCGGTATGGTTTCCCAAGTTCAAACTATCGAGGTGATTGCAGAAAAGTTGAAACACTATGCGCCTCAAAGGATTGTCTTAGACCCAGTCATGGTGTCTAAAAGCGGTTACCACTTGTTAAACCCGGAGGCAGAAGTAACTTTGAGTAGGGAATTATTGCCCATGGCAATGATCGTCACCCCTAATATTCCAGAGGCTGAGGTCATGACCAAAAGGTCTATTGGCACGCTAAAGCAAATGGAAGAGGCTGCTAAGGTGATTTATCAGATGGGGGCTAAGAATGTACTTTTAAAGGGGGGACACTTAGAGGATGACTCTGTAGATATCCTCTTTGACGGTCAGGAATTTAGTTATTTTAGCTCGGTTAGGATTGCTACTAAGAATACTCATGGGACAGGATGTACTCTTTCATCGGCAATCACTGCAAATCTGGCGTTGGGGTACAGCCTTAATCAAGCAGTCTCCTTAGCCAAGGAATATATCACAATTGCCATTCAACATTCTTTAGCGATCGGAAAAGGCGTAGGACCGACTCATCACTTTTACACATTATACAAAAAGGCAGGATTAATAGAGTGAGTATAGCTTCAAAAAATAATTTAAGTATGTTTAATTTTTCAACCCTTTGGTTTGGCGCAGCTATTTCAGTCGCCGAAATTTTAACCGGCGGGCTGTTGGCTCCCCTAGGATTTAAAATGGGGGTTTTGGCTATCCTGATTGGACACTTGGTTGGAACCTCACTTTTGGTGTTAGCAGGAATCATCGGAACTAATGAGCGCATTCCTGCCCTGGTATCAACTCGAATTTCCTTTGGAAAATACGGTTCCTATCTATTTTCTGTTTTAAATGTTTTACAATTATTGGGTTGGACGGCTGTGATGATAATCGTCGGGGCCAGGTCGGTTAACCAGATCAGCAAAACCTTATGGGGATTTGATCAGCTGACGGTTTGGAGTCTGATTATTGGAGTCTTTATTATGATTTGGGTATGGCTTGGAAAAGATAGCGGCTGGAAAAAGGCGAACCACATAGCTGTGGTGCTATTGTTCTTGTTAACGATTATCTTGAGCACTATCATTTTCAGCAACCATGAACTGTTTACCAAACAGGTTGTCGGAGATATGTCTTTTGGCTTTGGTATAGAATTAGCTGTAATCATGCCTTTATCCTGGTTACCATTGATCTCTGACTACACACGCTTTGCTAAGTCAAGGAGAGACGGTGCCTGGGGCAGCTGGCTTGGATACTTCTTTGGCAGCAGTTGGATGTACATTATCGGCCTGGGCGCAGCGATCATCGCCTCGGACGCTGATCCCGCCGCAATGTTATTAGCAGCTAATCTCGGTATTGTAGCCTTAGGAATTATTGTCTTGGCTACGGTAACCACTACCTTCCTGGATGCTTATTCGGCTGGGGTCACATTTCTCAACATTTTCCCTAAATTAAATGAGAAAACGGTTGCCTTGGTCATGACTGGGATTGGAACCGGACTTGCGATTATCGTTAATATTGAGCAATATGAGCATTTTCTTTATGCCATTGGATCAGTGTTTGCGCCCTTATTTGCCATTCTCTTGACGGATTATTTCCTTTTAAAGAACAAGAAAATCCAACCTGAGCTTTTGATAAACTGGGGTACGTTACTCCTCTGTGCAGTGGGTACAGCTTTATACTATAGGTTTATCAAGTTAGACTTTGTTCTGGGCTCTACAATTCCTGTGATGCTGATTATCAGCATCTTACATTCTATAACATGGAGGTTGACTGCTAAATGGAAATACGTGAAGTAATCTTTGAAAACCTAAGGCTTGTTAAAGAAAAAAGTCCCTTAATTCACCATATTACCAACTATGTCACTGTGAATGATTGTGCGAATATTGTCCTAGCCATCGGAGGTTCCCCTGTGATGGCAGATGATCTGGAGGAAGTGGCAGAAATGGTTGGCTTTGCTTCTGCCCTAGTTCTTAACATTGGCACTCTTAATTCCAGAACGATTGAAAGCATGCGAGTCTCCGGATTACGGGCGAAAGAATTAGGTGTTCCGGTGATCCTAGATCCGGTAGGAGTTGGGGCCACGAAGCTGAGAACAAACACTGCAGAAAAGTTGATTAAGGAGTTAAAACTTGAGGTTATCCGGGGGAATATGTCAGAGATCAAAGTCTTAGCCGGCCAAAATGTAGCTATAAAGGGAGTTGATTCGCTAGCGGACGAACAAGATAGTTCGGTGATTGCCAAAAAACTAGCCTCTGAATTAGGCTGCGTGATTGCCATAACTGGTAAAACGGATGTTGTTTCTGATGGACGTCGAGTGTGCTTACTGGATAATGGCCACCGAATTTTGGCGGATGTTACAGGAACAGGGTGTATGACAACCTCCCTCGTGGGAACCTTTTGCGGCGTCACTAAAGATTATTATACGGCGGCCGTGGCTGGCATTATTAGTATGGGCTTGGCAGGAGAAATCGCTCAGGCTTCATTACGCCATGGGGAAGGGATCGGAACCTTTAGAACCAGATTGTTGGATAGCATCTATAATCTGACTCCCGAAATCCTAGCTAAAGAAGGTAAAATTAGTTATGAGTAAAGTTAAGGTCGACTACACTTTGTATTTGGTCACAGATCGAAAACTTCTCGGAGAGCGGGATTTGGCTCAGAGTATTGAGCTAGCCATACAAGGTGGGGTAACCTTGGTGCAGCTTAGGGAAAAATCCCTTTCTACCAAGGATTTCTTACAACTAGCCATTGAAGTAAAAGCGATAACCTCTCGCTACCAAATTCCCCTAATTATAAATGACCGTCTAGACATTGCTCTCGCGGTCGATGCCGAGGGATTACATGTCGGACAAGAAGATCTGCCTATGCTAAAAGCAAGAGAGTTGTTTGGCCCTAATAAAATCATTGGGGTCTCTGCCAGTACCTTAGAAGAAGCCATTCTTGCCCAACAACAGGGTGCTGACTATTTAGGAGTCGGAGCTGTATTTAGCACATCAACTAAGACTGACGCCCCAGAAGTCAGTCTCGGGCAATTAGAACTTATTAAGAGAACAGTCAAAATCCCTGTTGTGGCGATCGGTGGAATTAATCTGACGAACCTAAAACACGTTATGGATACCGGAATTGACGGGGTTTCAGTCGTATCTGCCATTTTGGCAGTAGAAGACATTCTAATGGCGTCCAAGCAGTTAAAGGAACTTATTAGATAGTCAACTCCATTAGCTAAAGTTGAACATCGAGACGATGCTCATTCTTGTCCTATTATTCCTTGTCTAGGATAAACCTGTGGGTTATACTAGAAAAACGAAGGTAGTACATAATACTTGCTTACAAGGAGAGGATTATAATGTTAAACGATAAAACAGCATTGATCACTGGAGGCGGGACCGGGATCGGTAAAGCGATCGCCTTAAAACTAGCCCAGTCTGGAGTTAATATTGCGATTAATTACTCTCGATCTGAGCAGGAAGCGCTTAAAACTAGTCAAGAAATCAAGGATTTAGGAGTTCGATGCCTAATCTATAAAGCGGACGTTGCTCGGGATGCTGAAATTAGGGCAATGATTAGTCAAGTAACTTTGGATTTTGGCAAGTTGGATATATTAGTAAATAATGCGGGAACGACCCATTTCGTTGATCATTCAGACCTTGAGGGAATGAAAGAGGAATACTGGGATGATATCTTGGGAGTTAATGTAAAGGGATTGTTCTTTTGTTGCAGGGCGGCTTCTGCCGAACTTAAGAAAAGTCGAGGCTGCATCGTGAACATCACATCGATAGCAGGCTTAACTGGATTAGGTAGTTCTATCGCTTACTCTGCTTCTAAAGCGGCAGCAATAAGTGTTACAAAGTCGTTAGCTAGAGTGCTGGCTCCTGAAGTTAGGGTTAATGGTGTTGCACCAGGAATTGTCCAAACCCGTTGGGTGGAAGGGAAGGAAGAGCATATTTCTCGACTTGCTGCAGGTACACCACTGGGACGAATTGCAGATCCTGAAGATATTGCTGAGGTCGTCTATTCCTTGGTCGCCCATGCAGGGTTTATGACCGGACAAACAGTCGTGGTCGACGGAGGAAGCTTTATCTAAAAGGTAAGGGTATGCCCCAGCAATTCATTGCTTATATTTAAGCATGGCTTACCGTCCGAATTATCCAGAGGCCTAGCGGCGGTTAGCCATCAGATAAAGTACTTACTGAAGGTTTTCAAAGGAGTTAATTTATGAAAATTGACAATTTGAATAGCTTGGTAGATTCAATCAAGGATGAAGTCATCTTTTGGAGACGTCAGTTGCACCAAAATCCTGAGTTATCTTATCATGAAGAAGAAACCTCAGAGTTTATTTTTCACTTGCTCCAGTCCTTTGGTTATTTTGAGGTAACACGTCCGACAAAAACTAGTGTGATGGCTCGTTTGATTGGCAAGCAGCCCGGCAAAGTGATTGCCATTAGGGCGGATATTGATGCTTTGCCTATTCAAGAAGAATCTCTGGTAGATTATGCTTCTCAAAATCCTGGAGTGATGCATGCTTGCGGGCATGATACACACACTGCTATGCTGCTAGGCGTTGCCAAACTATTCAGTAGCTTGTATTTCCAGTTAAAAGGAGAGTTACGCTTAATATTTCAGCATGCTGAGGAAAAGTTCCCACCAGGGGGTGCTGAAGAACTCGTCCAAGCAGGGGTAATGGAAGGTGTAGACGCCGTCATCGGAGGGCATATATGGGCAGCTTTAGAAAGCGGTAAAGTCGGCTTGGCGTATGGTCCAATGATGGCCTCACCGGATTCGTTTTATCTCACGATCAAGGGAAAGGGTGGACATGGAGCAATGCCCCATCAGACGATCGATGCCATTACCATTGGGGCAGAAGTGGTAGTTAACCTGCAGCATATTGTGTCACGTAATATAGATCCATTAGATCCTGTGGTAATCTCGGTAGGTCGGTTTGTTGGTGGTACTCAAAATAACATTATACCAGGCACTGTGCAAATAGACGGTACAATCCGTACCTTGAATCCTAAGCTGCGCCAAGAGGTTCCACTTTTAATTGAGCGAGTAGTCAAGGGAATTACCTCAGCTCACGGAGCAGATTATGATTTAAACTTTATCTTAGGCTACAGACAAGTGATCAATGATGATCGGATCGTTCAGGTTCTGGAAGAGACAGTACGTGAAGTGATGGGGGACGAAGGGATTGCGTTTGTCCGACCTAGCATGGGCGCAGAGGATTTTTCCGCCTATTTACAAAAAGCTCCGGGTGCGTTCTTCTTCTTAGGAGGAGGGAACAAGGAAAAAGGATGCGTCTATCCGCATCATCACCCTTGCTTCAGTATTGATGAGGATGCTATGCAAAAGGGTATTAATATCTTTATGCATACTGCACTAAAACTTCTTGCTGAATAGGTACCACTAGTCTTCGAAGGTGCTCGATCCTTTTCAGTTCAGGGTTGTTGACAGGAAGAAGATTTCAGGTATAATAAAGACAGATCAAATACAATCAAGATTCAGATTTAAGTTGTTGGTCGCGTGCTAGGCATCGTTTCGATTCATCGAAAGTAAGCATTGCTATCAGTTAACAAATGCTGAATTTCGGAGAACTGGAGCCACCTAGCTGGGTGGTTTTTGTAGTTATTAGAAAGATTTCCCTTAAAGTTCCTTCCTTAATGAATCAGTGCTCTGCTACCTAATCATTTTTATATTTTTATTAGAAGATGCAGTTGCTTGATTGAACGCAGTTAACTTAATGTAAACTGAGTAGTGGAGGTCACTCACTGGAGTGGATTTTTCTTTTTCATATGAGTATACTGGCTTAATATTGGTAGATCCTTAGTTGAAGCACTGATATATGGGGAACAGTAGATTGTGGATAAACCTTTATACGGGCAATATAACGTGATATTATGTTAGATAATACGGTAATTTGAAAAGAAATTGAGAATTAAATCGGGAGGCTAACATTATAAATGGATTATTATAAGAATTTTTTTGAAAGTAAGTTATTTAAAAAGATTATATCTTTGCTACTTTTATTTGCAATTATAATTAGTATTAAACCCATGATGAATTTGTTATTATTAACGTTTATGTTTTCTTTTATCTTATACGGAATTCAAAATTACATTTTTAAGAAAATTGTCAAACTAATGCCCATTAATCGAACCGGGATTACCTTTACTATCTTTATAATATTGGCTTCTGCCATGGTATTCTTTATCTATAAATATATACCCATCTTAAGTAAACAGTTATTATATATCGGAATTCAGCTCAGCAATTTTGATATCAATAATTATGAAGATGCAATAAATCCTAATGTAAGGGAAGCAATTAGTACAAACATTCAATCTTATGTTGTTGAGGGTGGAACTTATCTTATTCATTCGGTAACAAACATTTGGAAATTTAGTTTAAACATCTTTATTGCCCTTATACTTAGCTTATTTCTCATTTTAGAAAAGGATAAAACGATAAAGTTCTTAAACAAGTTTGCAGATAGTAAAATAGGATTTATATATAAATACTATAAAAAGCTAGGTAAAAATTTCGTTAATTCGTTTGCTAAAGTAATGGAAACTCAAATCCTGATTTCATTAATTAACTCCTTTTTATCCGCCATTATCTTGAGTGCAATGGGCTTTCATCAAGTGATTGGTCTAGGTTTTATGATTTTTATTCTCGGAATCATACCTGTAGCAGGTGTTATCATTTCGTTGATTCCTTTAACAATCATAGCCTTCAAATTAGGTGGATTAATAAAGATTCTATATGTGTTAGTAATGATTGCAGTCTTACATGCAATTGAAGCCTATTTTTTAAACCCTAAACTAATGTCCGTAAAAACAAAACTGCCAGTTTTTTTCACTTTAGTGGTTTTAATTATGGCAGAACACTTTTTGGGAATATGGGGATTATTATTCGGAATTCCACTTTTCCTGTTTTTTCTAGATCTTCTTGAAGTAGAAGATTTCTAGATCTTCTTAAGTTGAAGAATATGAGTTAGAGGATGTTCAAACCCTTGAGACATCCTCTAATTATTTTTTGCTCCAAGGCGACATTCTAAGAAGTAATGCCATAAGCAAATTTCCCCTAAATATTAATCATTTTCAAATGAGTATGAAGCTAATAATAGTATTAACGATTAATAACTTTGACTTTCCGTCTCATCGTAAGATCGGACTCTGGAATGGTACCATTATAGCTTACAACTTTTTCCTCGACTTCTTGTACAACATTAGCATTAGCATCGTCATCATCATCATCGTCGTCGTCATCATCATCATCGTCGTCGTCATCATCATCATCGTCGTCGTCATCATCATCATCGTCGTCGTC
>LADV01000310.1 GCA_000961805.1 Peptococcaceae bacterium BRH_c23 | reverse complement strand
CACATAGCTGAAAGCGACCATTGCTTCCAGTACTCAACCATTTCCACACCCTCATCATAGAGTTCCGGGGGGGTAAGCGAATCATCCTCCAGATAATCGAACATATTCGCAGCCCCACCCTCCGGATAAAGCTCCAGCTTATCCGGACGCTCATTGTGGATCCCAACGATGCTTTCCTCATCCTGAATATAGATGCTGCAGTTTTTAAGATAATGCTCCAGACATTTCGCTCTGAGAATTACCGGCACTTCACCGGCGTTTGCTTTATGTGCCTCGGTATATAAACGGGCCCGTTCCAGAGAAATCTTGATTTCTTCCCTCACATACTCCCCCCCGGCAGTATGTGCCCAGCGGCAGCGCTTGTAAAGATGCTTTGTCCTTGGCACGCTTCCTGGCCCTTCTTTAAGCTTTTTATCCCATAAAGCCTTCCCTAAGGGCTGACCTTTTTTTGCTTCCAGTTTCAGTTCCTGCTTTATTTCTGCCAACAATGTAGCATTCGCCATCGCTTGTTTCCCCCCTCAAATTTTTATTTTGACTGATCTCTTAGTCCGGGTTTAAATTCGGCACAATTTGACTTTTCCTTCACTTTCGCAGTATGCCAATATTTACCTTTATTATCTCGCATTGTCTTAACACAGTCTCCAGTCCCTCGCTCGTGATCCCACTCAGTGTCTGGGATAGGATGAAAACATTCACATTCTTTACACATCGCCACTTGTTAATTGCCCCCTTTCAAAATACTCTTAATTCACTTTGTTATACTTTTCGTTTCTCCGCGATTGCCCGATTTCGCTTACCGTCACCTCCTTGTATCATCGCCCGTACGCTCTCGAATTCTGCCACAGACATATCTAATTATTTTTATAATTATGAAAATTCTGCACTCAGCCTCTTCCAATTGCAAATTCTATGCCAATTTGCCCGTAGCCCAATATTAAGGGGTTGCCAAAAGTGCACTACAATAGGGCACTCGTTGCGAAGAATAATTGTCCTATCATAAAACACTTTGCTTTAAACATGCTTTAAACAATGTATCTGGAGCTTTATTCTTAAAAACTGTCCCTGAATGAGACATAATCAGGGTAAAACTCCTTAAGTCCACTCACCGACCAATCCTGCTGCAATCCTGTCTTCTTACCTAGCAAATATAGTTTTTCCGCCTGCCTGAAATAGTTCAGGGCAGAGTTAAACTCACCTTTTACATTCAAAATAAGTTACTACTCAGCTATTCCCAAACGACTCAAACTCTGTGCTACTGTTGTATTCTGACCACTTTAAAGCTACTTCTAATAATAAGGTCTGTATCACAAATAAGGGGATACCTTCCGGCATCCCCTCCAATTTAATCTGAATATTTTTCGTCTTCCGGTGTCTCGTAGCCACACTTTCTATTGGCTATGGCCCGTTTCTCAGGGTACACCTCTGGTCCTACAAACTTGAATTCTTTGGCTTCTAACTCCTTCATCCAACGGCGAGACGCCCACTTCTATAAGTGGGCGTTCCCCCGTTCTCCACTTCAGGTGGGGTAAACTCCCCACCTGAAGCCCCGATGTTCAGCTTTAGCTGAACAAGTTTACTCTGAGTGCTTGCTCTTGGGCTCGTTTCTCTTGTCGCATTTCTGCTCTAATCATCTGGATTCACCGTTTTGCAGGGCTTAATCCCTTTAAGGCAGTCTTTAAAGTCTTTTTGGAGGGGATACATATAGATAGCCTTACGAGATAGAGCATACTCATTTTTTCGATCCATCCGACCCCGACCTTGAGTTTCACCCAGATAGGTCCAGTTCGAGGCTTTATAACCAGCGGGTGTCGTCCATCCTAAAAATTCACAGACGGTTGACGCTAGTTCCTTCCTCGATAGTTGTGGATATCTTTTTCTTGTCCATTGGATAAGCTCTATCTCTTCAGATGTGAAATTTCTGCCATAGTAGATCATGATAATCTTGTCCATGGGAGCCCCACCTACCTATTCAAGACTATCATAACAGGTCTGTTTGTAGGAGTTCAGGGGCGTCTTGAGAAAAAATACTTTAAAATAACTTTACATCCCTGCTGTTAAGCGGAATGTAAAGTTATGCTTCCCAAGCCCTTGAACCGCCTTATTTCAGGACATTGCACTCAGCTTAATCTGACTTAATCTTCTTTAAGGTAAGCCTTCAGGATTTTCTTACTCTTAATTTCTTCCTGAATAAGCATTATAAATGCATCGATCGACATTTTTTCTCCAGAATTACCTTGACCATACCTTCGAACAGCAGCCATATTGGACTCAGCTTCCTGGTCCCCGACAACTAACGTATACGGAATCTTTTCCGTTTGAGCCTCTCGTATCTTATAGCTGATCTTTTCTTTGCGATCATCCGTTTCCACCCGGATATCCAGTTCATTGAGACGGGAAGCTAGGGATTTGGCATATTCATGGTGCCGCTCACTGATCGGCAGAATTCGAACCTGAGTCGGTGTCAGCCAGACAGGAAAGGCCCCTGCATAATGCTCTGTCAGAAGTGCAATAAAGCGTTCGATACTTCCATACACCACCCGGTGAATCATGACTGGGCGATGCTTTTGACCGTCTTCACCGATATAGGATAAGTCAAACTTCTCCGGCATTTGAAAATCAAGTTGAATCGTTCCACACTGCCAGGTCCGATCGAGGCAATCCTTGACATGAAAATCGATTTTAGGTCCATAGAAGGCTCCATCACCCGGATTAATCTTGTATTCAATTCCCTTATCTTCTAAGGCATCTTGAAGGGCCTTGGTGGCGGTTTCCCAATCCTCATCTGAGCCCATGGAATCCTCAGGCCGGGTCGACAATTCCACTTTATACTCAAAACCAAACACTTTATAGAAATAGTCAACGAGTTCTATAACCCCAATGAGTTCTTCATTGATTTGAGAAGGGAGCATGAAAATATGCGCATCATCCTGAGTAAAGTTTCGAACGCGTAGTAAGCCGTGGAGTGCACCCGAAAGTTCATGGCGGTGTACAAGTCCCAGTTCCCCGACACGAAGCGGGAGGTCACGATAACTGCGCATTTTTGTCTTATACATGATCATGCCACCTGGACAGTTCATGGGTTTTACGCAAAAATCCTGGTCGTCAATTTCTGTGAAATACATATTTTCCTTATAATGATTCCAATGACCGGATTGTTCCCACATCGAACGATTCAGAATAATTGGGGTCTTAATCTCCTGGTACCCGCGTCGACGGTGTTCCTGCCGCCAAAAATCCTCCAGCGCATTGCGTAAGATCATGCCTTTAGGATGGAAAAATGGAAAACCGGGGCCCTCTTCGTGTAGGCTAAAGAGATCGAGCTCCAGACCGAGCTTACGATGGTCACGTCGCTTAGCTTCTTCCAACTTGAACAAGTGGTCTTCCAGATCTGCTGGTTTAGCAAAGACGGTTCCATAGATCCTCTGCAGCATTTTATTCTTTTCGCTTCCGCGCCAATAAGCACCCGCTAAGCTCATCAGCTTAAAGGCCTTAATATTGGCCGTGGAGGGAAGATGGGGCCCTGCACAAAGGTCAGTGAAGTTCCCTTGAGTGTACATTGAAATCGTCGCATCCTCAGGAAGGCCCTCAATGAGTTCAACCTTATATTTCTCTCCCAATGCACCAAAGTGAGAAAGTGCCTCAGCTCGGGTGACTTCTCTCCGTTGGAAAGAATGCTTTTCCTTGATAAGACGGTTCATTTCCTTCTCTATACTTACCAGATCCTCGGGAGTAAACACATGTTCAGAGTCAAAGTCATAGTAATACCCCTTGGCAATCGAAGGTCCAATTCCAAATTTTGTCCCTGGAAAAAGATTTCCTACGGCCTCGGCCATTAAATGGGCTGTGGAATGCCTTAAAACATCTAACCCTTCGTCACTATCTATGGTTATGATCTCCACCGCCGCATCTTCCGTCAGTGGATAGGAAAGGTCCTTCGTCTTATCATTGACTTTCCCGGCTACCGCAACTTTCGCCAGTCCCCGAGAGATAGAAGACGCGAGTTCCACTATTGTCGTTCCTGGTTCAACCTCGCGAATTGAGCCGTCTTTTAAGGTGACCTTAAGCATTGATTTCACTCCTTAGTAAATTATTCTTAAAAATAAAAAACTCTCGTCCCTGACAGGGACGAGAGTTCTACTCCCGTGGTTCCACCCAATTGAAAGGTTTGATATCGCACCTCTCACTCGATTTCCCTTAACGCGGGGTACGGCAGAGCTTACTAAAGTTCAGCCCCACACTCAAGGGTGGTTTTCTCCTGTGCGTCCGTGAGGAAAGCTTACAGCCTAGGCATTCCATCTCTTACACGGTAGTTTCAGGATACTCTCCCTTTCAACGATTTTGACTAGATTTAAGGAATGACTTATTATAACAAGCCAATCTCATTTTTGTCAAAACTTTTCACATAGGGAACAACCTTTACAATCACAGACTCGATCTCCAAAAACACTCCGGATTGTTTGCAAGGTATCTTTGTAACCATCATAACGTATGTGCAGCGTAATTTGACGAGGTGCAACGACTATTAAGGCACTGACCAATAAATCTTCATACCCTAGCTCATGAATATTGTCAAGCTGATAGTCTTCAAGGAACTGATGGGTTACTTGAACTCCTTCATTGTTATAGAGATGAAATTTACCTTTTGGTGTCATTCCCACATGTAAAAATTCCAGACGAGGTCTTTGACTTTCTACGAAGTGCTTTAACAGCTGGATAAATTCTAAATACTCTTTTTCAATAACGTACTCATCAATAGCGTATTCCACTGCTTTGGATACTTCGTTTTTATACTCTTGTGCACGAAACCGTAAAAAACCCTCTATGTCAAAAACTGCGCTCTGATCTAAGCAACTTAAAATTTGGGTAACTAGGATGGTTTTACGGTTCACTCGATAACCACGAACTTGCCCTAGTCCTTGATTCAAATAGTCCACAGCTTTGTTGAGTATTATTTGCCAATTGGTTTCTTTTAAGTATTGCTTTTTTTTAAGTATTTGAACGATGTGGTCTCTTTCCCAATGCTGCAAAATCGTTTCTGCCAAGGCATTCGCTAAATAATAACGATGGATTTTTTGTACCATTCCCTCATTTTCAGTTTCATCCAACGAATTCTCTTGGAACTGACACTTAATGATCCAGCGTTTTCCCTGCTTATGTTCCACGATTTGAAAGGGGAGTTTTTCACGGTCGCGCAGTTCGCGTAAACTTGCACAGATACTCTCCCGGTAGTATTGCGTCCCTAATTGCACGGAATGTTCCACTGGCACCCCTCCA
>LADV01000199.1 GCA_000961805.1 Peptococcaceae bacterium BRH_c23 | reverse complement strand
CCAAGAGGCTCTGGATTTCCATGACATCACTACCTCTGGAACCGCGTTTGAGCGCCCGCATATAATACACCCCCTTGTAGCATATGTGCGGGGCAGTATTCTGTGTTAATAACAATAAAAAGTATAGGATTAAAACAAGGTGATTTTTGGCTGTGTGGTACAGTTTCTTAGAGATCTTGGTGGATTTCTCCTTTATTGAGCAAAGCATCAAATCATAGGATTGAGTAACACGGATAAAGGGATTTGTGTTATTCTGATAACCAAGAGAAGTTTTTAGCCCCTTTGGGGGGATATAATAGGCAATGATTGATTAGAGGAAAAGCAAAGGGGGAAATGAATATTGAATAACAATGTTATCCTTGGCAGAACACTTACTGAGTGGAAGTTAGAATTTCCATTACTGAATAAACTGATCTCTACCCAAGAGGTTTTCTGGACCAATCCAAAATACAAGACATCCAAAAACCATGTTCCAATTCAGGAAAAAGAAATTTTAGAGGCGGAGGAGAGGCTCATTCGCTTCGCTCCCTACATCGCGCAAGCCTTCCCAGAAACCCAAGACACCGGAGGGCTCATTGAATCGTCCCTTGTACCTATCCCGGATATGCAGGGATATCTGGAAAAATACTACGACTTAAAAATCTTAGGGCGTGTCTTGCTTAAATGTGACAGCCACCTCCCGATATCCGGCTCGATCAAGGCTCGAGGCGGAATCTATGAAGTCCTTAAGCACGCTGAAGACCTTGCGATTAAGCAAGGTATAATGGAACTGGATGACAATTATTCAATTTTAAATACACTAAAGTTTAAAGAATTCTTCTCCGGTCACTCTATCGCAGTAGGATCGACGGGGAACCTAGGCCTAAGTATTGGCGTAATCGGAGCAAAACTCGGATTCCAGGTCACAGTCCACATGTCCTCCGATGCCAAGTCATGGAAAAAGGAACTTCTCCGTTCCAAGGGAGTCCAAGTAGTCGAGTACGGCTCGGATTATAGCAAAGCGGTCGAAGAGGGGAGAAAGCAAGCTGAGAAAGATCCAAACTGCCATTTTGTCGATGACGAGAACTCTCGTGATTTATTTGTAGGCTATGCTGTAGCTGCTTATCGTTTAAAAAAACAATTGGACGAGATGAAGATTGCCGTGGATTCGAATCATCCACTCTTTGTCTATCTTCCCTGCGGTGTGGGGGGTGGACCGGGGGGAATAACCTATGGCTTAAAGCAAGTCTTCAAAGAGAATGTCCATTGCTTCTTCGCTGAGCCGACTCATTCCCCGTGCATGCTTTTAGGTCTGGCGACCGGCCTTCATGATCAAATCTCGGTCCAGGATATCGGTCTAGATAATAAGACCGAAGCCGATGGATTAGCCGTAGGTAGAGCTTCGCGTTTCGTAGGAACAGTGCTTGAACCGATACTGAGTGGCGCCTACACCATTAAAGACGAGGAACTTTTCAGCTTGCTTCAGGCCCTGAATAATGCCGAGAACCTCCGGCTTGAACCTTCTGCACTTGCTGGAATGCCCGGACCGGCAAGACTATTACAGGCCGATGCGGGCCTTGAGTATTTAAAGAAATTCGATCTCGAGAATAAAATGGACCAAGCTAGCCATATTGTTTGGGCGACTGGTGGAAGCTTAGTTCCAAGCGAAGTAATGGATCAATATCTGCGTAAAGGCACAGTAGATATTTAATACAATACGAGAAGCACGTTGATTGTCACTTCAACGTGCTTTTTACTGTCCTTCTGATCTTCCAAAGGAGTCAAGTTATACACCTGACCATGTCAAATCATGAAGTTTCATCTGTATAGCTTGGAAGAAGCTAAATTATTTTCTTATTTGCCCTTTAAAACATGTCCCAATCTGTTTTCGTTTCATATATTAAACTGAGAAGATAAAAATTTGAACCATAGCAACTTAACTCAAATCAAATTAAGGAGGATAAAAATGGCTCTCTTAAACTACAATAGAAGTATTCTGACAAATTTTGCAAATTCGTCCGCTATTGTGCTCACTGGTATTGACCAAATAATTTTAGAATTTGGTCTGTTTGTAGCTCAACCAATAAACTTTGTTGAATTGCTAACAACGATTGGATGGGACGTGACGGGTGTGAGTCCAGTGCCGCCGGATCAACCTATTATTGAGCTCACGATTCATCAAGATGGTATACCAGTCGCATCAATCAACCAAGAGTCGATTCAAGATGGATCAGATTCACCGCTAGAGAATTTGACTACGTTCCAAGCCGTTCTAACGAATGTAGCTGCTGGTCATCATGTTTATCGATTACTTGCTCGTAACCTTCAGACTGCTCAAGGAACTATAACCATCACTGGTCCCGCTAACATTTCCGGTAAAGTCATCGGCTAATAAAAAGAAGCAACAAATAGAAACATGAAGTAGGTATTAAAAAGAAGCAAGGGGACGGTTCCCTTGCTTCTTTCGATCCTCTAGCAATCAAAATAGCTAGCGATTATTCGCAGCATTTATGGTCCTTGACTTTTTCCACAATCCCAGGAACCATATCGATCAGTTTTTCTAAGCTGCCTGCTTTCTTGATCGGTAGTAACTCAACGTTATCTCCTTTGATGACAAGGATCGCTGACGGAGAAATCTTCGCACCGCTGCCTGCGCCGCCCCCGGTACCTTTGTTGCCTTTTTCATCCGTTCCGCCACCGCCGCCCGTACCAAGACCAAAACTAATATCGATGAATGGAATGATGGTCGTTTCACCTACAGTAAAGGGTTCACCAACTACTGTTTTAGTTCTGACGAAGTCCTCTAGTTTTTCAAAGAGGGTAGAGATGCTTTCATTAATACTAAAATTATCTGACATATTGAAGTCCTCCTTTGATTTTTGTTTTAAGCTGAGCCATTAATATATTCCTAATTGGGTTCGTAATCAGGAACTCTATCATAACTAGTATTAGATAGGGCAGCCAGATTCTCCCACCAATCAAAAATCGTCCTTCTAGGATTTCCACGTCAAAAACTGGTTGTATGTTAATATCCTTTTTATCAAACAGTGCATAGAGTTGACTATGAAATGCACACATCAAGCCGGTGTACATCGGGTTATCGAAACCAATTTTGGCATCAATAGATAGCTCTTTAGGCTGACAGTATTTGAATAGCTTAAGAATAGTCGCTAAAACTTTTTTAAGGATGTTAACCCTTAAGAATTTAATGAAATTAGAATTATTTCGAAGTTTTTTACGTTTAATAATTTTTGCTTTATCGCTATGTTCTTTGTCCTTTTCAGAAGGTACACGAGTGGATTTCTGCTTCATATTAAACTTTTTTAAACCAAAGACGGTAAGAAAAACCGTTTTTTGTTTGGATTGTCGCTTGAAATTTAGTTTTATCCCGCCGAAAAGCCAGGATATTGAGAGTTTGGTTTGTAGCACATCCAATTTCTCTCCAGAAGCTTGATAATGATAGGGGATAAGTATAATTGCGGTCACCAGCAACCCAATACCCAGAAGAATGTAACCAAGAATTGATAAAACGAACATGTCAGCCTCCACTTAACCAATAATGGTTTTTTCACACTTATTGAGCCAGAAGAAATTTTGTGCCCTTTATCAATCCTTTGGATGCTTTTCCAAGAACTGATGGCGCTGCCTTTACCCCTTCTTTTATAAGCTTATTGCTTGACAACTTGATGATTTTTTCTGTAGAGACTAAATCTCCTGAATTCAACCGCTCTCCACTGCTCCTCAATTTGGGAATCCAATAGCCCGTTTTACTGTCTTGGTTATCGTAAAACCACTGTAACAGAACTTTTTTCCACGTTGGAGAAAAAGTGTATAAACCAGTGCGTGCTAAGTCCCCTGGGTAATATATTGATTCAGCTAATTCAGCTGCCTCTACATATGGTGCTCTAAAGTTGGAGCCTATCCTTCCCGCAGTCGACAAATCATTTAAAAATGGTTTAAGTTGTAAAATTGTTTTGAATAATTAGTAATTAGTGGAAGGGAAAGTTGGAAGTTCGGCGAAAAAGAAAGGAGTGAATCATTAGCTGTGGTGAATAGTTACATGCGGAAAAATGAGCAAGTATAGGTAGGTGACACAATGAGGCTTTATGAAAACGGGGAGTTTATATCTTGTGAGGATAAGAATAGGGTCTTTCAAGTCTTGATAGAGGACCAAGGTAAGATCGTTTTTATTGGGGACCGGCTACCCGATGAATATGTAGGAATTAAGGAACGGGTGGATCTGGGCGGAAAATGCGTTGTGCCTGCCTTTGCGGACTCCCATCTCCACTTTGCCTCATTCTCTTTATTTCTGTCTACCGTAGATGTCCGTACTGTTCGTGACTTTTACGAAATGGAAGACCTTATCAACGGGTACCGTCGAAATAACCCTCAGGAAAAACTCATCCTAGGGTTTGGTTGCTCTGCTCATACTGTAAAGGAGAAGAGGCTTCCGGAACGTGCTGATTTAGATAAGATTACAACCCTTCCTCTCTTGCTGGTTAAGTACGATGGACATGCAGCCGTAGCTAACACAGCGTTACTAGCCAAGTTTCCTGACGCAGTCCAAAAAAGCCTAGGATTTGACCGGAAAACTGGGTGGTTATACCACCAAGCATTTTACGATGGCGTTAATTACATAACAGGATCTGTTTCGCCTTTTACTATTCTTAAGAATCTAATCCACGGTGCAGATTATTTAGCACGCAGAGGGATCGGTTTAGTTCATACTGTTGAAGGGGTTGGATTCCCACGGGATATCGATGTGGACATGATGCGGGTGGCGGCATATGGGTTGCCCCAAAATTTCCGTATCTATTTTCAGACAATGAACGTTGATAAAGTTCAGAAACGAAAAATGCCGCGCATCGGTGGCTGCTTTGCTACGGCTTTAGATGGTTGTTTCGGTTCAGAGGATGCAGCCCTTAGTCAACCTTATAGCAATAATCTATATAATAAAGGTGTACTGGCCTATACACAACAAACAGTATCTGACTTCGTTAAAAGGGCTAATCGGCAAGAACTTCAGGTTTCAATGCATGCCATCGGAGATGCTGCTGTTGAACAAGCAGTCGTGGCTTATGAAGAGGCTCTGACTGATTATCCGCGAAGTGACCACCGTCATATTATTATACATGCGGATCTGATCCCACCGTCTTTGCTGGAGAGAGCAGCCAAACTAGGACTGCACTTTGCCGTTCAATCCCCATTTCTTCACTGGGAGCAGGAACCTACTGATTATCTAGAAGAAATTCTCGGCCAACGGGTCAATGACCTGATCCCTCTCAAAAGCATGTTAAAGCACGGGCTGACAATAGCTGGTGGTTCTGATGCTCCCTGTACGTTGCCTAATCCAATGCATGCCATCTTTGCCGCTTGCCAGCACCCAAACCCTGAGCAGAGAATATCAGTGCTGGATGCTCTGCGAATGCATACACATTGGCCGGCTCGGCTGTCTTTTGACGAAGTCAATAGAGGCACTCTGAGGGAGGGTAAGATAGCTGACTTTGTCGTACTGGATAGCAATCCCCTACAGGTAACACTAGACAAATTAACAGAGATTCGAGTTGAAGATCTATTCCTCAAGGGTCGAAAATACTTAGGTCCCCCTGCTAACTCACTGGGGCTTATGCTTGCAGCTGCTAAGAACAAGCTTATCTCTCGCTAACGCCAATAGTCTGCTCAGGCATTCCGTTAGGTTTTTCTAAAATATACCGTGTAAAGCGGCTCTGCGTTCCTGCCAATAAAGTTATGGTGAATCAAAAAAAGAAAAACAAAAAGTAGAACAAAGTAGAATAAAAAGCTCGCCAAAGGCGAGTTTTTTAGTACTGAACAGAAAGTATAACTTGCGTTATATACTTTCTGAAGCATAAGTGCAACTAAGGCGGCCGCCTCGCCAAGGCTGACAGAATGACTAATACGTGCGAAGACAGTGTCTTCAAGAAGGCTAATACGTGCGAAGACAGTGTCTTCGTGGGCGCCAGCCAAGTTTCTTTATCTTATGTAGAAGTGTCCCTATCGGGGAAAAGAGAACCCTGATTTGGACTTTTTTAATTTTATCGAGCGCGGACCAAGGATCACCATTACTACTAGTGGGACATAGATTAAAGAAGGGATGTTCAAAAATATATCGATAGGAGTGCTTCAAATGCCAAAATTTAAAATTATAACATTTGATGGTGGCGGAGTTAGAGGAGCCTTGACAGCAGTACTATTAAAACGTCTCCAACATGTCTTTCCTCAGTTACTGAAGACAACGGATTTTTTTGCAGGAACTTCCACTGGATCCTTTATTGCTTTGGGTCTGGCTTACGGCTTAAGTCCGGAACAGCTTGTCAAGCTTTACTCAAAAGAAAACTGCAAGTTCATTTTTACCCCACCTCATTTGGAAGTATTCCGGCCCAAATATGATAATACACACCTTAAGGAAACTCTGTTGCAGGTCTTTCCTGAAAATATGCGTTTGAAGGAGCTTATTGGGCATAGAGTTTTAGTACCATCATTCGCAGTGACTGGAACCATTGGAGGTCCTTGGCGTCCGGTCTTTTATAATAATTTTCCCAACTCCCCCACACAGAATGAAACGGTAATAGATGTCGCTCTGTCTAGTAGCGCGGCTCCGGTTTATTTCCCCTCTCACAACAAGCACATTGACGGTGGAGTCTTTGCCAATAACCCGAGCACTGCTGCTATAGCCTTATCCGTAGACAAAGAAGCGGGCAACCAGAAACTCGATGAGGTAGTCCTTCTTTCCCTCGGTACGGGATATTGTCCACTCGCCATCAAAGCAGATACTACCCACTGGGGTGCTTTTGAATGGGCTCTTTATCCCACTCCTCCACTCCCTATACTAAGTGTCCTTTTTGATGGGGTAGTGGAAGCTGATTCATATTTCAGCTCACGGATCCTTGGAGATCATTATTTCCGTCTAAACCCTCTCTTGCTCACATCGGTCGGTTTGGATGAATATGAAAAGATCTCCCAATTAATAGAATTGGCTGAAGAAGTTGATCTTAAGCCCGTCATTCATTGGATTAAAAATAATTGGTTTTAGCTGAAAATTGTTAACAAAAAGCTGACTTTAAAACTTAAAGTGCTCTATGATATACGCGCAATCACTAACTGAATCAATCACATGAACGCATCCTTGCCCTTTACCTAATATGCTCACAAGTTCTTTTCTCGTTACTTCCCGTAAGTTGATGCCATGCAGATTTACAAGTAAAGCAGCTGCTTCGCGGCAAACTAGATCTGGAGCGCGTAGAAGAATCCCATCAGCTTCTTCCACCATAAACCCGTCTAGCTTAATCTTAACATTGACCTCGTGGAAAGAATCACTTAAATTCCCAGTTAATAAATATCGCTTCTCCCCCAAATCAAAAAAGCTCTGGGTCTTGAACCGCACAAATAAATTCCCATCTCGTTTACTCTCGCCAACATGGTCATACCAGGTCTTTGTAATCCTATCCAAGCTACTGAAGAAGCGACAGGAGCCTGAAAAGAAGTCTATCCACTTGTTTTCATAGTCTTGTTCAGAAGTATAGCCGCGCTCGTCTAGGAGAAAGGTTTCAGCTTGGATAATCCCTTTTATGGTTTCGGAAAATAACGCAACCGCCAGAGGGTCTTTGAGAAACGCTGCAGCTTCTTTGAGTGCAGGACCAGAACTAAAGTAAGCTTCAGATCCACACAGGGGTGTAACCTGAAGAGTACGGGCATTGATGGGTTCCGTAGATCTCTGTTCTTCCCACAAAGCTTCTTGAATGACAAAGGAATTCACGTCAACGATTAGATGGGCCACGGCTTCCCGGTAAGTATCAACATAACTGGTTTTCGCCTTGAGCAGCCCATTGTCGCTGCGGCGCACCTCCGTATACCAATTGCGCTGAAAAAGATTCTTCATACGTTATACCTCCCCAACCTTTTTACGATTAATATCAGAATATTCTTTATCAAAGGGCTTAAATCCTTCTATAATTTGATACTAGTAAATGAGGAACTTATATTGTGTAATTTTCAGAGTTAGGTTAGAGTGATATAATTAGATAAATCAAGAGACTTATCACATTGAAAAATAATTGCATATTACATGCCTATTAAATTTAGTAAAAGAAATGGAAGGTAAGCACAATGTCTGACTACATACTGACCTATTCGAAAATTAAGTTTTATCCACTTCAACCCATAAAAGACGACATCAAAATCGAGGATATAGCGCACTCATTGTCGCTAATGACTAGGGCAAATGGGCACTGTGACCATTTTTATTCCGTAGCGCAGCACTCAATTCAGTGCTATCAGGAAGCAAAAAGCCGAGGATATTCGGCAAAGGTGCAACTCGGTTGAGCTAAAGCAAATCGAAAATGTCGACGACACTCTGCTGCATTATGAATTTGAAGCCATCATGGATTATCAACTATGTGAAACAGCACCTCAAAAATCGATGGATCATGATTTTGCCCAAAGAGATTTTGTGAGTGTAGAGCAGGAATTCATGACAGCTTTTAATGATTTAAGTATACCCTGAGCCATCGGGCTTTTTAACAGTGGGAAGGAATCAAGTGCTCCCCACGCAGCCCTTAAATCTTTGTTCACGATAAAAGTTCACGGATGGATCGGCGGTGAACGTAACGAGCAAGATTGAGAGATTATAACGCGAATATTAAAGGTTTTGTTCTGTTAATGTCGAATATAGTTAGAATTAGTTATCTACAGGATTTTTAGGGTAGCTTTAAGAGAATTATCTTGTTTAAAATAAAGGGTATATGCTAATAACACGGAGGTATTGAAGTGACAAAATTCGAGGCTTACCAGCTAATAGTTCCAGAGGTTCAGCAGTTTTTCAATGATGACGTCGCCGTTACACTTTTCGATATGGAAAAGATTGTTGCTTATTACCCGGGAAAAACTATCGATACTAAGGCCAAGCTTGGGAATCCACCTACACCGGGCTCTAATGTTTTGGAAGCTCTTACGAGCGGAAAGCGCGTTGTACGGCGTGTATCCAAAGAACTTTTTGGGGTTCCCTTTGTCGGTATCGCCCTCCCAATCTTTGAAAAATCGAAAATTGCTGGTTGCCTTGCTATGGCATGTTCCGTTGAGCTTTATGATAATCTTTTCGCAACTGGTAAAGAAATACTTGAGGCTGTGGTAACGATTTCATCTTCAGCTCAAAACTTGTCAGGTGCTACGGAAGAACTGGCGGCAACGATTCGGAGTATGGACGATGAAACTGAGCACGTGAACACAGAGATGGGTAGAACCAACGAATTAACCCAGAAAATCAAGAAAATTTCTAAACAGAGTAACATTTTAGGGCTCAATGCAGCTATTGAAGCTTCCCGGGCGGGTGAACATGGACGGGGGTTTGCTATTGTTTCTGAAGAAGTTAGGAGGCTTGCTTCGGATACTGATGCTTCTACGAAAGCCATCGACAGTAATGTTCAGGAGGTGCAATCCTCTGTGAGACTTTTAATTGAGGCTATTAAGCAACTGACAGCGGTAACCGAAAATCATGCCACTGATGTGTCTGAAATTGCCCATAGTTTGGAGAAAATAGAGAGTATGGCTAAGAAACTTGTGGAAATGGGACAAAGCTAAATTTACTTATTCGAAGGCATCGGTTAAAAATCGGTGCCTTTTTGTTATCTGCATCCTTAAACATTCTTCATTCCTCCTAAAGCAACCAGCTTCGTTGAGTAACCGGCTAACGGCTTGAGCCACTTGGTCTTGAATCTCTTGTCCACGGTCAAACCAAGCGATCTCGACGAAAGGATAGCCTGAGACACGTTTCCATCCATGATAAAAGTTGAATGAATCACCTCGAGGGTGAAGTCGTCCCTCGGAGATTGTGTCAGTACTGTAAGTTCGTCGATCAACTGCTTACTTAGTTTACGGATAATCTCTGTTTCGATTCCACGCATCTTAATTTGGGGCATCTGTATCCCTCCAATGTATTAGTTCTATCCAACATAATGCAGCTAGTCTCTCCGGAGGCTAGCTGCATTATGTTTAAGAGTTGAGTCATAGCCTATTATACAACAAAAAAGGGTCTAGATTTACTAGTCTCAATTATATTAATAAAATACTTAAATATATTAAACATAGTATTGACATTATTAATATAAAGGCTTATTATCTTAAGCATAGAAGCTCTTCAGGCAACTTTGCAGGAGGTGATGATCTTGGATTATAAGATGCCCCATCGGTGTCCAGTGTGTGATCATGAAATGAAGATTAGCAAACTAACTTGCACCTACTGTCCGACGAAAATCGAAGGGGAATTTAGCTCGTGTAAGTTTTGTCGACTTCCAACTGAACAGTTAATCTTCGTGGAAGCGTTTATCAAGTGTCGTGGGAATATCAAAGAGGTTGAAAAAGAGTTGGGTATCTCTTATCCTACGGTACGAGGTCGCTTAGATAGTGTGATTGAGGCCCTTGGTTACGGGACTTTTAAGGAAAAAGACCCCGAAAACGAAAAGATGAACCTCCATGAGGAAAGTCTACGCAGGCAGGAGATCCTGGAGGCTCTTGAGCGGGGAGAAATATCAGCACAGGAAGCTACGCGTCAAATGAGGAAACAGGATTAAGAATTAAGAATAAGAATCCAAAGATAAAAGTTAAATATAAGAGTTGTTAGGGCGCTGGCTAAGGATGGCCGAGTGTCACAGTAGCTAAGACTCGAACAGGACGTTCGAGATTAGAGCATCGCCATGAATGGTTTGATGCCGTGATGGCAAGAAGCTGTGATGGCGTGAAGGGACCTATCAAAAGGCTGGAAAGGAGTATGGGAAATGAGCAGTGAAAAAATCAAGATTCTTGAGATGATTCATGAAGGTAAACTGACAGCGGTTGAAGGGCTGGAACTACTGAAGGCGATTGAGGAAGGAAACTCGCAAAAGGAAGGGGCTCAGAACGTTGAAAATGAGTTAGCAAAAAAAGGAATAAACTCAACTGGGGAGCGCTTCTTGAGAGTTCGAGTGATCGGAGAAAAAACGTTAAAGGTCAATGTAAATGTTCCTTTAAGTCTGATACGTTCCGCTTCTAAACTGGTGGTATATGCAATGAGCTTTGTTCCTGCAGATAAGCGCGCGGAGCTAGAGCAAAAGGGCCTTGATCTACAAGCGCTGGATGTTGAGGGACTTGCTCGAATTTTAGAAGAGACTCTCGATGGCAAGATTGTCGACGTGGAAGTTGCGGACCCTGAAGAGGGAAGAATCAAGGTGGAAGTGTGTGTGGAATAAATCAGCCAGGCTGTTGATGGTTCGGGTCAAAGTCCAAAAACGCAGGAGGTTCACGTTTCCAGTCCCTATCTGGGTAGTAGATGAATTCTTAGACGCCCTTACGGACTTAGCTTGGGTTTGGGAGATTGCCTTAAGGCAGGTTCCGGTACCCCAAGACGAAAAGGCTAGCAAGCATCTGCGCTGGGTTAAAATGATTTCCCCGAGTGGCATTATTGCCGCTTCACATAGTATCATTAAAGATTTAACTAGGTATAAAGGGCTGGATGTTGTCGATGTGGAAGTTGGAGAGATTCAGGTCAAAGTAAGCTTAAAGTGAACGGGGGGGAAGAAATGAAACGACTGATCTACCGATTTTTAATTAATACATTGGCCTTTTTTATAGCGGCCCAGTTTTTGCCTATAGTAGCGACAACCCCTGTGCACATCTTTTGGGCTGGAATTATCCTTGGTCTTGTCAATTTGATGATTCGCCCAGTGCTGATTATTTTGACCATTCCACTTAATCTGATCACATTAGGAGTTTTTACCTTCGTTATCAATACTTGGATGATCATGCTTACTAGTGGACTGGTGCCAGGCTTTCACGTTCCAGGGTTTGGAGTTGCCCTCCTTGCATCGATAGTGGTGTCCTTGGCGAACTGGGGTTTCAAGGAGATAAAATTTTAACAAGAGGCATGGACAATTTTTGTCCATGCCTCTTGTTATGTAAAGATGATTCTCTTTTTTACGTATCACATCACTTTAAAATCTCTATCTGGCGAGATCGTTAAAATCCTGTCGGCGGCGGACGCAGTAGGTTAATCCGAGATATAGCAAGGTAGTCCATCCCCCCATTTCGCTGTCATGTGAAATGGGGGATATTATTTTTATCACCAGGGTTGTTTGGTGATCCACTTGACGCATGGAAAATAAGGTGAAAAAATCTAGTTTACAACCACCAATAAATTGATTACAATAATAATGAGCAGGTGATTACTAATGCAATATAAAAAAGATGAGTTGCGCGAAACTATCTTAGTCGAATCAGAAAAAGAGTTTTTTGAAAAAGGCTATCGTAACGCTTCCTTGCGGCAGATCGCCAAAAGAGCAGGTATGACGATTGGCAACTTGTATCATTATTTTGACAGCAAGGAAGCCTTGTTTGATGAACTTGTAAAGCACGAACACGATGCCTTTATCTATATGCTTAATAATCACTATGATGGTGAAGTTATGGCAGATGTCAGTGAATCAGACGATCTTGCTGTGTGGAAGAAAACGTTGCGTAGCTTTTTAGCGGAATTAAAGCCCATCTTTACGAACAGGTTTTTAATTATGTTGGATATGAGCGCAGGAACGAACTATGAGCACACAAAGGGGGAATTTGTTAAGTTCCTCAGCGCCCACTTCTTGGAGCATTTTGAGCAGCTTGAAAATCCAACGATGATTTTTCAACCGAAATTTGTTGAGCTTATTTCGATACAGCTTATCGATGGCATAATAACGATACTTCGTACCGTTTTCGATGAAAATGAGCGGCTTGATATGATGGCCGACTTGTTCCTGTTTTACATCCTAGGGATTATGGGAATGACAAAGTGAAGCGACCACTTATAAAATAGTTAGTCATTGTAAAAATGAATAAACTCTTGATCTAATAATGAGCAGATGATTATTTTAGGAGGGAACTAGGATGCTTAGCGTTAAAAATTTGGAATATAAGTATCGAGGGGCCAAGGGAAATACACTTAAAGGCATCGATTTCAGGATCCACCCTGGAGAAGTTTTCGGTTTCCTCGGTCCCAGTGGGTCAGGCAAAACAACCATCCAAAGAGTTTTGATCGGGTTTCTTAAAGGGTATAACGGGAGCATTACAGTTTTCGGAAAGGAACGTAAAGACTTCGGTCGTGATTTCTATGAAAAGATCGGGGTCGCCTTTGACTTCCCTAACCTATATTTTGAAGCTGACAGCAAAAGAAAATTTACAACTTATCGCGCAATATTATCAGAATCCTCCCAAGGATCTTGATGCGTTGCTTGACAGGGTAGGGCTGTTGCCTGATAAGGATAAAAAAGTAGAAGGATTTTCCAAGGGCATGAAAATGCGCCTGAACTTTATTAGGAGCATTATGCATAACCCGACCCTGATGTTTTTTGATGAGCCAACCTCAGGGCTTGACCCTGTTAATGCAAAACTTATTAAAGACATCATTTTAACGATGAAAGGGGAAGGCAAAACAATTTTCCTGACGACGCACAATATGACCATTGCCGAACAGTTATGCGACCGGGTGGCCTTTTTAGTGGATGGACAGATATCGCTCTGTGACAGTCCTTATGCCTTGAAGCTAAAATACGGGCGCAAAACCGTCAAGGTCGACTTTATGAATCACGGTATACAAGGCACCTCCGAATTTGTGCTTGACCAGCTCAGCGGGAATCGAAAATTCTTAGAGATTATTTCTAACACGGAGATTAGGAGCATACACAGCCAAGATGCTAGCTTGGAGGATATCTTCATCAAAGTGACAGGGAGAGAACTGATATGAGGCTTATCGCGGCGATGAAATCAGATCTAAAATTTCAGTTTAAGCATGGATTCTATGCTGTTTACGCCCTCATCTCTGTTTTATACATTGTTATTCTTCAGAAAATACCAAGCGGTTTGGCAAAGGATTATTCATTAGCTCTGATCGTATTTTCCGATCCTGCAATGCTGGGTTTCTTCTTCATTGGGGGAATCGTCATGCTCGAAAAGCAGCAGGGGATCTTGGACTATTTAGCGGTGACTCCCTTATCTCCGCGGGAGTATATTATCTCAAAGGTTGTGACACTCGGCTTATTATCGATATGCGCTTCAGTCGTTATTGCAGTTATCACTCATTACAGCGACGTGAACTGGCTTTTACTAACCGTTACGATTTTAGGTTTATCGGTATTCTTCACACTGTATGGATTTTTGGTTACCGTGGGTTCTCGATCGATCAATCAATATTTCCTCAAAATGATTCCGTTTCTGTTGCTGACGTCCATTCCATGCATAGCCGTTGTGGGTTTTCCTTACTCGTGGATCTTCTCTGTTCTCCCGAATGTCGCCGGGTTAAAGCTTACGATTGGCATATTTCTGGGAATAACCTGGCAAGAGGCCTTATTCTATCTAACGGTCATAGGCGTGTGGGATATCGCCATTTATAAGCTAGCCTTAAGAGTTCATAGCGAAAACTAGATGGACTAGTTGCAGGAGGGGTTATCAATGAACACTAAAGCGTTTTCCTTTGATATTAGGAGGCTGATGCGAGACCCGGTTTTACGGTTGTTTATGTTGGTACCGTTTATAGCCTTGGCAGCAGTAAAACTTTTTCTAACCCTTGGAGAACCAATGCTTGAACGAACTGAGTTTACACTGGGCCCTTATTATGGTTACATTCTCGCGGTTTGTTTGACGTTTTCTCCATATATGCTGGGAACCATTACAGCCTTTTTGATGATTGACGAGCGTGACGAGAGTATCTATGAACTTATGTCTGTAATGCCGATAGGCTATGCAGGGTATATTGCTAACCGATTATTTATACCATTTGCTTTATGTATCCCCTATACGATATTGAGTTGCTTCATCTTAGCGATTGTCGAGTTGTCCGTGATCCAAGTATCCTTCATTGCCTTATTGAGTGGTGTGCAAAGTGTAGTGGTCTCTCTGATTATGTTTTCTCTAGCCGACAACAAGGTTCAAGGATTGACCTATTCTAAAGGGCTTAATATCTTTGTTTTCGCTGCAATGGCCGATTTATTAGATTTAAAATGGGTAAGCAATATCTCAGCGTTCATACCGTTTTACTGGACTTCTCAGCTAGTCAGATATCCTGCGAATCTTACTTCAATGGGTCTAGCACTCGTGGTGCACCTGGCTTGGCTGTATTTAGCTATCCGTCTTGTAAGGGCTCGCAGGTAAGTGAAACAAAGGTGAAACAAGGGGACAGGCACACTGTTTTGAAACAGTGTACCTGTCCCCTTGTTTCGCTTGTTTTATATAGAGAAAAAGGCTGGACGCATTAATTGCGCGCCAGCCTTGCCTCATGTCTATTGCGAATCGTGAATGTGTTTTTCTCTTATTTCCTGCTCTTCCTCCAACTTACTTATCAATTTGGCTGCGACACTCCAGTCGATAACCTCGTTGCGGGCAGAACTGATAAAGGACGTTTTTTGGGCCAGTAAGACAACGCGCTCGGCTTTTTTCATTTCATCTGCGGCAATCGTTTCATCCGACATATGAAGCTTAGAAATATCTTCTTCGATCTCCTGCTGCCTTAAGGCGAGTCGTTGTACCATTTCGTTGCGAGTGCATTGTGAAATCCCTCCTTGCTTAACGTTGCGGTCGAGCTCTTCCACGGCTATCCCCAGCGATACATTTTCGCCTAGCAAAAGCTGATACTCTGCAGAATCACCTTTTTTACGACTTAACCCTAGCTTTGAAATCAACGGCCCAATTGTTAACCCTTGGCCCATCAGAGAAACCAAGACTACTCCAAAAATCAACGGCACCAGTATTTCTCTTTCCGGTACCGCTGTGCTAATACCAAGCACCATAGCCATGGACAACGCCCCTCTCAACCCGCTCCAAACCAACACATGTCTCCACCGAGCGGGAATAAACTGCCCAAAGGCTGATAATAACGCTGAGAGGCTATAGACCGAAGTTGCTCGCCCGACCAAAACGACACCAAAAGCAACCAAAATAGTATTTAGATTAGCAACCATCGGCATGACGGTTATTTCCAAGCCAACCAATAAAAACACCATCGAGTTGACAGCAAATGCCGCATATTCCCAGAATGATATGACTGCCAGGCGTGAAGCAGGTGACATTCCTCGCGGCAAGCCATAGTTGCCCATAACCAGACTAGCTGCCACCACAGCAATAACGCCAGATACATGCACACTTTCTGCTGCTAAGTATGAACCATACGCCACTATAGTCGTCAACGTAATCTCTAAGAGATGATCGTCAAATTCTTTAGTAATGAGGGAGGCAGAAGCCCCAATAATTATACCGATCACCACCCCGCCACAGACAGCGATAATGAACGTAAGTAGGCTCTGTGATAAAGAAAAGGTGCTTGTAATTATCACACTTTGGATCACACCGAACATGACCACTGCAATGCCGTCATTAAATAAGCTCTCTGCTTCTACAATCATCGACAGCCGTTCATTAACCCCCAGTCGCTTAAATATCGCTAAAACCGAAATCGGATCAGTCGGTGAAATCACTGCCCCAAACAGCAAGGCAACTAAAATCGGCAAACCTAAAAAATAATGAATACCATATCCGACGACTAGGGTAGAAATTAAGGTCCCAAAAACAGCTAATACGCCTATGATCTTCCACTGACGTTGCAATGGTCGAAAATGTATGTTGATGCCGGCTTCAAACAATAAAGGCGGCAAAAAAATGGCAAATAAGATATGCGGTTCCAAATATACACCTGGCAATAAGCCAAAGTAGCCTACCATTAGGCCGGTTAGTACTAGGGCAATGGTATACGGAATTTTAATAAACCGTCCCAGCATTGCTACCATAGAGGCCAGTAACATTAACCAGAAAAAAGACAATGAATGCACTTATTGCCCACCTCTCCATCGTGATGACTCTAGTATTTATTTGCGATCATCATCTTAGTCATATTTATATCATAGTGTTTATCTCTCTAATTTTCTACATTCACCACAAAATTCAATTTTCCTTCAAAAATCTTGATCGAACTACGATTATAGGCTATCAAGGAATACACAGTCTTAGTAAAATTTTTTTAATAAAAGGATTGTGGAAATAATGTGACGAATTTATAAATTTAAGGTATAGATTTAATGGCATTGTGCAAACTTTGGGTTTAAGGCAAAAGGCGATTAGTGTCTATATCAATTGTCGATTATCAATAATCGTTTGAGTGTGGGGGTATGCAGCATGAGTAGCTCTAATGTCATATCCAAAACTAAGCAAGGGTTTCTCTTTAAACTATTTAGTCGGCTAGGTAAACGAATGAGCCTGAGGGCAAAGATCAACTGGCTTGTATTTTTAGATATTTTTATAGTCTTAATTTTAGTCTTGACTGTTTTTTCCTATATCATAGTTAAAATCCAATTCGACGAAGTAGGACAAAGGGCGCTCACTTTAGCAAAAGTAGTGGCAGATATTCCAGATATTGCCCTAGCCTTAGAAAAGGAATCTGACCCTTCACTGATCATTCAGCCGTTGACTGAAAAGATTCGTGCTCAGACTGGGGCAGAGTTCATAGTCGTTGGAAGCATGAGTCTTATTCGCTATAGTCACCCTAATCCTCAGAATATTGGCCAAAAAATGGTTGGAGATGATAATCATAGAGTTCTGCTCGGCGAGTTCAGCATTACCCAAGCTGTGGGTACCCTAGGTTTGTCGGTGCGTGGCAAAGCCCCGATTTTTGGTATGGATCACGGTCAACGTGGCGTGGTTTCGGTTGGTTTTCTGGTAGATAATATTTGGAACAAAATATTCTCCTACCTAATAATAATTGCCGGTATAGGATTGGTAGGGCTTACTATCGGCCATTTGGGGGCATATTTGCTTTCGGGACATATTAAAAGACAAATTTTCAATATGGAGCCGTTTGAAATTGCTTTTCTAACGCAAGAACAGGCCTCAATTTTGGAATCTATTAGGGAAGGCGTTGTAGCAGTTGACATAGAGGGTAAGATTAAGACCTGCAATCAAGAGGCTAAACGCCTCCTAGGATTAGAAGCATCAGAGGATATTTTGGGTAGGCCTATAAGTACCGTAATTACAAATTCGCGTCTGTCAGAGGTGTTAGCCACAGGGATAGGTCATTTTGACCAACCAATGATTATTGGTAATTCCTTGGTCATTGTTAATCGCCTTCCCGTTATTCTTAGTGGCAATGTAATTGGAGCAGTCTCTTCTTTTCGAGACAAAATGCAATTAGATCAAATCGACCAACGTCTTGCTGATGTGGGACGCTATGTGGATGCGTTGCGGAGCCAACGCCATGAATTCATGAATAAGCTTCATACTATATCGGGACTTATAACAATACAAGAGTATGATCTAGCCCGTCAATTGATCGATCAAGTTAATGATGAACAGCAACAGGTATTAGAATTTTTTCTAGCCAATATTAGGGACTCAGCGGTCGTCGGGATTCTGCTTGGTAAAATCCATCGGGCCAAGGAACTTGGAGTCCAATTAATAATAGATGATTGCTCCCGCTTACAGGATCAATGCACACATCGCGATCTCGTTTTGACGATACTGGGGAATGCCATCGAAAACTCGTTTGAAGCGTTTACAGATTGGAAAGAAAAAACCCGAAATCCAGTTATCACTGTGTATATTAACGATGAAAGCGAGCAATTGATTATTAGAGTTATAGATTCAGGGCCAGGAATTAACCCCTATATAAAAGAGCACATATTTGAGAACGGGGTTAGTACTAAAGGGGCTGATCGGGGGTTTGGATTAGCCTTGTTATCGGGTCGGATAGCATATATCGGCGGTACACTGACGGTTGAATCTGTTGATGAAGGGACAATCTTACAAGCTATTTTGCCACAATAAGGGAGGACATACTATGGTTAAAAAACCGCTTCAGGTTCTAGTAGTCGATGACGACTTTATGATTGCCCGTGTGCATGCCAAATATATTGAATCCCAAAAAGGCTATAGTGTTGTGGGAGTTACGCATAATTTTGAACAGACTTTAGCCCTAGTGCAGGAATTACACCCGGATTTGCTTATTTTGGATGTTTATTTGCCCGACCGGTCAGGTATTGAACTATTACGTACTATTCGTTCACAGGGGATCTCTTGCGATGTCATTCTTATAACCGCTTCTAAGGAGCTGGAGGTCGTTGAGGAGGGATTCAGGCTCGGCATATTTGATTATCTTCTCAAACCTTTTGACTTGGAACATTTGAAGGAATCCCTCGCAAAATATCAGCAATACAAGATGCGTTTAGGCACCTCATTAAATTTGAATCAAGCTATGGTTGACGATCTTAAAAAGATCCGCTCTACAGGACCCCCAAAACAATTGCAGTCAGGTATTGACGTACGAACTTTAGAGCACATTAAAGAAAGTTTGCTTAACACTAATGGGTTTTACAGTGCTGAACAGATTGCACAATTAACTGAAGTTAGCCGTTCTACTGCTCGCATGTACCTTGCGTATCTAGTTGAAGAAAAAGTGGTAGAAGAAAAATTACAATATGGGACAGTCGGACGTCCACAACGACTGTATCGAATGATATAAAATAGTATATGAAATTTTTCATGAAAAAATTTCTTTGATGACGGCCGTTCTTCTCTAGAAGATCGGCCGTCATTTTAATCGTCAAAATTGATTTTATCGTTTATATCCCGATATTCGTTATAAACGTTCCCTTAATTACTTTGAATATATAGAATATTGCCATAACTCACATGAGGGAGGGAAGCTGAACAAACAGCTCATAGGTTATACAAAAACTAAAAGACCAGCTAATAAAAGTCAAGAGTTTGTCTGATTATTTCTTTTAATTTTCGGTTTGTAAAATACGGCATAACAAACTAAGCCATTGAAAAATCCGAACAATGACCTAAACGTTAATTTTTGGGAAGCCCACCTAGAGAAACGGGACGCTCGGCGCTAGCCAAGCAAACTCTCTTTCAATTTGGGGTAACTCTCTGGAGTAAAAGAGACTTTGCAGTCTTCAAGCGTTTGGGTGTAGTGCACGTGTCAATAGGATGATGGCGAGCATATCCTCGGTCTAACGCCCTCCGGTATCCCTCGCATCACCTTTGACACGATCCGAATGGCTCTGTCGTATCCAAACTATTCCTTTAAGCAGCTGCTGGTTGAGGCTTTGTTGTCCTCCAAGTTTGATGATCTTCAGGTCGTTTAATCACAAAGGGCTTTTGGTCACGAAGAACAGCAAATATGTAGTGAAGAAGTTTGTGCATGACGGCCACGAGAGCCACCTTTTTCTTCTTGCTGAC
>LADV01000337.1 GCA_000961805.1 Peptococcaceae bacterium BRH_c23 | reverse complement strand
TTTCTTTCTTTCTTTCTTTCTTTCTTTCTTTCTTTCTTTCTTACTTCCTCCGGCTCACCCGAAATGCTTTTGTACTCCTCATTATAAACCTCAGCATCGACGCCACTATTACCAGAGTTAAACAACTCAACTCCATACATCCTTGTTTCAAATTCTACTTTCTTGTTCAAGCAATCATACAAAAAAGGTAAGGTGTTGAATGCCTCTTCTTGGCTATTAAAATAAGCCCTAGTTTCAATTTCATAGAGCATTCTCTTTTCCATAATCGCTAATCACCCCTAAATTATGATTCATTCATTATTCTTCTTTTAAACAATGGCACTTGCAACTCTCTATTATCTGACATAGCCCCCAATGTTTTTCTCAAGAACCATAAACTTTTTAGATAAGTATGGCTTAATCTCTCCAGTCTCAGAATAGCCCATACTTTTCCAGAATTTCAGCCCTTTCTCGTTACCAAATAAAACACCTAAACGAACTCGATTGAGTTGTCGACTAATAGCCCACTCTTCTAAGGCTTCATATGCCTTACTACCAATTCCTTTCCCTCGACTGAAAAGTTCAAGTACCATTAATGCTAAAGTTAATGTATTGGGAACTGGGTAACCCTTAATCAACTCAAAAACGCCTACTAGTTGTTCCTGTCCATCAACAAAAATGCCTAACAAAACTTTCTCCTTATCCTCAACCCCCTCAGGTCTATAATTAAATAAGTCTTGGGCAGCGGTCGATTTTATAGGTTCCTCATCCTGGAAAATAAGATAATCAGAACATCTTACCAATAATGCCTGAAGTATCGGAAAATCTTCTTTTTTAAGGACTTTTAATTCTGCTTCCACTTTTTATCTCCTTTTGCGTGATGTCAGTTAACGTCTCCGCATGCCGACGTGCCTGAAACTTAGCGCTACTGCGTTTATTGAAGGCATAATGAACGTATACCCGTCACTCCTAATCCATCTTTTCCTCACAACTGTGTTGACTCCATTAGTTTTGTTGGTCAAAGGCTATGAGTGTTTACAGACGACACTTAATGGCTTGAGAGGCAACCTCTTAGTTGAGGATAAGAATTGGTTAGAGATTTTTGCAATCGCTATTGGAATAATGCGGTTGAATACTTAATAAAAAATCATAAATCGACAAAGTTTCCTATTGATATGACGTAATTCCTTAGTGTAAAATAGAAATCCGAGGCGTTAATTCAGGAAAAGGAAGTTGGCTAGTCTATTGTGGAATATCAAATCTCGCATTTAAATATGTTAATTGAAGTAACGAGAGAGAAACTTGTTCAATTAACCAACAAGCGTAAATCCTTTACTCATCCAGATGTCATAGAGCTTAGTCAGAAGTTAGACCGATTACTGGATGAATACCAAGAACTGCAATACAATCTCGCCAATCCCCACGGTTGGCTTTACCATAATTATTCAAAGTTATCTTCCTAATTGTCGCTCAAGCTCTCATTCGGGGCTTGAGCTTTTTACGGCCTAACTTCGGAACGTATAATAGACAAAATGATTATAAATTTATTCTCAAACAACTTTCGCATCGACACGCCTGTTTGCGTATTGTTAAGTAATTGGCATAAATTACTTTCACCTAGAATTGAACATGTTTCCTGAATATTCCTACACTGTCGGGGGAGGCAAGCAGTTTCGTCCATTATATGATTTTATTTACGGATTTCTTAAATTCTTTTGAAACTCCTTTGGAGGAACACCTATTTGCTTTCGGAAGCGTTCAATATAATAGCTAACGCCAAATCCCATAATCCGAAATTTGACTGACTGTCATATCAGAATTCTCCAATAAATACAAACTTTTGTTGATTCGATAAGAAATCAAGTATTCAATAGGAGAAACTTGAATCGTATTTCTAAAAAATCGGCAACATTCTCCTCTGCTCACATTAGCAGACGATGCAATGTCTTCCAGACTGATTTTATTCATATAATTCTGCTGAATAAAGCTTAAAAATGTCTTAAGTCGGTTCTGGTTGGTTTCAGATGGCTTATACGTTCTCTGTAATATATCTTTCATATTTGTTACAATATTGAGCCAAACTTGGGTAAACTCAATCAGAATGTTAAGTTCATAAGCAAATTCTCTATTTTCATATAAGAAATTTATCCTATGCAGCCTGTCTAAAATATCTTTCTGCCAAGGTACAGTATTTTCAAGTAGAATCACAGGAAGACATCCTGATTCTATAAATGGAGTTACATATACAGTATCTATAATACTGCCTTAAGGCATATTTATAATATTCACTTTGATTAAATAGTGCTTTACTTATTTCATCACGAATTGGGAATCGATATCTGCAAATTTTCACACTGTACAGATCAAAATACTCTTTTACTGTTGCATCCGACATCAAATTAAATCTCACACTCTTCCACCTCGGAATAAGATAATGTGAGGTGGTTACATGTATACGAGTAGTATTTAACTGACCCAGCCGCTTATAAAGCTCATAGCGGCCCTGGGGATCCAGTTCGGCGGTCGGCTGATCCAGAATCAAGAGTGGAGCGTTGAGGGCTAAAACACCAGCCAAAACAACTCGTTGGGCCTCCCCGCCTGAAAGGGAAGCGGTTTGTCTGCTTTCATAGCCGGTTAAACCCAATCCTTTTGGTACTTTCTTGATATAATAAATAAAGATATACCATTATAAATTAGTATGAAAAAAGGAGTAATATGTATCATAACTTGGATTGGAATGTTTATGACTATGGTTTATTTACTGGCATGTGCTACGGTGATTGTAACTTCCTGTTATCAAATAGTTAAGAAAATTCATTGGACACCTAAAAACCATAGAGCTAACCCGAGGTTTAATAGAGAGTATGATTTAAGATGTTAGATGTTTTTTCTGAAAAGCACCCTTTCTTTAATTAAGAGAGGGTGCTTTTTGTTTGAAATGCCGTTCATTGCCACTCATCTTTTTAATTCAATTATTCAATAGATGCAGCATCTTTAAGCCCATCTCCAATTCAAGGCGGTTCTTATTATCTTCTAAATCCAATTGTGTCACTTCTTTAATTCTATCTAAGCGGTACAATATCGTTTTATAATGAATGAATAGTTCTTTAGCCGCCTTGCTGGCATTTCCATTGCATTCGAGAAACACTTGTAAGGTATAGAGCAGTTCTGCATTGTTTTCCTGATCATAGTTGAGTATTTTGAGCAAAGATTTAGGAAGGAATTCCTCAAGTGAATTTCCTTCCGCGAATTTACATAGAACTCGGAAAACTCCCAGTTCAGAAAATCCCACGATTGAACTCTCCTTGTGGAGCATTGCTCCATAGGTCAAAGCATCCTGTGCTTCCTTATAGCTTCGTGGTATATCCTGAATACACAGTGCTTCATCTCCGATTCCCACTTGAATCGAAATCTTTTTCATTCGCTTCTTAATCTGTTGCTGAACTTCCTTACCCACACCTTTGATCTTTTGTAATAGGCTCCCATCCTTCTCTGTTACAGGCCAAAGAACAACCACGGTATCTACTTTATTGCCGATAATAAAATCCTTAGTATGGTTCCTTATAGCACTCGAGATGATCGAGGTGATTTCCGATTTCAAACCCTGGAGGGCCATCTTATTCTGATTACGATTTTCCAACAAGTGAGCATCTAAATTTTGAAGATCAAAGACAACAATTTGATAGGGACGATTAAGATCCCATTCCATAAAGTTAGCCCGTTCTAAAACATTAGCAGAACTCATCTCACCGTTCAAGATCTGTTCTATGAGATCATTTTTAAATCTTTGTTCGACTTCGCTGACCGCAAATCGCTTGACACTATCCAACGTGACGACCGTGGCAGCATTTTCCAAACAGATGAAATCCATTTCTTCTAGAGGCTTGTTCAATTCGGCTATCGTTAAAAAAGCCTTAACCTGACTCAAGGCTTTAATTTGCACAACGACTTGCGGAACGAGATCATCTCCTAGAGCGGGGTAATTTACTTTCTGCCGATAATAGGAAAACTTTTCATTCAAGTTTTCGCGTAGCTCACGTTCTTGAGGCTCCTTGAACCTCTCTATCCGAGGGTCTGTTGCTTTAAGGCATTTGAAATTCTTATCATACACTGCGACTGGATTGCCTACTAACTCTTCTAGCGTTCGAATAATAGCTTCCAGCCCTTCACATTGTAATGCTAATGTGGTAAAGCGTTCCTGGATATCTTTATAGTATTTCAACTTAACGACTTGAGAATTAAACAGCTGCTCCATCACAGGATACATAATATCTACAAACCGGATATTTCCTTCCAATTCGATAAGCGGCAAACCAAACTCATTGGCCGCATCGATGACCTCTTGCGGAATAGTTTGAACGAAGCGCCGTATTTTAACGGCAAGAGCACTGACTTCTTTTTGGGATAGCAATTGAATAAATTCGCGATAATTTTGTCCCTCGCCAGGACCAGCGTACAAACTGGTTAAGAGAAGTTCTCCACCCGAGAGCCAATTTACAATATCAGGAGCTTCGATGATGGTAACACCTTTGACTACATTATCAAGCTTTTGGTATCCCGCAACCACTTGAGACGTTTTCAAGGGACCGATTTGCAATAAACTTTTGACTGTAATCTCCACTGTTACCACCTCAAAAACAGATTTAGCGTTTGTTTAAATCTAAATAAATACCCTTATCCTTGTACCTTGAGATTTAATGAGAACGCAATTAGAGCTTAATATCTCGGTTACAGTCTTTTGTATAGATATAAGTAAACGGTGTGCGCCCAACTCCATAGCAAGCTTGAGGAACATAAGGACCAAACCAGATAAAGTCTTCTTTCTTCACAGGAATCCAACGATCGTCGATGAGATAAACTCCTTCACCTTCCAGAAGATAGAGTCCATGTTCTTGGACATGGGTCTCAATAAACGGATGGCAACCTCCCGGATAAAAGCTCAAGGTATGGAAGTTTACATCAAAGCCTAAATCACTTGGCAGCAAATTCTTAATCCGGACATTATCCATGCCATCGTAAGCTTCATCTGGCATATCATTGAGTCTAGCAACCACAATTCTAGCTTCATGACCGTCCACAGCACGGTAACGTTGTTTGTAAAGAAGCAGCTTCCAAGGTCCATCAGACTCGTTCTTGAGACTTACGTCCAAAGATTCCGGAGCAAAAACGTAGCCACTTTCATCGACAGAATACTCTTCTCCTTGGACTGTAACTTTTCCTTGGCCATTCATACAGTAAATAAAGGTTTCGATGCCTTCTTCTTGAAAAGGTTTAACGGTACCGCCACCAGGAAGTACTTCGACTGTATACATTGAAAACTGGGGGCCATAATGAGGAGAAGCAATGATGCTGACATTGCATTGTTGGAGATTTGGAAGAACATTCCTAACTCGTCCTTCCGGAGGAATTAACGCATATCGTCCATGTTGAATAATTGCCCGAGTCGATAATAAATCATTTGGATAACCCATTGTTATATCCCCTTTCTTAAATGACAGATCTATTGTAATTTTGGCTTATGTTCATAATGTTCGCCATCTTGAATTGATTACCTTTATCCACATTGGATAAAGAGGCAGCCTTAATCTTATCATGTTTCTACTCTTTTATCTGCTATAAGTCAAGATTCCCCCTATCATACCCAAAATTATTTATCCTATATAGCTAAAGGAGGAAACGAAGGAAAAGAGAACTACTTTACATATCATATAGAAAACTTGGCTAGCGCCAAGCGCTGGCCTTAGTTGCTCTGATATGAACGTTTTACTTTTCTGGTTAGTATAACGAAAATTCCTTAAAGGAGAGATGAACTTCGATGAATCGTCTGCTTAAAGTAGAATCCTTAACAAAAGAGGCGTTTAGTCCTTTTGGCCACCTTTTATGCCCAAACCCAGGGATACCACCTTTTAAAACGACTCCACCAATTTTTACAGATCGTATGCCCTTTGAGGTAGATGATGGAGAAGCTGAATTTGTCTATGCCCTCCTTGATCGAAAAGAATTCACATTCACCGGTTTAGAGCGTCACCTTAAGGTAACCCAAGGATTCTTTATGATGACTGGTGGACAGGCTATTATCACGGTAGCTCCTGCAACCGACCCAAATGACCCTAAATCCTTACCAGCCCTTGATTCAGTCCGTGCGTTTCTTTGGGAGCGAAATATGTGTTTCGTACTTCATCGCGGCGTTTGGCATGGGACAATATTGCCCTTAGAACCTCATTTTGCTTATATTCTCGCCACTCGAAAACAAACTTCGGATGAATCGAGTGCTCCACTTTATGATGGAGATGTTCAAATAAGAGATCTCGGAGTTACTTTTGAACTAAAGCTATAACATTATTTCACATTTAAACTTAATCAATACCGTTTAGATAGTTTCTCACTTGATCTTTAAGCCTAGTGTGCTTAAAGATCCCTTTTTACATCCTTTCTATATGAACAGAAGCGCAGAAAGATCTCGATGAAATCTCTCTGCGCTCTCTAATTATTCCCAAGGATCATTAATACAATTAAACCTCAACGACGCACATAACCTCAACTCCTGAACCACCAGGGAGTTGGTTTTTTTCTTATACTTGAACTGCCAAGTCAAGAAGGTTATGGTATAAAACGTTTACACCGTCAACACAATCCTCTAGAGAACTCCATTCGGCTGGATTATGACTAATTCCATTTTTTGACCGAACAAAAATCATTCCAATCGGGCAGATATTGATCATTTGCATCGCATCATGACCAGCACCACTAGGAAGTGTGAAGGGCTTAAGGCCCATTTGATGAAACGCTCCTTGTGCTGCCCGTTGAAACTCTTCAGAACAAGGAGCTGGAGGTATGCGTTGTAAAATCTCCGTATGGAGCTCGACGCCCCTCTCTTCGCAGATTCTTCCAAATTCTTTAAAGATTTCCTTCTCAACTTGGTCACTCACATCCTGAGAAATATCCCGAAGATCTAACGTAAATTCCACAGTTCCTGGAATAATGTTGATTCCGCCAGGTAAAACCTTCAGCCTACCGACTGTGGCAACCGTCGTACCATTCTTTTTGGCTTCCCGTTCAATCATTTGAACCATCTCAGCAGCAGCTACTAGAGCATCATTGCGCAGATTCATCGGAGTAGCCCCCGCATGTCCCGCTTCTCCTGTGACGGTACATTTAAGCCAGAGCTCATTAACAATCCCGCTCACGATACCCACAGATAAATTATTACTTTCCAGGACTTTACCTTGTTCTATATGAAGTTCAATAAATACTTTTAGAGATTCTTTAGTGCGTATAGCTTCACTGACTTTATCTGGGTCAAAACCCTGCGCCTTCATTACTTCTGCGACTGAAACCCCATCTTTATCTTTCATCTCAAGATCTTTTTGTTGGAGATCCCCGATAACTCCACGACTTCCGAACATACTAAAGCTAAAACGGCAGCCTTCTTCATCATTAAAAGCATACACCTCTATAGGATGTTCGACGTCTATTGCTTGTTCATTTAGGGTTTGTAGAACTTCGATTCCTCCGATAATTCCTAGTGCTCCATCGAAGATTCCCCCATTACAAACTGTGTCGATATGCGAACCCGTAAGAACGACAGGAGCTTCTGGATTGCGTCCTTCCTTACGACCAATGAGATTTCCAACTGAATCTTCTCTGACAGTCAAACCCGCTTCATTCATGAAAGATGCGACTAATTCTTTAGCTGCTCGGTCTTCTGCAGTGAATGAATGACGAGTAATTCCACCTTCTTCTTGTTTGCCAATTGCTCCCAATTCTAATAAACGATTATACAGACGTTCTTTGTTAATCATTATTACCACTCCTACCCCACGTTACCTAATTCCTTAAATTAATAATTAAAAATACCTCATAAATTACTTCTTATAGAATTTTGCAGAAAGTTAAGTATTGTTCTAAAAAGCTTTATATCTATATTTATATTTTTCAGTATTTTGCTGTATCTGTCTTTGGCAACTGCGGATAATAATCCTGCTTTATTTCTAGCACAGATAGATAGTGAAAAATACAAATTTTCACTATATTCTTAGCGTAGACCTCCATTACATCAAAAAAAGCTGAGGTGGTGTAACTCCAAGGATGAATAATGATGGTGTAACTTAGTCATTATCCCACAATCGAGGAGCTAAACTTGAGTAACTTTAGGTTGCCATTATATGTAGAGAGCGAGGGCATGAATGTGTTTAATCTAGTTATTAAAAACGGTAAGGTTGTAACAAGAGACAGGATTTTCGAGGCATCCATTTGTGTGAATGATGGAAAAATCGCAGCGATCGTTGAACCTGGAACTCCGGTAGAAGTAGAAGCAATCATAGATGCCAAAGGAAATTATGTATTTCCTGGAGCAATTGATAGCCATGCACATCTAAATGATCCTGGTTACTTGTGGAGAGAAGACTATGCTCATGGTACAGCAGCCGCAGGAGTTGGAGGTTGCACAACTCTAGTCGATATGCCTCTTCAAAATGAACCCGCCTTGACAGATGCTCAGATTTTCGATAAGAAAGTAGAATCTGTTTCTCCAAACGCTTATGTGGATTATTGTTTTTGGGGTGGTCTGGTAGACTATAATTTGGACAAATTAAAAGAATTGGATAAAAAAGGATGCGTTGCTTTTAAATCGTTTATTGGACCTGTTTCTCCTGATTATGTGTCATTAACAATAGGACAGGCTAAAGAGGCTTTGGAAATCTTAAAGGATTGTAATGCCCGCGCAGGTTTCCATTGCGAAGATTATTCTATCATTAAATGGGAAGAAGCAAGAGCTAAGAGAAAAGAAACCAACGATTGGCAGGATTTCCTTAATACAAGACCTGTTATCGCTGAATTGATTGCTACCCAAAACATACTTGACCTAGCAAAAGAGCTCGATGCCAAAGTTCATATATGTCATGTAAGCCATCCAAGAGTTGCAAAAATTATCAGAGACGCTCAGTTGGAGGGTGTCGATGTAACTGCTGAAACTTGTGGTCACTACCTTACTTTTACAGATGAAGATGTCATAAAGAATGGAAGTCTGTTCAAATGTGCACCTCCCTTAAGAGAAGCGGCTGCAGTCGAAGAGATGTGGGAGTATGTAAACAATGGAACCCTATGTTGTGTTGGTTCTGACCATTCTCCTTGTGAATTAAGTGAAAAGAGTGAAGAAAAGCATGGAATCTTTGGAGCCTGGGGTGGTATTAGTGGCCTCCAAAACGTTATGCAGGTTTTATTTAGTGAAGGTGTAGCAAAGCGAGGCTATAGTCCTACGTTACTGGCGAGATCCTTAAGCGAAGGTCCAGCAAAAACTTTTGAAATCTACGGTAAAAAAGGTGCTATTGAGATTGGATTTGATGCAGACCTTGTCATTCTAGATCCAGAAAAGGAATGGGAAATCACACCTGAGTCCTTATATTATGTAAATAAAATTTCAGCCTTTGTGGGCCTAAAGGGTAAAGGTCTACCCATCTGCACCTTAGTAAGGGGTCAAGTTGTAGCTAAAGATGGTCAACTCGTTGGTCAAAAAGGATTCGGCACGCTTGTAAAAAAATCGCAATAAGGAGAGATAACTGATGGGCAATCGTTACGATGTCATCATACGAAACGGGATTCTCGTTGGTCCGGATGGTGTGAAAAAGGCAGATGTTGCTGTTTGTGATGAAAAAATTGTAGAAATAGCGGAAGAACTATCCGGCGATGCCAAAGAAACCATTGACGCAACAGGAAACTATGTATTTCCCGGTACAACAGACGGGCATGTGCATTTTAATGACCCGGGAAGAACAGATTGGGAAACAATCACAACCGGAAGCAGTGCTCTGGCAGCAGGCGGTGGCGTTGCGTACTTTGATATGCCCCTTAATTGCAGTCCATGCACCCTTGATGCCAAAAACTTTAAGGCCAAGCTTGCTGTGGCGCAGAAGGACTCTTTAGTTGATTATGGATTTTGGGGCGGGCTTACTCCTAAAAATTTAGATAACCTTGATGAGCTCGCAGAATGCGGCGTAATAGGGTTTAAAGCATTTTCGTGCAATAGCGGTATTGACGAATTTGAAAGAATGGACGATTATACAGCTCTGGTTGGCATGGGAAAATTAGCAAAGCTTGGCTTGCCGCTGATGGTGCATTGTGAGAATAATGAAATCACAAGAGATTTGACGTCCATCGCGCTTTCCAATAACAAAACAACCGTCCGGGATTATTTTGCCGCGCGCCCGCCAATTACGGAAATAGAAAATGTCTCGCGGATGATTTCTCTTGCTGAGGAGACAGGCTGTAAATTAATTATCGCTCATATCAGCACCGCGAAGGCGGTCGAGCTTGTTACACAGGCAAGAAGCCGAGGGGTTGACGTCTGCTGTGAAACCATTGGGCATTATCTAATTCTTACGGATGACGATGTAGGACGGATGGGAACAGTGGCCAAATGCTCACCTCCGATTCGTGATACTGAAAACCAAACAAAAATGTGGGCAAAACTTTATAACGGCGAGATCGCCTTTGTTTCCTCAGACCATTCGCCCTGCGACCCAAAGCTGAAAGATGGGGAATTTTTAAAGGTTTGGGGTGGAATCTCAGCTTGTCAAACAACCCTTCCGGCTATGCTTACTCATGCCTACCATGGAAGAAAGGTTCCGCTTGTGGATATCGCAAAATTGACGTCGCAAAATGTTAATGAGATCTTTAGAATTCAAGGGAAGGGAAAACTTGCTGTTGGTTATGATGGGGACTTTGCACTGGTAGACTTGGCAAAGGAATTTACATTACAGGCAGAGGCTCTTTTCTATAAGCACAAAGTAAGCCCTTATGTTGGTGACAGCTTCCGCGGGACAGTAACACAAACAATTCTCAGGGGAACAACTGTTTTTAAAGATGGAAGGATTGTTTCGAAGCCTATTGGCAGACATCTAAGACCTAATTTGTAACCGATAGATAATCCAGAAATACGGCAAACAATGAAAGAGAAGGAGTTGGGTGTACGATGTCTACAAATTCAGAAAGTGTCGGTACAAAAACGACGCAGATCCAACATGATACGGGTGTGGATGAATCACTAAATCCGAAAACCGAAGCGGGTAGGACGGTAGGTCCGATAGACTATGCGTTTATGTGGATTGGAGACGGCGTTAATTTAGGCAATATGACCCTTGGAGCTAGTTTGGTTGTGGCCGGTATCGCAACGCTAAACATGTTTCAGACCTTTGCCGCAGCGATCATAGCAATTGGTATCATTTCAGCTATTTTTGCGTTAAATGACAGGCTCGGTTACAGAACAGGAATACCCTATGTTGTACAGCTCAGAATGTCCTTTGGGGTGAAAGGCTCCATCATATCATCACTTTTGCGCGGTATCCCCGCCATCGTTTGGTACGGTTTTCAAAGCTGGATTGGCGGTACTGCCTTAAATGAGATTGCGAAAATCGCTACGGGCGGCGCATTTGATAATGTTTTTCTTTGCTTTGTAGGGCTTCAGCTGGTGCAAATTGGGCTTTCGCTGTACGGCTTCCATGCCATTAAATGGGTAGAATCACTTACATCGATTGTTATTATGCTAGCGCTTGTCTATGTATTTGGCGTTCTTCTAACATCCCATAGCGCTGTGATAGCAGAAAAATGGGTTCATGCAAGCGGCACATGGGGCTTGCCGTTCTTTGCCTTCATAATGATGTTTATGGGAAATTATGCAGCTATCTTTTTAAGCGCAGCCGACTATTCAAGAGAGCTAAAATCTGGTCTTAGCGACACAAAACGCGGGTTTTTGTACTTTTTGCCAATTCTAATAGCTTACGGCTTCGTACTTGCAATCGGCGCAATGCTTGCTTCCACAACCGGCATCTCCAATCCTGTGAAGGCGTTTGCAATCGTAGTCGATAATTCTTATATTACAGTCTTTGTATCCGCATTTATTGTTATGGGTGCCATTGCAGTAAACATGGTTGCTAATATTATTCCGCCGACCTATGTTATTACCCTGATCACTAAATTAAAGTATAAAGTTGCTGTTACCATAACCGGACTGCTAGCCTTAGGCTCATTCCCTTGGGTGCTTGTACAGGATTCTTCGGCAAAGGGTCTTGGTATGTTCATTCTCATCTATTCCGCATTTTTAGGCCCGATTGTTTCTATTTTATTAATCGAATATTATATATTAAGAAAGCAAAAAGTAAACGTTGCAGATTTGTACAAGGAAGACGGTCCTTTTGCCGGATATAATCCAGCCGCGGTGCTTGCCTTACTTATCGGAGCCGCCGCCGCCTTTACAAAAGTGGAGCTGGCATGGATTATCGGCGTTGTTGTAGCAGGTATTGCCTATATTCTTCTGATGAAGTATGCATTTAAAGATTCTAAATTCAAAAAGGGTACGATATTTGAAAAATAAGTATAAACATTTTTTCACTCTGTTAAGAGTACAATAAGGGGCTGTTGCAAAGCGAACTTCATAGTTCGTAGAGCAACAGCCCATTTTTGTACTCTTATATTACATGAGGTCTCCATCAATTAGTTTTACCGTCATACCCATACTTCTTTAAATACCCTGACTAAATTTTCGCCCAATATTTTCTTTACATCCTCTTCCGATTAGATTATTTCAAACCCTTGAGGATATGGATCTTTATCTTGGATAAAGAATTGATGCGTACCCGTTATCCAGGCCGAGCCAGTTATTTGAGGGATAATTCCACGATACTGGTTTATAACTTTTTCTTCTAATATTCTCCCGGTGAACATGGAATTAATAATCGTTCCATGCTCAGATTGTTGGCTTTTATTCCTTGTACTTTGCCAATTTCGAGCCATATTTCGGCAGGTTTTAGATGTAATGTTATAAGGAAGGGGGATAAAAACCGGAGGAGAAGTGATCATTGCCACAGGAGAAAATTTTCCGGATTCCTTGGCCATATCACCTTATTTGGCGATGTTCGGGATCCCTATGGTCTTAGTGGAAGCAAATGAGATTCCGGATGAAAGTCTTGCTTATTTAAATCAGCTCCAACCGACTCAGATTACAATTGTTGAGAGAGAGGGAGTAGTCAGCCCAATGGTTGAGGGAAAACTACGCGATATGTTTCCTAATGCCAGTTTAAGATGCTATGGAGGATTAAACCGGTATGAGACTGCTGCAAAAATCGCTCAAGCTCTCTTTGGCGATAGTAGCCCGAATCTATTTGTAGCCAAAGGAACAGATTTTCCTGATGCTTTAGCAGGCTCAATCTTCGCTGGATCGACTTTGTCCCTATTGTATTGGTCGAGCCTGATAAAATTCCGAAGGAAATTAAATCGGACTATCTGGATACCTTGTCCGACAAAAAGGTGGTAACTTTAGGCGGTCAAGGAGCAGTGCCCGATAATGTGCTTGAAAAGCTTAGTAGAATTCTAAAGTTATTCTTCATCGATAATACAACTCTCCAGAGAAGGCAATTCCTCCTCTTGATATTCTGGCTCTCCGAGGGCATTAATTTGAATAGTCCCGGCTTGACCGTACTGATAAAGCTGATCAAGCACTTCGACTGCAGCACGGATCCTGGTCCTTAACAGGTAGCCCCGATTCTCCGAGGCTTTAAGCACTTCCCTTACATCAAGTTTAGGTCGCCAGTCATAGGCTTGGCCGTGAAAATCCTGGACCTGTTTAAGAACAGCCAAGATTTCATCCTGGTTCAGCGGTTGAAGCTGGGGTGCGGAAATAATTGCGTTGAGTACCTTTTCAATGGGCTCTCTTTGGGCGCGATCCACATACGTCGTGGCTAGGTTTTCAAACTCATGTTTGGATTCTATGACATCCTCTTGATACGAGGCACCCAACGCGAATAGGGTAAAGGTGGATTCGAGCCGCGAATATTTCTCAGGGAACAAGAACGAGGCCATATTATTATAGGCGTTGAGGCGGGCTTTTTTACCCAAGCGACCGATCAATTCAGTCTCATCAAACAGGATAACCCATCCATTGTAACCCAGTAATTTAAAGAGGTGACTTAACAATCTAAAGTAATCCATACTGTGACGAGTTTTACTAAAAGATACGGAATACTTAACTGTTTGAGCAAAAATCCGTTTGTAGATCTGACGCAAGAGGGCATTATTGATAAAATCCCCCTCCAGATCCGACATGAGCAGGTATTTTTCATCAGGATCATCCACATGAAGAAAGGATCGCAAAACGTAAAACAACTTGTCCGTCTCTAAGTGCTTACTGGTAAAGGAGGTCAGATCTAGAGCGCTTGGATTATTCGGGGTAATATCTTGCATGACATGCTGAAATCCAGGTTGCAGGCGTCCAGGCAAGTACGTACTGCTAACAAGTTTCTGATAGGCTAGATAAAGTTTGTCAAACGGAGTCTCCTTACTTAGGGAAACTAGACTGACGACCATATTGTTACTATGGGCTAGGTTAAACACCGTATTCAAAAGGTGGGTTTTACCCTCTCCGTACTTGCCAGAAACAACCATACCAGTGGATTCTCCGGTGTCTCTGACTTGGTCTAACTTGCGGGAGATCAACCCCATTAATTCTGGACGGGCTGAGGAGAAGTAGTGTCCCACTGCCCGAGAAGACACTCCCGAACGCAAGGCTTCAATAACTCTTTGCGCTTCAAAATCCATTATTCTGCTCCTTCCTGCAAAGTTGTTAGGGCTACTTTCCTAGGCAACGAAACTTTGCCAAACCGAGACCGGGCGTGGAGTTCTTCCGCTGTGTTCAAGCTTAGAGGAGTAGCCCCAGTATCGAAGCGGTTTATGACCTGAGCCAGACGGGTCGACATTTTAAGGATATTCTCTGGAGTATAGACCTCATCAATCAGACGATCCAAATCCACAATGTCGGCGAAACGATTAAAACGTTTTCCTTCGATTTCATTTTGTATGCGCATCCATAACGCCTGATAAGACTTCAAACCCCTAACCTCATCGTCGATCAGACTGCGATCAAACGAAAAAACGAACATAGTATGTTTTAAGGTATCTATTTCATCAATCAATTCACGGATACTTTCATAGGCGTCTTCCCTTTTCAATCGGGAATAGCGAATGGTTTCAGAACTATCTGCGCCCACCAATACTTCCATATTATCAATTGATATCACTAGACCCTTGAATCCAGCAAGACAGCAAACCTCAACTAGAGAACGCAGCATGTGCCTAGCATTATATTTGGTGATTTTACTCGGTGACAAACCCAGGCGGCGTAGGGAAGACAATTTGGCTTCTCGACTTCCTTCCAGCCATAACATCAACAGCTTGCGGTTGGCCTCCTCCAACGTGGGGTGTCCCAAAATTCCACCGGTCAACATGGCACAGGCGAGGGCAAAATTATTGTCAATCAGAGGGTTGGCTAGAAAGAGCTTTTCCAACTGTTGCCTAATCTCCCGCTTGGTCAACGGATCCAGCAATCCCTGGCTGGATAAGTAATCCGCAAAGCTAATATCTTCAGGGATCAGCTTGGGATCATGCCCCAGCTGCCGGATAACCTCGTGGCTGCAACGTTGTAAGCGTTCCAGTAAATTGACCTGGTGCAATATTGCTGTATAGATTTCCTTAAAATCATGGATCCAGAGTTTACGTGCTGAGAGGCTTACCGAGATATAGCCCATGTTTTCTGCTTCCATCGCCAATATTTCTAGGAAATGTGTCTTTCCGCTCCCAGTGCGACCAGTCACGAACTTCATCTTGCTGCCTCCGCTAGCCAGATAGTTCGCCAGATATTTTTCCTTCCAAAAATCCATAATAAACTCGCTGCCTACCGATATTTCCTTCAAGATTGCGCGATTACCTGGAGCCTGTCCCTTCCTTAAGCAGGCTAGGGCTGATTTTATATCATTTTCCAAGGCTATTACCTCCTACCAAATCGATGTTCGAGGCAAGATGTTCGAGGTTAGAGTGCATGTGCTATTTCAAGCCTCGAATGGCTTCGTAGACCGTTTTCACTCTCAGATGGTTTCCGCTCTAAATGTCTGCTAATTTTCACGAAGATTATCTGGATTCCTGTAACGATACTTCTGATGTTCCGAAAAAACGAATGGTCGCCAAATAATGCTCCCGGCCATCCTGATCTAAGATACGGATAGCCTTGTTGATATTGCGACTGGGTCCAAATTGAAACTGCCGGCCATCCTCACAGGTCCGTAGGTCAGCAACATAAAGTCGTGCCAAATCAAAAGCGAAACTCTGCAGGTCATAATCTTTACGGAAGCGACGCATAGGGGTTAAAAGGGTGTAAAGTGTCTTTAAGTAAATATCTCCTACCGTTGAAGTGAGTGTTTTGCCCTGATTTTGCTTTAATAGCATTAAATCATAGGCAGCGGCAAGCTCTTTGACAAAGCCTTTGGGATCAAAGGTCACCTTTAACAGTTTATCCCTGCTGGCCTTCACCTCTTGCACAAAGGACAAAGGGCGCAGGCATTGGACACGTTTTCGATCAAGATACAAGTCCAGATTTTCGGCATCGATCCTGACCCGGAAAGGAAACATCTCATAAGTGGGATAATCTCCTTTAACGTCCACCTCGAGCCGATCGCAATGAGCCAGTAATTGTTCCACAAAGTCGCCATTTTCCACATAGTTGCGAATCCCGAAGTCGTCAACCTGCTTCTGCATCTCTTCCATCAAGGTTTCCTGTTCTTTCAGGTAAGCACGCATGGATGCCAGATCCCTAGTCCAGCTCTTAAGATCCCCCTTCTCCATATTTTTGCTTAAGCTCTTAAATAGTTTTTGCTGACTGTTGATCTTATCCTTAAGCTCTTTTTCAACGCTCAACATTTGTTTATATAGGTCCTCATAATCCGTCATTGGTTAATGCTCCTTTTTCTAATTCGTTTTTTTGCTAGAGTTCGACACAAAACAGAGTTTTCCTTCCCCACTTGCCTCAATAATCCAATAATGTCATACTAATAGCATAACATACATTATATATATTCAACCACGAGGAAGACAAGGGAGAGAAAGTATGCCTTATTTCCATAAGCAAACTTCCGAAGAGGTGGCCAACTCCACGTCAAACGTCTATAGTCAAGTGAAAAAACCATTATTTGCCTGGCAGAAAGAATGCCTGGATATCTGGTTTGGCAATCAGGGTAAAGGGGTTGTGAATGTCGTGACCGGGGCAGGCAAAACAATCCTAGCCTTGGGAGCCATCGCCAGGCTGGAATATATATTACTTAAGGAACAAGCGCCTGCTTTGAAAATCAAAATTGTCGTACCCAAGGTTTTTCTGGCCAATCAATGGGTTAAAAGTCTTCAAGCCGATCTCGCTGTTTCCAGGGAGGACATAGGCGTATACTCTGGGGTTCATAAAGACCCAACGTCTCGCAAGTATATGGTTTATGTAGTGAACTCAGCCCGTACCACCTTAGCACAGCATTTACTGGATGACTATCATCAGGGTAGCTCAATATTGTTGATCGCTGATGAATGCCATCACTATTGCAGCCCAGAAAATTCGCGCATATTTTCATTTATTGCCCAAATCCCGAGCCAAGATCCTGTCACACATTACTATGCCCTAGGTTTATCCGCCACCCCGGAAACCGCAACCTTTAACGAAACTCTGCTTCCCGCTTTGGGACCGGAGATCTATAAATACAGCTTTGTCGAGGCCTTGAATGCGAATATAATCAGTTCCTTTGCGATCTTTAACTTAAGGCTGAAATTCACGCCAGACGAAGAGCGCCAATATCTGGATTTAAGTGAACAACTAACTCAAGTCCGAGAAATTCTCATGTATCGTTGTCCTTTCCTGCAAGGCTTAACCAGACTGAGGTATTTTGCCAGCCTAGAGCAATTGGCGCAAAGCTCTGAGGATGAGAACATAGCGAGTCTTGCCCGTTCAGTACTCATGCTAGCCACCCGGCGCAAAGATTTGGTCTACAGGGCAGAATCCCGGATAACCTGTGTCAGTTATCTTGTGACTCAGCTTCCGCTCAGTTCAAAGATCTTGGTCTTTTGTGAAAGAATTGTCGTGGCAAACACAATTTATGACGAGTTAGAGTCCCTGTTTCCTGGACAAGTGGGGCGTTATCATTCCGAAATGGACGAGTGGAGTCGCAAAGAAATCCTGCGTAAATACTACGACTCGCAAATTCGCATTCTCGTAAGTTGCCGCGCCCTTGATGAAGGTTTAAATGTACCTTCAACCGACATCGGGATCATCGCCTCCTCCACCAATAGCACCCGACAACGAATCCAAAGACTGGGTCGAATCCTGCGCCAGTCTGGTATCAAGCGTACAGCTAAACTTTATTACCTGTATATTGGTTCATCCAACGAGGAAAAAGAGTTGCTGGCTGGAATTTCTCGCGACCTGACAGGGATCATTCCCATCCTTGACCTGGAATATGATCAAGATAACCAGACCTTTCATCATTCCTCATACCAAGCCCTGGCTGATCGAGTCATAGCCTACACTCAACATAAATGCTGGGGCACGGAGATCATTGCGGAGATAACTAAAAACTTGGAGCGTGGTAAGCTAGGGTGCGATTGGTGGCTCTCCGAGCAGGACTGCTGCATGCAAATTCAGAACGCCCCCTCCCGTTCAGAACAGAATTACTGGGTTAGCATGCGCTTACTAGTACAGGCCAGTCTCGGTCGGTTGTAAGTATCTATCACTTGATTTGATCAATTTGTCGAGCACCTCTTGCAACTTGCTTCCCCCGATAAAATACGTTGGAGGAACTTGAGGCACTATGGAAGTCCGTTTAGGAGACTGTTTTCTCTTTGTTTGTGAACTTATTGACCTTAATATCCAACAACTGTCTAAATTAGGCACTGTTAATATTTAATTAAAGGTTGTTATCTTTTGGTAATTACCGGTATAATAACCTTGAGGACGGTGGTAACGATGATTTTTGATAGCAAACCTTTGGATTTTGACTTTATTCTTGAAAAAAGCACCTTCAATAGAAGATGCTTCATGCTTGATCAGAATTACATATTTTCGACAAATTGTATACTAACACCGTTGGGATCTTTAACATAAAAAAACTTAATATGAGGATTAGGTTGGAAAGGCCCACTTTCTACTTCGAGTCCTTTTTCTTTTATTACCTCAATCATATTGTCAACAGACTCAACTTCAAAGCCTAAAGAGATGCCCTCGGCATTGGACAAAAAATCGCCCCACACTTCCATAGTGTAGGGGATAGCTTTTTCTGATTCGACAGCACCGGTGCTCCTAGGCCCCCCTATGGGGAGCAGACCCCTCCTTCGATCAGTAGTCTCAATCTTTTCAATCTTTTAGCACTTTAACTTCGTCTACCGTCATACATGTTACTTTAGCTACCTTTGAAATCTCCATTCCCAAGTCCAAAAGACTCTTCGCAACTTCTGCCCTTCCTTCTCCCTTTCCCTTCTGGATTGCTTCCCTCAACCGGAGTTCGGCTTCTCTGACGGCCGCCATCTCATCTAAAACTGCCTTGCGTCTCGCAAAGTACTCTTCTCTCACAATAGGATCATCACTTGATTTCTCCCACGCAGCCATGGCCTGATGCAAAACGGGATCTTGCATTGCAATCTCCTCCAGTGTTTTTAAAATTTCCTGATTTTCCGAACCCTCCAGAAGCAATAACCATCGAACTAAAACATTCTCCCAAGGGCTAACCTCTCTTCGTCGCCACTTCGAGACCAATTTAGGCAATTCCATGAAGTGCATTTCTAAGGCTTCCGTAAGTTGGAATCTCTCTTCGTCTTCGTAAAGATGAAATACACTATGGTAGTTCTTCGTCTGTTTCAAATAGCTAAAATCTAAAATGTTAATCGTGACCGCCTTCGCCAGTTCCTTGTAGGCCATCCCTTCTCGCATCTGCCTGGAGTACATCTCCGCCCAATAATACAGTGAGCGTTTCTCTATGTCGTATTGATTGCTTATAACGACCATTACGTTCAGTATGCCCTCGTTCAGGAACCTTCACGCCGAGTATGGTCCTAGTTAATTGTGTCTACTATAAGGGGATCATACTACTTCCCTTGATCTCACAGACTGTCGAACCCGAGTTTTCACAAACTAAACAATAAGTTGATAAGTTGGTGTCAGGCACTGGTCCCCCCATGGACTTCCCGCCACCGGTAGGAATTGGAGTGAAATGAACTGCCAACGCCCTTGACACCGCCGATATCAAGTATTTTTCCACTTTTCGGTTCAATTTCGGTATCGATAAAGACGATGGGTTTCAGGTTCTTTTCCTCCTTTAAAATAAAGCGTTTTTCCATCTGAGCATTGCTTCCATACCCAATACCCCAGATGGATCATTTTCCGATAATAGTATAAGCACCTGTTGAAGACAAAAGGTTAATACATCCGGGTTTGTTTTGTTTTAGAGAAAAATCAAGAATTTCCTTGGGCCTTTCGTTATCATTAGACTATGAAGAAGTTGCTGATTTCCTTGTCGAAACTTCGCTTACAAATTCCATTTGGCTACTCGCCTGGCATACATTTCGCACAGGGACGATAGCCAGTGCTATGCTGTGCATACGCATATGGGAAAGGAGTATGTTTCTATGAAGAACGTCATCATGTTCACCACACAAACTTGACCGCATTGTTTTACAGCGAAGAAGTTTCTTTCGCAGCATAAGATTCATTTTGTAGAAAAGGATATCAACTGTGATGAGTAAGCCCGCGCGGAGTTAATCCGCAGAAACGTTAACGGAGTTCCTTCTTTTCTAATCGGGGACGAATTAGTTGTCGGTTTTGATCAACAGCGGATTCTACAGCTAGTCGATCATCGGGGCAAAGAATGCGAGAAATGCAAGGGCAAGATGCGGGTGCCCATAAATAAAGGAACACTCCAGGTGACTTGCCCGAAGTGTTCGCATAAGTTTAATATTACGCCAGAGAACCAATTTCGTTGTTGTCGTGATCAAACACTCTATGACTTATAACGTTATGACGCACATATCCTCCCCACCACTCCTGGCTTATCAAATGCTCGCTCTCATAAATCTCATATTTGAATGGCCAAGGCTGCTCACATCGCCACTCACCCTCTAAATCTGAATCTCCAACCAAGGAATTGGATCAGCTCTGAATGCACATGCAAAAAAGATAGCTCAAACTATGGGATATAAGGCCATTATTATCTTCGGAAATCCTGCCTACTATCACCGATTTGGTTTTGAAAATGCAGCAAACTTCGAGATAAGTACTGCCGAAGGAGCAAATTTATTAGTCACTATTTCGTTTTACAGCCCGACACTGCTGCTTGCTGCTGTTTGGCTTGTCAGGAACAGTCATCTCAATCAAGCCAAGTTCCAACGCGGGGCGCAAATAATTGTTGCTGAACGTTGGACGGTGCTTAAGTCCAAGCCGCTCCAAAAGCTCTTTTGTGGACAGCGTTTCGCTGCCTAAGGCGGACATCAGGCGCTCGACTTGAT
>LADV01000160.1 GCA_000961805.1 Peptococcaceae bacterium BRH_c23 | reverse complement strand
ATTCAAGGGTTCTTCAAATTGGTCATTTATAATTCAAGTATCGAGAAAATCCTAAGGTTACCATCCTCGGCATAGAACCACAGGAGATTCGGTAAATACATTATAAATTTTCCTCGAAAAGGAGGGGCATATGGATAAGCAGATGACAGTGACAGATCATTTGGGGGAGCTCAGATACCGTCTCATTATTTCATCTGTGGCGCTGCTCGCCGGCGCCACCGTGATTTATCTAAATATGGATAAAGTTATCATGTGGCTTACGGCTCCTTTAAGTGGAAAGCAACTGTACTTTATCGGTCCTGCTGATGGGTTTTTTACAACGATTCAAATAGCAGTCGTAGGGGGGATTATGGTTAGCCTGCCGGTGCTTATTTACCAAGCCATTGCGTTTATTATGCCAGGCTGTACTCGACAAGAACGGAAGACGATTTTCTCTGCCATTCCACCGGCATTGATCCTTTTTGCTTTGGGAGCAGGTTTTGGTAATCAAGTGATTTTCCCTTTAGTACTACGATTTTTTATGGGGGTTGGAGAGGGTTACCTTAACCCTATGCTTCTGGGTGGTAAATATTTTTCTTTCCTATTATTATTAACATTTGGTATGGGTGTTTTTTTTGAAATTCCCATCGTAATGATAGCCCTCAGCCGGCTGGGCTTAGTAAAATCAAGAAAGCTTAGAAATACGCGACTATATGGCTACATTGGAGTCCTTCTCCTCATAGGTCTGATCGTACCTACCCCAGACGTTTTAACTCTAGTGGCCATCTCTGCCCCAGTACTTCTTCTCTACGAATCGAGCATCTGGGTTATTTATTTTATGGAAAAAAACAAGATGAAGAAAGAAAATGTTAACTATGCATGAGACAAAATAATTCACAGGAAGTGATGAGCATAATGGGAGGGCGCAAAATGAAAAATAAAGGTGGACATTTATCACATGGCATCTTAATGTTACTATGCTGTTTGGTACCGATTGTTCTGCTAGCAGTACTGTCATCGTTAAACTTGCAAAGTTCAGGTGTAAAAAATGGATTATGGGTGTTATTAATATTGGCTTGTCCATTGGGACATTTAGTAATGATGAAATTCATGTCTCATAATCATAAACATCAAGATGTAGCAGATGGGGAAAATTGTAAACAAGAATAAACTGGGCATACAATGACCTAATATCCTGAAAACAAGGATATTAGGTCATTTGTTTTTGTACCTAGATCCAAGGAAATATAGAAAAAAGCAACTAATAATTATGGCAAAGCAGCAAGGAATGAAGTTTCAGGAAACGGGCTTTCAAAGTCCGTTTTGAAGAGAATATTACAAAAGCGTTATTTTTAATTCAAGAGTTCTTCAAATTAATTATTTATAATTCAAGTATCGATTCAAGGGCCTAGCCCCATATCATCAAGCAGTTTGGTTAGGTATTGGATCAAGTAATTTTTCGGGAGGTGTTTCGGTAATGTCTAATTCTACATGCACGTGTTGTCTGGAAGACGACCAGGAGAAGTACCAACGGATCGCGGAAATCATCGAAGAGTACAAAGCTCATGAAGGTAGTCTAATCCAGATTCTGCACATAGCCCAGGGAATTTTCGGGTATCTGCCACTTGAGCTGCAACAATTCATAGCTGAAAAAATGGAGTTGCCGTTGTCTGAGGTTTATGGGGTAGTCACGTTTTATTCCTACTTTGCTTTACGTCCTCGAGGAAAGTACACGATCAGGGTCTGTATGGGAACTGCCTGTTATGTACGTGGTGCTAAAAAGATCGTCGATGAGTTAAAGAAAAAGTTAGACATTAAAGTGGGAGAGACAACGGAAGAAGGTCTCTTTACCCTGGAAGTAGCGCGTTGTATTGGTGCTTGTGGTCTTGCTCCAGTAATGACGGTTAATGACACAGTTTATCAGAGGGTGAATCCTGAAGAGTTGGATACCATTCTTGGTGAATACACGAATAAGTAAGGGGTGAATTGTCGTGCAAGTCGCATTTTCCTATATCAATACTAAAGAAGATCTTGTGAAAGTTCGGTCAAGTTACAATGAAGCTATCAGCAAATACAACTATACTGTTTTGGTTTGTTCCGGCGCAGGTTGTATCTCTACTAACTGTCATGCAGTTAAGGATGCTTTGCTCAATTCCCTCAAGGCGCACGGTTTAGAACAGGATGTCGTCGTATTTGAAACGGGATGTATCGGTTCATGCGATATTGGGCCGGTGATGGTAGTTTCGCCGGGCGAAACCTTTTATACCAGGCTAAAGCCTGCTGATATTCCGGGGATCGTCCAGTCTCATCTTATCGACGGCAAAATAGTAGAGAATAAAGTCTTTTTCGACCGTCAACTTATGAAACGGGTACCCTGTCTGAAGGATATTGACTTTTTTAAAGCCCAGGTAAAAATAGCCCTGCGAAACTGCGGAGCAATTGATCACTCTTCTCTTCCGGCCTATATATCAAGAGACGGCTATCTGGCTTTTGCAAAAGCGGTTGTCGAGATGACTCCGGAAAGTCTGATTGACGAAATCAAAAAATCAGGCCTGCGCGGACGTGGTGGCGGAGGTTTTCCCACAGGAGTGAAGTGGGAAGCTGGATTAAAAGCCGCTGGTAGTGTTAAATACATCGTCTGCAATGCTGATGAAGGTGATCCTGGTGCTTTTATGGATCGCAGCATTCTGGAAGGAGATCCCCACAGCATCATAGAGGGAATGATGATTGGCGGATATGCCATTGGTGCCCACAAAGGCTATGTTTATGTCCGAGCTGAATACCCACTGGCCGTGGAACGTTTGGAACACGCGATTGACCAAGCCCGGGTAGCCGGATTGTTAGGGGAGAATATCTTGGGAAGCGCATTCTCATTTGATATAGAAATTCGCATTGGTGCCGGTGCTTTTGTCTGCGGGGAAGAAACGGCGTTAATGCATTCGATAGAAGGAAAACGCGGCGAACCAAGGCAAAAACCACCGTACCCCTGCCAAAGCGGGTTATTTGCCAAGCCAACAATTATTAATAATGTCGAAACATATGCCAATATAGCTCCCATTGTCTTAAACGGTTGTGAGTGGTTTACACAGTATGGGACTGCCAGTAGCAAGGGGACTAAGGTATTTGCCCTTGCCGGTAATGTAGTCAATACCGGATTGGTTGAAGTTCCCATGGGAATGAGCTTAGGTGACATTCTCTTCAAAATCGGCGGCGGTATTCCTAAAAAGAAAGAGTTTAAAGCTGCCCAAACAGGAGGTCCTTCTGGCGGCTGTATAACTAAGGAATATCTTGACACTCCTGTTGATTACGATTCGTTAATCAAACTCGGAGCCATTATGGGCTCAGGCGGACTTATCGTTATGGATGAAGATGCCTGTATGGTGGACGTGGCCCGTTTCTTTATGGAATTTGTGCAAGATGAGTCTTGCGGTAAGTGTGTTCCCTGCCGGACTGGTACTAAGCGTATGCTGGAAATACTTGAACGGATCATGCGAGGTGAAGGCCGCGAAGGAGACATCGAACTGTTAGAGGAATTAGGAGAAAACATCAGGGAGACAGCCATCTGCGGTTTAGGACAAACAGCACCCAACCCTGTTCTGAGTACGATTAAGTATTTCCGCCATGAGTATGAGGAACACATTCAGGATAAGAGTTGCCAAGCATGTCGAAATGCGCAAAAAAAACTCGTCCCGAAAAGTTCTCCGGCCTAAGCGTCTAGCCGTTGCTGTAACGCTTGGAACCCGGTTCGGAAATATGATGGGTATTCCGGGTGAAGACCCGAACGAGATGCTGGAATTTACAAAAAGTCAATACTTGAATTAAGTGCTCGATTTATGACAGGAGGGCAAACAATGATAAATCTAACTATAAATAATAAAAGGATAACTGTTAAGGAAGGAACTACAATTCTGGAAGCAGCCAAGCTGAATAATATCTTAATTCCTAGCTTGTGCTATCTGGAAGGGGTTCATAAATATGGTTCCTGCCGGATATGTGCGGTGGAAGTGGAAGGTGCTAGAAATTTACAAGCTTCCTGCATAACCGCAGTTAGAGAGGACATGGTTGTTCACACTAAAACGGAGCGGGTACAAAAAGCCCGGAAGCTCCTTTATGAGTTAATGCTTTCTGACCATCCGAAAGATTGTTTGAACTGTGAGCGGAACCAGTCATGTGAACTGCAAAAACTAGGGGAATTAATTCAAGTTAAAGAAGTGCGGTTTAACGGGCAACAGTCCAAAGGTGTCCTCGATGATTTATCTCCTTCCATCATGCGGGATACCTCGAAATGCATTTTATGCCGCCGATGCATAACCGTTTGTAATGAAATTCAGGGTGTTGGTGTGCTAAATGCTCAGCAGCGGGGCTTTAAAACAATGATCGGACCAGCAGCGGCTCTGCAACTGAATTCAGTAAACTGTGCCTTTTGTGGTCAGTGTACGGTTGTTTGTCCTGTAGGCGCTTTGCAGGAGAAGGACGCGATTACCAAGGTCTGGAACGCCCTGCATGACACCAAGAAACGGGTTATTGTCCAGACAGCTCCGGCGATTCGGGCTGCTCTGGGGGAAGAATTCAGTTATGAACCGGGGACTCTGGTAACGGGAAAAATGGTTACCGCCTTGCGAGAGATGGGTTTTGATGATGTATTTGATACCAATTTTGCGGCGGATTTGACGATCTTGGAGGAAGGCAACGAATTTTTGCAGCGTATCCAGCAAGTATTTAACGGCAGCAGTGCCGTCTTACCGATGATTACCAGTTGTAGTCCAGGATGGGTGAAGTTTGTCGAGCACGCATTCCCGGCTGAACTTGACCACCTTTCTACTTGTAAGTCGCCGCATATGATGCTCGGAGCATTGGCAAAGAGCTATTATGCTGAGAAGGTCGGGATACGTCCGGAAGATATTTTTGTCGTCTCGATCATGCCCTGTACCGCTAAAAAGTTTGAGGTAACCCGGCCGGAACTGACCAATGGTGGCCAGGCCAATGTCGATGCTGTTCTAACGACTCGGGAATTGGCAAGGATGATTAAAGAGGCCGGGATTGATTTTCGGGCCTTGGCGGAATCCGACTTCGACAATCCGCTGGGTCTATCGACCGGTGCAGCAGATATTTTCGGTGTTACTGGCGGAGTTATGGAAGCCGCCCTACGCTCAGTTTATGAAATTATAACCGGACGGGAACTTCCGTTTGACGGGCTTCATGTCCATCCGATCGTCGGTTTGGAGAGAATTAAGACAGCTGATCTGGTAATTGAAAATCCGTTGCCTGAGTATAAGTTCCTGGGCGGTGTGACGGTTAAGGTTGCTGTAACCAGCGGGCTTAAGGGTGCTAAAATCTTAATGGAGCAGATCGCTCAAGGAGAGTCGCCTTATCACTTTATTGAAGTTATGGGTTGTCCCGGCGGCTGTATTAGTGGCGGAGGTCAACCGAGACCGACCACAGCCGAAATTCGCAGGAAACGTTTAGCGGCAATTTATCAGGAAGACGAGGGTAAACAGCTCCGAAAATCTCATGAGAATCCTTTGATTCAGTCTTTATATGCAGAATTTCTTGGACACCCCTTGGGACACAAATCACATGAGTTATTGCATACTCACTACACGGATAGAGGTATATATAACGAACATTTGCCCACAAAAAGGGATTGTCTGGGATAACGCGGTGGAATTTGTCTGTAAGAATGCAGACTGCCAGCTAAGGAAGGTGAAAAGGATGACTTTATCAAGAAGAGAAGCATTTAATCGGGAATGGCAAGCAGCTGACTTCATCTATGATCAGGAGATTAAGGATTTACTGCAACAAGGGAAACAGGCGACGACTGCTCAAGTTCGAATGATAATTGCCAAAGCTCGCGCAGCGAAAGGTTTGACTCCACTCGAAGTTGCTGTCTTACTGGAAAACGAAGATGCAGAACTAACAGGCCTGATGTACGAAGTAGCTGCGGAAATCAAGCAAAGAATCTACGGAAAACGGATTGTTCTGTTTGCACCTCTCTATCTAAGCGATCATTGTATCAATAGCTGTGTATATTGCGGCTATAAACGGGATAACAAGTTCATCAGGCAAAAGCTTACTATGGAACAAATAAAAGGAGAGGTAAAGGTTTTAGAGGGCATGGGTCACAAACGGCTTGCTTTGGAAGCCGGTGAACACCCGGAGGAATGTCCTATTGAATACGTAGTGGACTGCTTAAAGACCATTTACGACATCAAATTCGCCAACGGCAGTATCCGGCGTTGTAATGTCAATATTGCCGCCACTACTGTTGAAGAATACAGATTGTTGAAAGATGCTGGTATTGGCACCTATATTTTGTTTCAGGAAACCTACCACTGGGAAACCTACCAGAAGATGCATCCCGCTGGCCCCAAAGCAGATTATGATTGGCATACGACAGCTCATGACCGGGCGATGACCGCCGGGATTGATGATGTAGGTTTTGGGGTCTTATTTGGGCTCTATGACTATAAATTCGAAGTCTTAGGCTTGATGATGCATGCTTTACATCTGGAACAACGCTTTGGCGTGGGGCCGCACACAATCTCTGTACCGCGCTTGCGCCCAGCCCGGGGGGTAGATTATGAAACTTTCCCTTACCTTGTCAGTGATGAGGAATTCATGAGGTTGGTGGCCATCATCCGTTTAGCAGTGCCCTATACCGGTATGATTGCTTCCACACGGGAGAGACCGGAACTGCGGGACAGATTGCTGAGTATTGGCATTTCCCAAATTTCCGCTGGTTCGTGTACCGGTGTCGGCGGATACATTAAAGAAGCGGAAAAACAGGACAAGACAACAACTGACCATCCTGCCGTTACCAACCAGGAGAAATCTCCCCAATTTGAAGTCGAAGACCATCGGAGTCCGGATGAAGTATTGTATAGTGTCTGTAACTCGGGTTGGTTACCAAGTTATTGTACGGCTTGTTACCGTCAGGGACGAACTGGGGACAGGTTTATGGCACTGGCCAAATCCGGCGAGATCCAAAATGTCTGTCAGCCTAACGCTATTCTCACCTTTAAGGAATATCTGTTGGATTATGCTTCACCGGAGACTCAGAAAGTGGGCGAAGAGACAATCCTGAAACATTTACAGGAAATAAAGAGTGAGAAGATCCGGAATTACACAGAAGAGGCTCTCAAAAGGTTGGAACTGGGGGAACGGGACATTTATCTATGATTACAAAGAAAAAATTCTTCCAAAAAGATGGTGGTAGGGATGTTAGAACTGATCGCAAAGGCTTTTAATACCAATAAATTAACAAAAGAAGAGATTATTTATCTTTTGCAAAACCTTAAAGATGAGGATCGGCAAACTCTTTTTGGCTATGCATTAGAGACTAAAAAAAAGCATTACGGTGACGAGGTGTACCTGCGGGGACTGATTGAGTTCTCTAATCACTGCCGACAGGACTGTCTCTATTGTGGGATTCGGGCATCTAACCCTATGCTTTCGCGTTACCGCTTAACCCCAGAGGAGATCCAGGTCTGCTGTCAGGAAGGTTATAATTTGGGATACCGGACGTTTGTCCTGCAAAGCGGCGAAGATCTATGGTACACCAAAGACATTATTGTCAAGATCATCAGACGTATTAAAGATAAGTTTCCGGGCGTAGCTATTACCTTGTCCATTGGGGAGAGAAAAAGAGACGAATATGAAGCGTACTTTCGAGCAGGAGCGGACCGTTTTTTGATGCGGCATGAAACCGCTTCCGAACGGTTGTATGCTAAACTACACCCTACTATGAAGTTGGAGAACCGTTTGGCCTGCCTACAGGCCCTAAAGGAAATAGGGTATCAGGTGGGAGCCGGGTTTATGGTCGGGTTACCGGGACAAAGTCATATCGATCTTGCCGAAGATTTATGTTATCTCCAAGAGCTGGAACCGGATATGGTGGGAATTGGACCTTTCATTCCCCACTCTGAAACCCCCTTGAAGGGGGAAAAGGGAGGCACAGTTGAAGATACCCTGGTAATGGTTGCTTTAACCCGTTTGTTGCTTCCGGAGTCTCTATTGCCCGCTGCGACAGCCATGGGCACCCTGCACCCGCAAGGTCGGGAGCTTGCCCTCCAAGCAGGGGCTAACGTTGTGATGCCGCTTTTAACGCCCTCCTCCGTGAGGAAACTTTATGAACTATATCAAAATAAGATTTGTCTGAATGATGAGTCGGGTAAGTGCCGGTATTGTATTGAACGGAGGATTAATTCCGTTGGCATGGCAGCAGACCTCAGCCGGGGTGACAGCAGTCGGTTTATCCGAACCCATGAATTAAAACAAAAACGAATTATGAAATAAGTTATAGTGTTTTTTTCAGTGAAATAAGTATTGTTTTCTTTTCTTACAAGAAGTTGGGGTCTTAGGAATCGGATACTTGGGATGGTGATAGAAGTGAAATTCCGCCGTGAAGAGGATTTGCTGGGAACTAGGGAGATTCCCGCGGAAGCGTATTACGGGATTCACACGTTGCGCGCTGCCGAAAACTTTAGTGTTTCCGGGCAGCCCGTGCACCCGGAGTTAATCAAAGCCCTAGGTTTGGTAAAACAGGCAGCGGCTGAAACCAATCTGACCTTGAAGGAATTAGAACCGACCCTAGGCAATGCCATCGCGCAGGCGGCGGCTGAGGTGGCGGAAGGACGCTTCGCCGACCAGTTTATTGTAGATGCTTTGCAGGGCGGGGCTGGTACTTCAACCAATATGAATGTGAATGAGGTCATTGCCAACCGGGCGATCGAATTACTGGGCGGAAACAAGGGAGATTATTCCCTGGTTCATCCCCTAAACCATGTGAATATGTCTCAGTCAACTAATGACGTATATCCTACCGCTTTACGTCTTGCCGCCATCAGGCTCCTACGGCACCTGGCTGAGTCATGTGCCACCCTTCAGGGCGCTTTACAGGCTAAGGAAGCGGAGTTTGCCGGCGTTCTCAAAGTGGGGCGCACCGAAATGCAGGATGCCGTGCCGATAACCCTGGGCCAGGAATTTGCCGCTTGGGCTGAAGCCATCGCCCGTGACCGCTGGCGCCTGTATAAGGTGGAAGAGAGGCTGCGCCAGGTCAACCTAGGCGGCACAGCCATCGGCACTGGGCTAAATGCGTCCCGCAAATACATCTATATGGTGATCGAGCGCCTGCGCTTACTGAGTGGCTTAGGTTTGGCACGCCAGGAGAATATGATTGATGGAACGCAGAATGCCGATGTTTTTGTCGAAGTATCCGGTTTGCTTAAAGCCAATGCCACCAGTTTAATCAAAATCACGGCCGATTTGCGCCTACTATCTTCCGGGCCGCGTGCCGGCTTGGGTGAGATCCTACTGCCGGATTTACAGGTCGGTTCTTCAATCATGCCGGGTAAGGTCAATCCCGTGTTGCCGGAACTAGTCACTCAGGTAGGCTATCAGATCATGGCTCAGGATCTGGCGATCACTTTGGCTGCTCAGGGTGGGCAGCTGGAATTAAACGGATTTTTGCCTTTGATCGCGGCGAATTTATTGCCGGCTATGCACAATCTGAGCAAGGCAATGTTATTACTGGCAGAACGTTGTATTTCCGGCATCAGGGCGGAAACCGCCAAGTGTCGCGAGTACTTGGATAACAGCACCGGAATCATTACGGTTATCAGCCCTTTGCTGGGTTACGATGTGGCTGCTGCTTTGGCCAAAGAAGCTTTGGCTTCGAGACGTTCGGTGCGGGATACTGTCCTGGCTGCCGGGCTCTTTACGGCCGAAGAACTGGATGAAATCATCAGAGCGGACAAGGTGACCCGGCCGGGTCGGATTAGAAGATAAGGAGAAAAAATCATGGAAACTACTCCACGTGGTAACCGCCTGCACATTGCCATTTTTGGCCGTCGCAATGTCGGTAAGTCCAGTTTGATTAATGCTTTGACCAATCAACAGATTGCCTTGGTGTCTGAGGTGCCCGGTACTACCACGGATCCGGTTTTTAAGGCAATGGAGATCCTGCCATTGGGTCCGGTGATGATTATTGATACAGCGGGAATCGATGACAGCGGTGAATTGGGTGCTCTACGGGTGCAGCGTTCCTTGGAGGTGCTAGAACAAGTCGATATGGTGCTTCTGGTTTTGGTAACCGGTAACTCCATATCGGAGTTGGAACTGGAAATTGCCCGGCGGGTGCAGGAAAAAAAATTACCTTTGATCGTAATACTGAATAAAACGGATTTACGCTCGGTTCCGGCCGATGAACCGGCAGAAATCGAAGAAAAATTCGGGCTTAAGCCGGTTATGACCAGCACTTTGCGGCGTACGGGTCTAGCGGAGCTGAAAATGACCATGGTTAGAAACGCACCGGTGGCCTGGGATGAGCAGACAATTGTTGGAGATTTGTTGGATCCCGGTGATCTGGCTGTTCTGGTAGTACCCATTGATTTGGCGGCCCCCAAAGGGCGTTTGATCCTGCCCCAGGTGCAGACGATCCGGGATATTCTGGACCATGATGCCATGGTCTATGTCGCCAAAGAAAGAGAATTAAAAGAGTGCATCGCCACTTTGAACCGTAAGCCGAAAATCGTGATCACGGACTCCCAGGTCTTTCTCAAAGCGGACGCCGACACTCCGCCTGAGGTACTCTTAACGTCTTTCTCTATTCTGTTTGCCCGTAATAAAGGAGATTTGCTGACACTGGTGGCCGGAGCCAAAGCCATCGCCAAACTACGTCCAGGAGACAAGGTGCTAATCAGCGAAGCCTGTACCCATCACAGCACGGAAGATGATATAGGCAAAGTCAAGATACCACGTTGGTTGCGCCAGGAGGTGGGTGGCGAGCTGGAATTTCATTTTAGCAACGGGAATAGCTTCCCGGCCAACCTTTCTGAGTTTAAACTTGTTGTTCATTGCGGAGGGTGTATGATCACCCGGCGCGAAATGTTAGCGCGGCTGGCGAAGGTGCAGGAGGCCGGGGTGCCGATAGTTAATTACGGGGTGTGTATCGCTTATTTGATGGGGATATTACGGCGGGCTTTATCACCTTTTCCGGCGTTACAAGAGATGATGGATGAGATAGATGTTGATATAGATTGAGTCGTTCAACCAATCTTGAGACGTCGGCTAGGACTACATGAGTAACAGCAAAAAAATAAAAAGAATATTAAATGTTTATGTTTCATAAGTAATTCATATTATTTTCATCAAAGACACACATTTGTGTTTTATCATTACGTAAGTATTACAAAAACGTTAACTTTTATTCAAAGGTTTTTCAAACTAATAGTCTATTATTTTAAATATGGATGGGGGTGGTATCATCCTAATCTGAACAGCACACATTTTATTTTTCCGAGCCAATTATGGTTTATTTTTTTAACGAGGAATATAGGGTAGACCCCTATACTATATGAGAAGGGTGGTGAGTCAATGAACGAACCGATTAAAGTAATTTGTTGTAATCAGGATATGACGAAAGAAGACGGCAACCT
>LADV01000312.1 GCA_000961805.1 Peptococcaceae bacterium BRH_c23 | reverse complement strand
AAGAAAGACTTGAAGTTGTCGGATAGAGTATACAGTTGTGCATGTGGTTTGGTAATAGATCGAGATTTCAATGCTTCCATTAATCTTTCGAGATACCAATTAGTAGTCTAGTCACCTAAAAGACACTACTAATGTGTACGATTCGTTGCATCGGAATTTAAGCCCTTGGAGTGTTATATCAAACGAAAGTAGCCTTCGGGCAAAATCGGACACGATGAATAGGGAAGCAAACAGAACTTTAATAGACTTTTATAAAGTTTTGGCAACGGGTAAAGAGTTTGGGTCATGTAATTAATGCTAAGGAAGAGATATTCCATGCCCTTGCGGAACGTCTAAGTAAGGCTCCAGAAGGTGCACCGATCAATGAAGATCTCATGGCAATTCTTCATCGTCTCTACACGGAAAGTGAAGCGTTAGTAGGTAGTAAATTTTCCTTAATTCCGATGTCCTTAGATAAAATAGCATCCGCCACAGGCATCGAGGAAAGCGAATTAAAGATTATCTTAGACGGAATGTCTGACAAGGGTTTGGTCCTTGATATCCCTCGCAAAGATTCTTTTTATTATATGTTAGCACCCGTTTTAGTCGGATTCTTTGAATATACGTTTATGAGAACAAGAGACCAAGTTAACATGAAAGAGTTGGCAGAACTATTCGACACCTACTTTCACAGTCCTGGAGTCATGAAAGAAATAGCTGGTCTGGATACGAAGATCATGCGAACCTTGATTTATGAGAATGTTATGCCTTTAGCAGTAGAAACTGAAGTCTTGGATTATGAGAAGGCGACGGAAATCATTCGTCAATCTGGTGGAGGCGCCATAACCATGTGTGCTTGTCGACATGAAAGATCACATGTTGGTAAGGCTTGTGATGCACCTATGGAAGTCTGCATGTCTCTTGGTGGAGCCGCTGAATGGATAGTTCGTAAAGGTTTAGGCAAACCGGCAACTGTCGATGAGCTTCTGAAGGTGCTCGCTGAGACACAAGAGCTGGGTTTAGTACACATGTGTGATAATGTGATGAACAAACCAACCTACATTTGCAATTGCTGTGGTTGTTGCTGTAATGTTCTCCGGGGGATCAATGAACAACAGATCTATGCCACCCACCCCAGCAATTTCATTCCGTCCTTTGAACTGGAAAACTGTATCGGTTGTGGAGTTTGCGCCGACAAGTGTCATATCCAGGCTATCGCTATGACGGATCAAGGAAATGGGATTGAGATCCCTGTTTTGAAGAATGAGGTCTGTATCGGTTGTGGTGTGTGTTCTGCAGCCTGTCCGAGTGGTGCTTTGACTATGTTACGTCGAGAAGTTTTAGCTATTCCCCCAGAGAATGCTCGAGAGAAATTTAAGCGAATGGCCTTGGAGAAGGGGCGATAAGCCAAAACCGTTAAATTTCAATTTATAATGCCTAAGAGAAGTAGTGTTTATCAATTTAAATAATTCACGAAGCCTGTTTCCGGTCGACTCGGAGACAGGCTTTATTTTTTGAAAATCAAGACCATTCATAAATTCCAAATTGGACAATTACGATCGTCACATTTGAGAACCCCCATTGGGTCCAACGTCACGTCGAACTCAGTGAAAAGGTCGAGCTTGCTCATACCTGAGCTCAAAATACCGATTGTCATTGCGCTCTCTGTATACTAGCTCTTTGAAGTGCTAATAATATGAGTTAGTCTGCAAAACGGTTAAATCGAAATTCCCCTAAGTAAATATGGAGCGTAGTAGAAACGTTATTTGACCTAACTAAAAATGTCTTGGATGTGAAAAATATACAGGGTGTAAGGCGTATGCGGCACTTGCGTACACGTAAAAGAAAAAAAATACCAGAACCTGAGTTAAGCCAGTCCGTTGAGTCTGATAATCAACAAGAAAGCCTGCCTTTATGTAGTTCACTGGCTGAGAACCTGGACATACTTCAGACTATGTTTGCCAAGTGCACTGATTTTGCCTATCGGGAATTAAAGATCGGACAGGAACACGTACCTGCTCTGCTCCTTTATGTGAACGGGATCACCGACGAACAAACGGTCAATCAAGACATCTTAAAATCTCTAGTGAACATTCAGTGTTCAAATTTTGAAGCATCCGGTTCTCACAATATCGAAATGATTAAAAACTTATTCATGGAAGTTGGAAACATTAAAGAAATTTCTACAATCGGGGAAATTTCTGATGCGATACTGACTGGAAGTGTCGCCTTGTTGCTAGAAGGAACTGCCAGTGCTCTGATGATAGAAACCAAGGGCTTAGAGGGGCGGCCAATTTCAGAATCGGTTACAGAAGGAGTAGTTAGAGGACCCCGGGAAGGATTTACCGAAAGCCTGCGAAAAAACACTGCTTTGGTGCGGCGCAAAATCAAAACACCTAGCTTAAAATTGGAGAAGTTCGTCTTGGGGCAGACCACCAAGACTGAGGTGAATATTGCCTACCTAGAAGGAACAGCAAATCCCAAAGTAGTCGCAGAGGTTAAAAAAAGAATTTCCTTGATCAAGGTGGACTCGGTGCTGGAGAGCGCCTATATCGAAGAAATGATCGAGGATGAACCTTTCACGCTATTTCCGCAGATTGATCACAGCGAACGGCCTGACAAAATAGCTGCTGGGATTTTACAGGGCCAGGTCGCTATTTTTACGGATGGAACTCCTTTCGTCTTGATAGTACCAACAATGATGTTTCAGTTTCTGCAGTCCAGTGAGGACTATTATGACCGCTCTATTTATGCCACATCGGTGCGGCTAGTACGTTTCTTATTCCTCAATTTGGCTTTGCTTCTTCCTGCTCTATACATTGCCATTACTACCTTTCACAGAGAATTGCTTCCCACTCCATTGTTGATCAGTATTACCGGCGCTCGAGAGGGAGTACCTTTTCCAACTGTTGTTGAGGTTTTAATGATGGAAGTGATTTTTGAGGCTTTACGGGAGGCTGGCTTAAGGCTGCCTAAGCAAGTGGGGCAAGCCGTTAGTATTGTAGGCGGGCTAGTTATCGGTGAGGCAGCAGTGTCGGCCGGAATGATTTCACCTGCTACAGTGATCGTAGTAGCCCTTACTGGTATTTCGTCTTTTTGCATCCCTTCTTACAGTTTTGCACTGGCTATCCGGATTTCGCGCTTCGGTATGATAGTTTTATCAGCTATCCTAGGTCTTTTTGGAATGCTGTTAGGCTTGTTGGTCATGCAGGCACATCTTGTATCCCTCCGTTCATTCGGGGTACCCTACTTCGCTCCGTTAGCTCCTTTTAACCTAAAAGATATGAAAGATTTTGTGATGAGGTCACCATGGTGGGCTATGATTGAAAGGCCACGCCTGATCGCAAACAACGACAACAGACAGAGACAGAAATTCTTTCGAAAACCATCCCCGCCCGATGAAGATGAGCAGTGAACTCGTTCAGCTAAGGCTGAACATAGAGGCTTCGGTGACGAAAGCTTCCTGTGACGATAGTCTCCAGTACGATAGTCTCCAGTGGAGAGTATCGCCGAAGCCGCGATCCCAAAAGGAATACCTGTCGGCGTAGGATAGACTAATGCCGAAGGGCTAACCCCAAAAGAACGCTGTAGCCCGTAGGATATCTACCCCACCGAAGCAAAATAAGGAACAACCACTCATAGAAGTGGGAGTCTTCTTTGAATTTGATAAAGGGTGTTTTAACTATGCGTAAACTGGCTTTGATTATGGTATGTATATCCTTACTTCTGACGGGGTGCTGGGATTATGAGGAAGTAGATCGCCTAGCATCAGTTCTCGCGATTGGAATTGACCGTATACCAGGGAGTAAAAGCATCCTCTTGACTGCACAAATTGCGAAGCCTGAGGAGAAGGGGGGGAGGGAAGGCGGAGAGAAATCTTACACGGTCATGAATAGCGAGGGTAAGTCGCTGTCTGAGGCCATCCGTTATTTAGGCATACAGTCTACCAGACGTATTATGCTTGCTCACTGCAAGACGATTGTTCTGGGGAAGGATTTTGCGGAAACGGGCATAGGAGATATCTTGGATGAACTGAAACGCGACAGGGAATTTCGCCGCACCGATTGGATGCTCACCACTGACAAGACAGCCAAGGAGATTCTTGAGAAAGACATTGAGATGGAGCAGGTGCCAGCCAGAGGATTGGATAATATTCTACTGATTTTTCAAAAGGTGGGTCGTGTCCTACCCACAACCTTAAATGATTTTTTTGCCCGACTCAATGAGGATTCTCACGTCAGCTTTGCCCCCTTAATCCAAGTGGAAGACATAGATCAGCGGGTCACCAGCCAGTTGGAAAAAGCTAGCGGAAAGCCTTTGGATACCGAGGAAAAACCTAAAATCGTAACTATAGGGCGGACTGCTATTTTTAAAAATCTTCAAATGATTGGTGTGTTGAATGAAGAGGAATCAAGAGTCCATAGGTGGCTTGTTGATACTCCAAAAGGGACTATTATTACCTTGACTTATGCTCCCCAGGCACAGGCTAATGGGGAGAAAGGAGAAATCTTTTTTGACATCTTGAATGGCAAAACTAGCATCACCCCGAAAATATTAGAAGACAGTATAATAATGACTATAGTAATGACGGCCAAAGTCTTACTCCATGAAACCGGAGCAAGCGGTGTAAACGTACTTGATCCCAAGACTATTGAACAACTGCAACTCCAGGCTGCGGAAGCCATAAGATTTCAGATTGAACAGATGATTGACAAAGCCCAGAAAGAGCTCAAGTCTGATTGTGTCGGTTTTGCAGAAAATATTCATAACTATTATCCCGTCGAATGGAAGCAGATCAAGCATAACTGGGATGATATTTTTCCCACAGTGGATTATCAGATTTCCTGTGAGGTCGAGATTTTGAGTACTGGATTGATAAACAACCCGACGCAGCGAAGTGAGTCGGAGGAGTAAACGAATGAACGCTCTAATTGTGTTTATGGCCTTGGCCATTGGTTTGGCGGAAGGAATACCTCTCGGAAAACAAGGCCAGTGGAAAGAGCTGACTGTTTTGAGTACTCTCCTTGGCATGGCCTTCCTACTGGTAGCGAGCAATTACCTTGGCTTGCCTTCTCCGCTAGCGCTCCTGGAAAGACTGCTCGAACCAGTAGGTAAAGCTATTTTCAAGTAACTATTAGAAAGGTGATTGGATGCCGGAAAAAGGAATCATCAACACAAAACAGTTCACCTGGCTGCTGTTTATCATCATTACTGGATTTGCGGTTATGCAGATTCCAGGTATGCTGATAATGCAGGCCGGGAGGGATGCCTGGCTATCGGTCCTCGTTGCTTGGTTTCTCGATGTCATGTTGGCCATAGTTTATGCCTATATGGGTATCCGCTTCCCTGGTGAAAACTTTGTGCAGTACAGCATCACCATCCTGGGAAAGCATCTGGGCAGGATGGTCGGAATCCTCTTCCCACTCTTCTTCTTACTGGTGTGTACTATAGTACTGCGGGGCTCAAGCCAAATTGTTAGTAACGTATTTCTGCCAACGACTCCGTTGAATCTTATTCTAGTATCTAGTTACGTGGTCTGCGCTCTCATAGGTCGTAAAGGGATTGAAGTAATTGCTCGAGTGACTGAAGTTTTAGGGCCTCTCTTTTTCCTCAGTATCATTATCGTATGCTTGCTAGTTCTACCCGATTTTCACATCGCTAGGATGAAACCTCAATTCGACGAAGGTATTGCGCCTTTTCTAGTTGGCGCGCCCTTAATGCTTACCAGTTTCGGTGTTTGCATAATAATGGCCATGTATATCCCACTCTGTAACCGACCAGAAAATGCCTTTCTGGCCAAGTTTAGTGCTGTCAGTATGGGGGCGTTGGTAGTGGGCCTGATTACTGCTTTATCAGTGGGCATCTTCGGGTTCGAGGATGCGCAATACATGTACTCACCTGGGCTCCAGCTGGCCAAGATGATCAATTTCAGCAACTATCTTGAAAGAGTTGAGATGGTTTGGCTACTGGTCCTCGTCGGTTCGACAATCGTGGCTTCATCTAGTCTGCTTTGGGCATTTGGACAGGGGCTCGCCCAAATAGCTGGATTGAAGAACTATCAACCACTGATTTATCCCGGGGCGTTACTTTCCTTGGCGCTCTGCATAGTTTCTTTTCCCAGTAGTCTCCAACAAACACATTTCTATCACTATATTTATCCAATAGTGGCGGCTTTCGTCGAGACTGGCCTCGAACTCTTCCTTTTTGCGACGGCGCTGATTTTGGGTAAGCGGGGAACGGCATGATCGAGGCTCGAGGTTCGAGTGCATGTACTGTTACGAGCCTCTGGAAGGCTTCAGCTTCTGTACCTACAGATAATTAAAATCTACGGAGCCTGTCAGAACATCCACTCTGACTTCCGGCCTCTGACCTCTGCTATACTTTTTTGTTGGGGATTACTGGGGGTTCCGAGCGGGCTTTGTCCATTTCATTCCTAACCTTATCACGGTATTTATTAAATAGCTTTTTTTGAAATAGGTAAGAGATCAGACAGCCAATCGTAATTATGGATATTCCGGTGACAATTGCTAAAATGTTGTATAGACCTCTTACTTCCACAAGTAACACCTCGCTAATTGAATTAGATTTATACTTAATAACTATAGAATACCAACTTTTAGGGATAGTCAGTCAAAAGCATGGCCTTTTGAGTAACGAATACGGTATTGGCGGCCATACCGTCGGCAAGCATGGAATCGGCTTTGAAAACCATGACAGCAAGGGGATCATGTTTGACTGGACCGATGATAAAGGGGAAAAGCACGAAACCAAAATCACATGGATTCGGGCCGCCATTGGCATTCAAAGGCTCACAGATCAGGGACGGTATATCGGAAACCCCGCACCCGCTCGTACATTTGAGACTGAGAAATCTGATGAAAATGAAGAAAGCAATTCCCATATCCCCTCTAAAATACAGGTTCAAATCAGGGAAACCCATCTGGATTATCACAACGGACAGCATGATTTTTTGTATGAGGCGGTCTATAACGGTTTCCCCGTTGGAGCCTTACAATACAGCGAGTATGAAGGCATCCCCCATATCAGCCATCTTGAAGTGCTTGCGGATTATCGCCGCCGGGGTGTGGCAACACAGCTTCTTCAAGCGCTCCAAAGCAAATATCCCGACAGGGAGATTGAATGGGGCATGACAATGGAGGACGGTACTGCCCTGAAAGATGCTGTTACCTTTGAGGTAGAGAATGAGGCGTACACCGAACTGCAACAGGAATATGACTGGATTGCCGGCCAGCTTTCACTATTGGAAGCCGAATGGGCAGATAAGCCAGTACCCGATGAAATTTCAGCGTATTGGAACGGCCTGCTTGATCGGCAGCAGGATATTGAAGAAACGCTGTATGATGAAAAACCGTATAAAAGCTTTGTGCAAACGGCTGTACCCCAAACAGAAACCGAGCCGGTGTCGGAGCCTGTTTCAAAACCCCGTACTATCAAAATCAATTTCCGCTATTCCGAGGACTATGCCCTCTATCCAAACGGTGTGAAAACCAAGTACAAAAACAATGTGGAGGCCATCAAGCTGCTAAACAAAATCGAAAGCGAAAAACGGCTTGCCACAAC
>LADV01000178.1 GCA_000961805.1 Peptococcaceae bacterium BRH_c23 | reverse complement strand
GCCGTCATCGGTGGAAGCGAACAGTTTATCTCCCTATTCTTCAAAGAGCTGTATCAGCCTGTTGGCTGTGCGCTGGGAATAGCTCACCGATTCGACTAACCATTTTCCCCATTCTCCATGGGGGAACAGGGCCTTGGCCTCCTTCAGGCGCTTGCCGACCTCGATGGAATTGGTATGATTTTACAAGTCTGTTGTTTGATCCTATTTATCTCAGCAGATGCCTTGCGGCGTACGTTCAGTGATGGGTGCATTCATTTTGATTCCCGCCTTTTTGGTAGCTTTAATTACAGCATACGTAAACGGGCTTCGGATGGTGAAGGCTTGGTTATAAACCTATCACCAATGAATGGCTTTTAGCGCAAAGCGATCCGGAGGCTAATTAAGGGTCTCCGTGAGTACACACGAAGACCCTTTTACTATTTTGGAAATAGTGGGAGGAGAAAGTCGCTAGCAATTATTTCGGCTTTTTGGCTTGCTTAGGTTTTTTTGTCTCCTTTTTGGTGCTTTTTTCTCCCATTGTATATCACTCCTTTCGAACAAGACTGTTTTTTTATAGCAAGCATATTCCTGTTTAGAAACAGGGTAAGGAGTAAAAGAATAGTCTATGTTAAGTATACCATGATAGACGGATAAATTCCTAGATTGGTTAATCCTTCCTACCTATGAAACCCAATGGTAAAGGGAATGTTTGAACCGGGGCTTTATAATTTAAAACGACAATAGCTGTTACTGAAAATTGATTTACTAGATATTACCAGAATAACATCTAGTAAAGAGGTTAATAATATGATCATAAGGGTACGTAATGGTTGAGCCAAGATTTATATATGCTCTTTACGGGGTGTATATGGGTCGGCCAAAGATGATATACAGGTAGTAAAATGCTTTTATATTGTCGGAGGGAAGATCTTCTATGGTGGGGAAAAGCTTTACTGCAGTCTTCATCGATTGTTTTAGGGTTCCAACTTATCATATTGGGTCGAGCTAAGATTTTGCTGGGTGTTGATTTTCTTACTCAACCATATGTCAGTAGATATATGCATGTGTAAGAAAGTTCGGTTATATACAGCCGAAAGGTTGTATGTAGCTGAGTAGATATCTTGTAAGGTCGAACGAATCATGAGTATGGGTGGTGACCTGCTTGATTATGGTCGAAAGATCATAGTTGGGTAATAAGCGATCTATATTGGTGTTAGGAAGATCATTACGTGCTCTTATATATTTATCTAAAGCTAAAAGACGTGATTTCGATATGAATTATTTTATTATATAGAGAGAATCAATCTAGGGTCTTCGTGGATGGTATACGCGAAGACCTTTTAGTTTTATGGATAGAGGAACGAGCCGAGGGAAGTTGCAATTAGATAAATAATTAAAAGATCAATAAATCAACAAATTAAATAAAAAAATGAATTAATCAAAAAAGGAAGCACCTTGCTTAAATCTTCACATTCTTGGACAGACTGCTATTAGAGAAATAAATTGACCACTAATGCATGAAGTTCAGGAGGGCGGGATCAGACTTATGAAAGCATGGAGATCAATTAATATCATCCTTTTAAGTATGATTACAATTTGGGGAGTCGCGGCTTATTGGGGACCACTTAAAGAAAGTAATGCAGGTACTAGTACTGGTTTTAGTGCGAGTACTAATGCTGTGAAAGCCTATAAAACGAACGAGTCGATGGATGAAATATCATTCACTCCAACACCGGACGAACTGATACGATTTCATGTTCTCGCAAACTCTGACAGCGAACGGGATCAGGAGCTGAAGCATGCGGTTCGAGATGCTATCTTAAAAGAAGTTTCGCCTCGGCTAGCCGTTTCCCAGTCGTTAGATGAATCACGGGATATTCTTAAGCAGCTCAGCACTGAAATGGAGGATATAGGGCGTACTGTGGCCAGGGATTGGGGAAAGAATTATTCAGTCCGTACAGAGTATGGGCGTTTTTCCTTCCCTACCAAGTCCTATGGATCCTTAGTACTCCCGGCAGGTCAATATGAAGCGTTACGTGTCGTGATCGGTGAAGGAAAGGGATCAAACTGGTGGTGCGTGCTTTTCCCACCGCTCTGTTTTATTGATATTAAGAGTTCAACAGCCGTTCCAGTGGATGGAAAGGCGGGGATTCCCCATAAAATTGAAGTCTCTGTTAATTCGAAAGAACAGACGAATAAAAATCACCTCATTACGGCTAAGCCAAAAGTTCGCTTTTACTTCTGGGAATTAATCAATCGCATATAAAAAATCACATATTCCGTCCTTTTTACAAAGCCGGAAACTCTCTAAATATAAGAACGACACTTGGACTTAGCTAGGGATATGGATAAGTAAGGATAGGGTATAAGACTAGGGCTAAGGCTAGGCTAAGACTAAGCTAAGCCTAAGCTCTAGGTATATTCCTCCCGTGGAATATCTCCGACATTTCTTTAGTTAAGCGTTGTTTAATCTTTTTCTTTTCACTGGGTGAAAGTTCTTTTTTAGCCGTGCCAAATAGATAACTATCGAGATCAAAGTCTTTTAAGATCATCTTTGTATGAAAAATGTTTTCCTGATAGACGTTGACGTCGATCATTTGATAAAGTTCCTTTTTTTCCTTAGCCAAATAGTTTTGAATGGAATTTATTTTATGATCAATAAAGAATTTTCTACCGTCAAGATCTCGTGTAAAACCTCGGACGCGATAGTCGATGATGGCAATGTCTGAATAAAAATTAGTCACAAGATAGTTAAGGGCTGCCAGTGGAGAAATCTTCCCACAGGTTGAAACGTCAATGTCTGCCCTGAAGGTACTAATCCCTTTATTGGGATGACTTTCTGGATAGGTGTGAACTGTGATGTGACTTTTATCTAAATGGGCCACGACATTAGCAGGTATTGTCACATCTTGCTCCTCGGAAACAAGCATCGTAACACTTGCCCCTTGAGGATTATAATCTTGTTTAGCAATATTGAGGATATTGGCACCGATAATGCTGGCAACATCTGAAAGAATTCTAGCGAGACGATCAGAATTGTATTCTTCATCTATGTAATCGATATAGGCTTGACGGTGCTCGGGGGACTTGGCATAGCAAATATCATACATATTGAAACTCAAAGTTTTGGTTAGGTTATTAAAACCGTATAATTTTAATTCTTTTAGTGGTTTAATTTCCATTTCATCCTCCAAGGTTAGTTTTAAAAATTTAAATAATAAAGGCATACATAGAGTACTCTACGATATTTAAGCCAAAAATATTCAACTTAAACAAAGAAATATATAAGATTACATATATTAACAGCTAATTTACCATTGACGTGCCTGTTTCTTTGCGATATAATCTCTCTTGTTCACTAAACACAGAAAACACATTAATTTTATATTAATAGGTAGATTGTTTATCGAACTCGGAGAGGTGGCTGAGTGGTCGAAGGCGCCCGCCTGGAAAGCGGGTACATTGGGCAACCGGTGTCGAGGGTTCAAATCCCTCTCTCTCCGCCATTTTTAGATGATTCCAGCCAAAGTATTCGACTTCGGCTTTTTATTTTGCTATAATTGATTTAGCCGTACTAGACGGGGAGGTAGCGGTTCCCTGTAACTTGCAGCCCGCTCTAGCAAGGTGGAATTCCCGCGAAAGGTCCACGCCTGTGAAGCAGTCTTTGGTGGGCAGCGATGAGATTTGGGTCTTACGCAACAGAACACTCCGAACCGTGTCAGATCCTGACGGAAGCAGCACTAAGGAGAGCGTTTTGTGTGCCGTAAGGTTGCCTGAATTGAGTATGCCGACCAAGGTAACGTTCGGAGGCGCTGGTTCGATCTAGGGTGTACGGCTATTTATGAAAGATAAAGGTGGTCAATGTACCATCTTTTTTTAACATATTCCCCACTCTATTTATTGAGGGTGATAGTATGGCTTATTTAGCGCTTTATCGTGAATGGCGCCCTAGAGTGTTTAAAGACATTGTAGGTCAAGAACATATTACTAAAACATTAATTAATGCGCTTAAACAACAGAAGATAGCACACGCTTATTTATTTAGTGGTCCAAGAGGCACAGGGAAAACTACCGCTGCCAAAATCTTAGCTAAAGCTTTGAATTGCGAAGAATTACAAGGAGTGGAGCCCTGTAATCACTGTCCTTCTTGTACGGGTATTGACCATGGTTCATCAATGGAGGTTTTTGAGATCGATGCCGCATCAAATCGGGGCATTGGCGAAATTCGTGATTTACGTGAAAATATAAAATTGAGCTCAACCCAAGGGAAATATAAAGTTTATATTATCGATGAAGTACATATGTTAACTTCTGAGGCGTTCAATGCCCTGCTTAAGACATTGGAAGAGCCTCCCCAACAGGTTATTTTTATTTTAGCTACGACAGAGGTTCAAAAAATTCCTTTGACAATCCTTTCTCGGGTACAGCGTTTTGAATTCCATCGGATCTCCTTAGAAAATATCCAAAAACGTTTGCTTGAAGTATGTACGTCTATAGAGAGGCAGGTCAATCCGGACGCCCTTGCGGTCATTGCCCAGAAGTCTGAAGGCGGGCTACGGGATGCCTTGAGTATTTTAGACCAATGTCTTCTTCAGGATGATCCAATCGGTGTAGAAGAAGTGTATCTGGTTTTGGGTATGGTTGGGGAGACTTATAGCGCTCAGTTAGTGGAAGCATGTCTCTTCTCTGATTATGGCAAAAGTTTAAACCTTTTAGCTGATGGCATTCAGCAAGGGCGAGACCCACGTCAGATTATCCGAGAGTTGCTTGATTATCTCCGCCAAATGTTATTGACAGCGTCTACAGGGAAAACCCCTATGGTAGCGCCACATATTCAAGATCGTTTGGTCAAACAGGCTGCAACAATCGGAATTCCCCGCTTGTTGCGCTGGATCTCTGTATTACTACAAGGGGAAGGTCAGCTTAAGTATGCTTCGAATGCTCGATTAGCTGCTGAACTTTTATTAGTCCAGACCATTCATGATAGTCAACCTTCTACGATGGATGGGCAGGAGGAGATACTGAAGCGGTTGTATCTAATCGAGCAACAGCTTCAAGGCGGTGGTTTTGTTCGAGAGGGAATACCCGAAGGGAAGCCTTTGGTCAGTTCTAAATCGAGTCGTGTGATTCCGAAGGATCCACCCCAGGCCCAGAAAATTTCTCATACAGAAGTAAAAACCTCGGATTCAGGGAACACTGCCGAGGAATCTAAACTCAGCCTGACCATTGAGGGAATTCAAGAGCGTTGGAATGATGTTTTAGAACAGGTTAAAAAACTTAAAAAATCAACCCAGGCTTTTTTGATGGAAGGAAAACCAGTTCAACTTGATGGAAAAACTTTGACGATCCTCTTTCGTGAAGGTTGTTCTTTTCATAAAGACAAAGTTAATCAAGCAGAAAATCGCCAGACCATCGAAGATGTTCTTAAGCGCCTATTTGGTACTTCCCTAACCTTGCAGAATTTTATGGAAAACGAGTTTCAGACCAAGGAGACACCGTCGAGTCAAGACTCGAAAAAGCAGGAGCAAGCTTTGATAAACAAAGCCAGAGACATGTTTGGCTCAGATCTGGTAGTGGTTAGGGAGTAATAGATAAGAGCAACGAGTGAATAATACTAGTAATAACGAAGATAGGATGTGTTTAAAATGGCGGGTTTTAAAGGTATGGGCGGTGGCGGTATGGGTGGTAATATGAGCCAAATGCTCAAGCAAGCTCAAAAGATGCAAGAGGATATGGCGAAGGTTCAGGAAGAACTTCTGACCAAAACAGTGGATGCCTCTTCTGGCGGAGGGATGGTTCAAGTTGTCGTCAGTGGGAAAATGGAATTGGTCGAATTGAAAATCAAGCCTGAAGCAGTTGACCCTGAAGATGTTGAAATGCTGGAAGATCTTATCAAAGCGGCATTAAATGAAGGGTTAAGGAAAGCTCAGGAAATGGCTAGTCAAGAAATGGGTAAACTTACCGGCGGTTTAAAGATCCCCGGATTGTTCTAGGTGATCTATGGATTTCTTACAATACCCACAACCCTTGGCGGATCTTATTAGTAGCTTAGCGCGTTTGCCGGGGATTGGGCCCAAAACGGCTGGACGGCTTGCTTTTTACTTACTTCAACAACCCCTAGTTTCCGAGGATTTAGCACGAGCTATTGTCGTAGCAAATCGTGATATCAAAAAGTGTTCTATTTGTTCGAATTTTACAGATCAAGAGCCGTGTGCGCTCTGTCATAATCCACAAAGAGATCAAACCGCACTTTGTGTAGTTGAGCATCCAAGAGATGTGGTATCGTTAGAGAAAACTAAGGAATTCAAGGGACGTTATCATGTGCTACACGGGGTTCTCTCCCCAATGGACGGAATTGGTCCAGAGCAATTGACCGTTAAACAGCTCTTAAGACGTTTAGATGGAATAAAAGAAGTGGTTATGGCAATGAACCCTACCGTTGAGGGGGAAGCGACGGCTCTTTATTTAGCGCGCTTGCTAAAACCAATGGGAATTAAAGTATCTCGGATCGCCCATGGTCTTCCTGTAGGAGGAGACCTAGAATATACTGATGAGGTGACCATTGCCAGGGCTTTAGAAGGTCGCCGACAATTATAGCTAGTATATAAGCTAACAACTGTAATTAAAAAGGTTTCCCTAGAAGTGAACCTTAATAAAGAATCTGATAATTTTGAAACTTCCTAGGTGCTCGGAATTTGAAGATTGCATTTTACCCATAAATTTAATTGTTGACGGATATAACAATTAAAGGGTATACTGAGGTTGTCGAAAGGGAACTATTCGGGCTTATACCTGAATTAGTTCCCTCAGTCTATTTTTATGGTAATTTTACAAAAATTCTTTCTTTTTTTTCCCAACTTTTTCCCTTAACCTATGTTGGGGGATAGAATCTGGGGTTGCCATAAATAGAGCACTTATACTTAGAGATCCAAAATTAAATTAATCACATGATTAGGAGGAGAAAATTATGGCCAAAATGAAAACTATGGATGGTAACGAAGCGGCCGCGCACGCCTCATATGCGTTCACGGAAGTCGCCACTATCTTCCCCATCACTCCCTCTTCAACAATGGCAGAATTAGTTGACGAATGGGCTGCTCATGGAAGGAAAAACGTTTTTGGGCAAACAGTTAAAGTTGTTGAGATGCAATCCGAGGCTGGAGCAGCTGGCGCAGTGCATGGTTCACTTCAGGCAGGGGCTTTAACTACGACCTATACGGCTTCCCAAGGCTTACTTTTGATGATTCCTAACATGTATAAAATTGCTGGAGAGCTCTTGCCATGTGTATTCCATGTCAGCGCTCGGGCCTTAGCAACGCATGCCTTATCCATCTTTGGTGACCATCAGGACGTTATGTCCGTGCGCGCAACGGGTTTTGCACAGCTTTCATCTCATAATGTGCAAGAAGCATTAGACCTTGGCTTTATTGCTCACTTAGCGACGGTTAAATCCAGAGTACCGTTCCTTCATTTCTTTGATGGATTCCGGACCTCTCATGAAATTCAAAAAATAGAAGTTCCAGAATATGAAGAAGTTGCTAAACTTTTAGATATGGACGCAGTACAAACCTTCCGCGACAGTTCTTTAAATCCTGAACGTCCTGTTCTTCGTGGAACGGCTCAAAATCCGGATGTTTACTTCCAAGGTCGAGAAGCTTCGAATCGTTTTTATGATGCCATTCCAGACATGGTTGAGCATTATATGCAAGAATACAAGAAACTCACTGGCCGAGAATATCATCCTTTCCAATACTATGGTGCAGATGATGCAGAGTATGTCATTGTGGCCATGGGCTCGATCTGTGACACGATTGAAGAGACTATTGACTATCTCGTGGCCAAAGGGGAAAAGGTTGGCGTTGTTAAGGTTCACTTATATCGCCCGTTCTCCAGTGATTACTTCTTTAAAGTCTTGCCTCCTACTGTTAAAAAGATTGCGGTTCTTGACCGTACCAAAGAACCCGGTGCTACGGGCGAACCTCTATATCTAGATATAAAGGATATTTTCTATTCAAGCGATCTTAAACCAGTGGTTGTCGGTGGCCGTTATGGCTTAGGGTCAAAAGATACGACCCCATCCCAAGTACTGGCTGTCTATAAAAACCTTCAATCTGAAAGCCCAAGACATGACTTTACGATTGGAATTATCGATGATGTCACTAATAAATCCTTAGCAGAGGATGAAATCATTGACACTGCTCCAGAAGGGACAATTTCCTGTAAGTTCTGGGGTCTTGGTGCTGATGGTACAGTCGGTGCTAATAAACAAGCGATTAAGATTATTGGGGATCACACCAAGCTCTATGCTCAAGCTTATTTCCAATACGACAGTAAGAAATCGGGCGGAATTACGGTTTCCCATCTTCGCTTTGGCAAAAAGCAAATTAAATCCCCTTATTATGTGACAGGCACGAACTATATAGCTTGCCATAACCAAACTTATGTCTACCAATATGACCTCTTAAAAGGGCTCAAGCAAGGCGGCAACTTTGTCTTGAATTGCCAGTGGACCCCAGAAGAACTGGCTGAAAAGCTTCCTGCTACTATGAAACAGGCTTTAGCCAAAACCAAAGCTAACTTCTATATCATCGATGCAGTATCGATTGCCCGAAAAATTGGTCTTGGTAACCGCATTAACATGATCATGCAAGCAGCCTTCTTTAAACTTGCCAACGTAATTCCTGTCCAAGAGGCTGTTGATTATTTAAAAGCTTCCGTTGTAAAAACCTATGGTAAAAAGGGTCAAAACATCGTAGATATGAATACTGCGGCGATTGATCTCGGCGTATCTTCCCTTATCAAGGTAGAAGTTCCGGCCGCTTGGGAAAATCCAGACAACGCTCAAGCTCAGGCTGCCGCGGCTGTTCAAGAACCGGATTTCATAACGAATATTCTGCGCCCGATGAATGCGCTAGAGGGAGATAGCCTTCCTGTCAGTACGTTCTTAGGACGTGAAGATGGAACCTTCCCGGTAGGAACTTCTTGCTATGAAAAACGTGGGATTGGTGTTATCGTACCGGAATGGCAGATCGACAATTGTATCCAATGTAATCAATGTTCTTATGTTTGTCCCCATGCAGCAATTCGTCCGTTCTTAATCAATGAAGAAGAAGCAAAGACTGCTCCGGAAACCTTCGTGGGTAAGAAGGCGATTGGTAAAGAAGTAACGGGCCTGCAATTCCGTGTTCAAGTAAGTGCATTGGATTGCACAGGATGTGGAAACTGTGCTGAGGTTTGCCCAGCCAAAGTTAAAGCTCTGGTCATGAAACCAGCGGCTGAGCAGATGGAACAACAGACCAAGAACTGGGAGTTTGCTGTTACCCTGAAAAATAAGAGCCAACTCTTTGATGTCACAACTGTGAAAGGTAGCCAGTTTGCGCAACCGTTACTAGAGTTCAACGGTGCATGCCCAGGCTGCGGTGAGACTGCCTACGTTAAACTTATTACTCAGCTATATGGCGATCGCATGATGATTTCCAATGCTACCGGCTGTAGCTCCATCTGGGGTGGCAGTGCTCCTTCAATTCCATATACCACTAATCAGGAAGGCAAAGGACCAAGCTGGGCTAACTCCTTGTTCGAAGACAACGCCGAGTTTGGCTATGGTATGTACCTGGGCGTTCGTCAACAACGTGAGAAACTTGTGGATTTGATGAACCAAGCACTCGAGATGGAGATAAGTGCTGAGTTGAAAGAAGCATTCCAAGAGTGGCTGACGGGTTGGGATGATGCTGACGCTTCTAAAGCTGCAACTGCAAAGATCCTTGCTGGACTTGGAAGTTATGTTGGAGACAATAAGGTCCTGGCGGAAATCTTTGCTAAGAAAGATCACCTTATTAAAAAATCCCAATGGATCCTCGGTGGGGACGGTTGGGCTTATGATATCGGATTTGGTGGCTTAGACCATGTACTAGCTTCTGGAGACGATGTAAATATCTTCGTTATGGATACTGAGGTTTACTCCAATACTGGAGGACAATCCTCAAAATCTACTCCTCGAGCAGCAGTAGCCAAATTTGCTGCAGCAGGTAAAAAGATTCGAAAGAAAGACCTAGGCATGATCGCGATGAGTTATGGATATGTTTATGTTGCGCAGATTGCCTTAGGTGCTAACATGGCTCAAACCATTAAGATTATTAAAGAGGCTGAAGCCTATAAAGGACCTTCTTTGATTATTGCCTATGCTCCTTGTATCAACCATGGTCTTAAAGCTGGTATGACTAAGAGTGTCCAAGAGCAGAAGAAAGCGGTTGACTCTGGTTACTGGCACCTCTATCACTATAATCCAGATTTGATCGATCAAGGAAAGAATCCATTTAGCTTGGATTCTAAGGAACCTAGCACATCCTTCCGTGAGTTCATCATGGGCGAAGTTCGTTACTCTTCCCTGTTGAATACCTTCCCGGATAGTGCGGAGGAACTTTTCGTCGGTGCTGAAAAATACGCTAAGGTACGCTATGAATCCTACAAGCGTTTAGCCAATCAAAAGTGGGACTAAGAGATAAAAAATTAAAAAAGTAGCAAAGATTAAGATGTTGAAGAGAGCAGGTTAGCCTGCTCTCTTTACTATGAGGACTCCTTGCCGCTTAAGTAGTATCACTGATGAATGAAATCAGATTGAGATTGATATTTTGTTCTACTTTGTCCTTATGTGCATAGTATGTACTATGCTTTAGGCAAAGGAGGATTTCCATGACCTTTGTTTTTTTAGGACTCTTCATAATTTTATTAGCCTTTGTTGTGCGCTCTTCCTTAGGAAAACCTCGGGTATTTCTCAAAGTGATGATACATATTCTAGGTGGGATAGTTGGACTTTGGCTTATTAATTTTCTCTTAAGTGTCTTTGGGTTAGAGGTTCCTATTAACTTCTTTACAATCCTACTTGTCGGGTTGTTAGGATTTCCGGGTGTTATGGCACTATCAGTATTACAGTTGCTGGGAATTTAACATTATTTTTTAGGTAGTATTATTAGAATTCAAAAGAAAATATACTCAAATAGTGTAAGGGGAACTATTTAACGGTAGTTCCCTTTACACTATTTTTTGTGAAGAAATTCAAGAGTAGGGGTCACTATTTTAGCATCTTATAAGCTAAAGGAGTGAGACCGACAAATTCAATATATGAACATTAGATCCCATGATATTAAAGGAGCGCCTTTAGTGTATATCGATTGTTGTGGTTTTTATTTAAAAAAATTGGGGATAGGGGTTTGTTTCTGCTGAATAGAGTAGCGAACTAAGGATTGGCGCATTAATCAACTTGTTGTCGGACAAGATAAGCTAGATAAGGGGGAAGAAACGTGGGCAGTTGGCTGAAAATGATCAAAGAGCTTACCATTCGTCCGAAGGGAGATAAGCAGATACGCAAGTCTCCCTCGTATTCGTTTGACGAAGAGCTGAATAAGCCTTTATCTGGACAAACAATAAAGGAGATCTTATCCAAGAGTAGCGATGTCGTGTTCCGGGAGTTTTTCCTCCAAGGGAAAGAACGTATTCCCTGTATTTTAGCGGCGGTGGATGGTCTGGTTGATAAGAATCTACTCGATCAATTTATTCTCAAACCTCTCATGGTGGATTTGGCGGGACATCCGGAATTAGCTCAAGTGACCTTATTAAATGTTGTGGATAAAACACTCCAGAGTCTTCTCCCTGGCCTAGAAATTAAGAAAATATCCAAAATGGGAGATGCTATTGATGCTATTCTTTCGGGTGATTCAGTAATTTTTTTCGGCAACTTGACGGAGGCTATCGTTATCGGTGCCAGGGGATGGGAAAGTCGAGGCGTTGCTGAACCGATTACGGAGTCGATCGTCAAAGGGCCACGTGAAGGATTTTCGGAAACGCTTCGAACTAATACCTCACTTTTGCGGCGCAAGATCAAACATCCCTCCTTAAGGATAATCTCTTTAAAACTTGGAGAAATGACGAATACGGATCTTGTAGTTACCTATATTGAAAAAATAGCAAGTCCAGATATCGTTTCCGAAGTTCTTAGGAGACTGAGCTCCATTAAGATGGATGGCATGCTAGGGAATGGATATATCGAGGAAATGATTGAGGATAATCCTTATTCTCCCTTTCCTCAAATCTCCTTTACAGAGCGTCCAGATGTCTTGGCGGGAAAGCTACTGGAAGGGAAAGTGGGCATTATTTGCGACGGAACCCCCATAGTACTTGTGGTACCAGCAGTATTAACACAGTTTTTAAATGTGAATGAAGACTACTATCAACGGGCCATGGTTGCGATCCTTTCACGCTTTGTGCGGTATGTAGGAGCATTTGTAGCCATTGTAGCCCCTAGCGTCTATATTGCAGTGACGACGTTTCATCAGGAAATTATACCGACAGATCTCTTGATGAGTATATCTGCAGGTCGGGAAGGAGTGCCCTTTCCGGCTCTTTTAGAGGCCTTAACTATGACGATTACTTTAGAAATATTACAGGAAGCAGGGCTCCGCTTACCAAAGCCGATTGGACAGACGATCGGGATTGTCGGGGCACTTATTATCGGCGAAGCAGCGGTGACGGCCGGCCTGGTCAGCCCCCTGATGGTTATCATCATTGGATTGACAGCTGTGTCTAGTTATGCTATTCCTACCTTCGATTTGAGTCTTGCGGTTCGGCTCATGCGATTCCCACTAATGATTTTGGCTGGTATTCTTGGTTTTTTTGGGGTAGCTGTGGGTCTTTATGCGATCTTAATTCACCTCCTAAGCCTTCGTTCTTTCGGAGTACCCTACTTAAGCCCGATAGCCCCGCTGCGTATTCGGGCCTTGTTACAAGATACATTCGTTCGGGCACCATGGTGGGCGTTAAAGCGTCGTCCTCAACTCATGGACGTCGAGGAACCCCGACCAAATGGGAAGGG
>LADV01000179.1 GCA_000961805.1 Peptococcaceae bacterium BRH_c23 | reverse complement strand
ATAATTGTCTGGAGCTCCTCATTAAGTTGTTTTACACTTCTCAGTTCTTGCAAAATCTTTTCTAGCTCAGAAACATCTTGGAAAACGCCTACCGCCCCTACTACTTCCCCATCTTTAATAATCGGAGTCCGATTAGAGATATACAGTCTGCGACCCACTTTAAATTTAGTCCCAAATTCCGGTATTCCACTGCGTACAACCTCTAAGAGACCTGTTGGGATAATAATATCGTTTAAAAAACGTCCAACCGCTTTTTCTTTAGTTGACATAGTGGGTCTTTCTGCTGCTGGGTTGAGAGATGTAATAATTCCCTGTTTATTGATAGCTAAAATCCCATTATGGGCCGAGTCAAAGACCGCTTCAAGTTCTTGACTGCGTAATTGGACCTGTTGAAGATAAGCATTCATCAAAGAATATCTGGTCACCACTCCAGTAATTTCTTCTTGGTTATTCAAGACTGGGTAAATATCAAAAGGTAATTCCCTAACATCTTCTAATAACGCGTCTTCCTTTAAAGGAAGGAAACGAGTCGTCAAATAGTCGACAGCCTTATTCTCCGCATTGAAGTTTTCTAGGCCCTTCTCGAAAATCTGCTCTTTGGTAACCATACCCATCAGACGACCTTGATCGTTGAGTAAAGGCAAGCCCGTCACTTTTCTCTCCTTTATTAAAGTAAGTGCATCCCCTATAGTGTGGTAACTGTAAAGACATACGGAAAGTCGTGACATCACTTGACCGACACGCAACAAACTCGTTCCCCCCTCATCATCGGAAATTAGGAATAATAATACTAAAATTTATGTTTATTTTTTAAAGGGTAGTTAAATTAGTAAACTACCTATTTGGCTGGTAACCAAGCTCGATGTTGGCAATAATCTGCATATGAATGTTGGACGTTCCTTCGAGGGTTTCAAACTGCTTGGCATCGCGGAGCCATCGACCACAAGGATATTCGGTTGAATAACCATATGAGCCGTAGATTTTCATGGCCATGTTTGCACCATGAACTGCTGCATTACAGCCGAATAGTTTAGCCATCGAAGTCGCTTGTTGGTTTGGCAATTTGTTTTCCTTGAGCCAGGCAGCTCGATAAACCAGGTATTTAGCAGCTTCGTCTTCTAGTTTCATTTCAGCAAGCTGTTGCTGGATCATTTGATATTTTCCAATCTGTTTGCCAAACTGGGTACGCTCATTGGCATATTGAACTGCCCCCTCTAGACAGGCCGCAGAAAGCGCTGCCGAACCAGTGGCACAACCCATACGTGTGTTATTTAACATCCACATACAAATCAAGAAACCCTTATTAAGAGGACCTAAAAGGTTTTCCTTTGGAATCACAGCGTTTTCAAACACCAGTTCTGAAGTCGGAGCAGGCCACATGCCCACCTTTTTGAGAATGGGAATTCTTGTAATACCCGGGGTATTATTATAGTCCACGATAAAACAGGATAAACCCTTCGTTCCTGCTCCTTTTTCTGTGACCGCATAGAGAAGTCCAATATCGCAAGTGTGTCCGCCTGATATCCACATTTTGGAGCCATTCACCAACCAGTGGTCACCCTTATCTACGGCAGAAGTTTTCATACTAGCCACATCAGAACCCGTGTTGGCCTCAGTTATCGCAAAGCTCCCTACAGCTTGGCCACTGACCAGACGGGGTATATACTTTTGCTTTTGTTCCTCGGTACCCCATTCATTTATCGTCATCGCCGGACCCCAGACGTTGCCGCTAATACTTAGCCTCCAAGACGTATGAACCTTAGCAATTTCATATAAAGCCACGACAGCTTCCATCCAGCCCATGCCATTTCCGCCATACTCTTCAGGGATGCTCCAACCTAGCAGGCCTAAATCACCCATTTTAGTAAGGATCTCTCGGCGATAGTAATGATTATCTTCGTCTTCCTCAACATACGGAGCAATTTCCTTTTCTGCAAAATCACGAGCCATCTCTTGAATCATTCTTTGCTCTTCGGTTAATCCAAAATCCATTTTTCCCCTCTCCCTCCTGTAATTAATGACCAGTAAAAATTGGTTTACGTTTTTCTTTAAGGGCTGCCAACCCTTCCCTGTGGTCAGACATTTCAGAAACAATAGCCATTTGGGAAGAAATTAAATCTAACGCTGTCCGCAAATCGTTCGTGCGTTGAGCTGAATAAACAGCCCGCTTAATCATTTGCACGCATACTGGAGGGGAATCCGCTATTTTTCTAGCCAGCTCTAAGGTAGCTTGTTCTAGCTCCAACGCGGGGACAACTTTGTTGACCATACCCATTTTTTCTGCTTCGTAGGCTGAGATAAAATCCCCAGTCCATAAGATTTCTAAAGCCTTGGCAACTCCTACTAATCGCGGCAAATAAAAAGCACCACCGTCTCCGGGTACAAGGCCTGCCTTCACGTAACTGGCAGAAAGCTGCGCATCATCTGCAACTACCCTGATATCGCACATTAAAGCCATATCAAGGCCTGCGCCTATGGCCATTCCGTTAATACCGCAAATAACTGGTTTATCCATTATGTCCAGTGTCAATGCAATTTTATGGATGAGGCTTGTCAAAGCCCGTTTACGGTCGATGGCCTTATCGCCCCATGACTCACCTTGATCATCACATCCGACAAATCCTTTTCCATTAAGCATGGCATCGATATCCCCGCCGGCGGAAAAGGCCTTACCCATGGCAGTCACCACGATAACCCTTATGTTTTGATCCTCTTGTGCGTCTTGAAGTGCCTCTGCCCATTTCCGAATCATCGGTAAAGAAAAGGCATTATTCTTCTCCGGTCTGTTCAGGATAATCCTGGCTAAAAAACCGTCTTTCTGATAAAGCAAATGATTATCCTTATTCTCTTGAGGGGTTATCCGAAACTTTAAGCATTCCCTTCCCATTATTCACATCTCCTTACAATTTCGTTTCTTGATTTCCCTGGAAATGTAGACTTAAACAGGAAACTATCCCATTAGGATAGGTAATTACCCCAAAGAGTAAGAATCTTGCTTATCCCTTGATCGACCTAGGTAGGATCATTTGATGAATTGGTGTGATAGACTTAGGATTTTGATAATTTGCGCCTGCAAAAGCCACACAATATTTTCTTAAGTCTGGGAGGGAAACAATCTCATCCACAAACCCTCGTTGAGCACAGTACACCGGTCTTGATTTCGCTTCGTAGTCTTTAATCATTTGGTTCATCTTGTCAATGGTTGGTCCTAAATCGTTACCAGCGTCTTGTTCTTTGACCAGCCTTCGCGCATAGGAAGCGGCAGCAGCGGTTTCCCCGTGCATCACATAAATTTCTGTTAATGGAGTTCCCAGGGTAAAGGCATTATTTTCATTAGCTTGGGGACCTCCCATAATATAATGAGCTGCAGCAGTTCCTTTTCTTAAGACGATGCACATCATAGCGACATCCGTTTTTTCGATGGAGTAAATCAAGCTCTGACCAATGGCGAGCAATTCAGCCTCTTCCGCAATATCTCCTACATCGATGCCTGTTGTATCTTGCAGCCAGATGATGGGCAAATTATCCCGACCACACATGGTCACGAATTCGCATTGTTTGATAAGTCCCTGACGATAGTGTTTACCGCCTACGCCAACATAGGCTCCTTCTGCGTACTCTGGATATTTAGGTATTATTCCTTGTCTGTTGCCGATTACTCCGACCGGGAAACCGTCAATTTTAGCTACCCCAGTAAAGACCTCCGGTCCATAATCAGGCCTATACTCCATGAATTCGCTATTATCCGTAAGACGGGCTAATACTTGAGTAGCATCATAGGGTCTTTTTTGGTTGGCAGCAATAATTCTATTCAGATCTAGGAGAGGAAACTTGGGTTCAGCCGGCTCAGCCACGCGAAAAACTTTGGGATCAAAGGCTGGCATACCACTCATATACTCTTTAATCCCATCTAAGACGCCAATTTCAGTATCATAAACTTCTCTAAAATAGGCGGTTTGATCAAAATGAGTCTCTACCCGACCCGGTGCCTTTTCCTTAAATCCTTTAGTGGCATTGATTAAGTCTTGGGCTGCTTCCAAGTCGAAATAACCCTTTGGATTCATCCCTCCAACAATCCCGGCTCCTCCCACAGCAATATTGGCATCCTGATGGGCTATAAGAATCGTAGGACTGATTCCTTGATAGCCACCGCCAGCCGGGTTTGTGCCATAAATACCATTTAAGATCGGAATTCCAAGCCGATTCAGCTCAGCATGCCTGAAAAACGTCGTACCGCTGCCGCGTCGATCGGCGTAGACGTTTTCTTGCTCCATTAATTTAACCCCACTACAATTAGTAAGCCAAACTAAAGGAACATTCAGCCTTTTGGCTAAGTCAGTGACCCTTAAGATATTCTCAGATTGGCCAGAAATCCAAGCTCCTGCCATGACCTTATTATCAAAAGCAATAATCACTGCCCATTTTCCATCTATTTTACCTAGTCCGTCTACAACACCAGTGCATCCTTCTTCATTGTCATTTGGATTATAAAGTGTATGTAAAGGACACCAAGTTCCGGCATCAACCAGATAATCGAGCCTATCCCAAACCGTCATCTGACCTCTTTTTCGAATTTTCTCAGCAGGAGTGCCCGCATTTTTTACTGTTTCGATGGCCTTGGAAATTATTTCCTCTTGTTCTTGAATAAATTTCACGTTGTCTTCAGTTCGTTTTATTTCTCCTGCACTTAAAGGTTTCCCAATATCGGACATCTTTTCGAAGTAGGGTCGCAAGGCAGTTTGCTTTCTATGCATAGATATTACGATCTCCCTTCTCATCTTCTTTGATTAATGGTCTATGAAATACCAAACCAAAAACCGATCTATAACTTAGGGGGAATTCTTCTTGGTTAGGAAGTTGCTTTACTTGATGACATAATCAGGTATATCTTTGCCCCTCAAATTAACAGAGCAGGGGCAAAGATATCTCGACTAGATATATGGACAATTTACTCAATTACAATTAATACCTGGTCTTCGCTCACACTTTCCCCTTCTTTGACTTTGAGCTCAGTTACTGTGCCAGCATCAGAAGCGTAGATAGGGGTCTCCATTTTCAAGGCTTCAAGAATTACTAACTCATCGTCGATTTCCACCACATCGCCAACAGCTACGTGGATTTTCCAAACATTTCCTGATATTGGTGAAAGTAAGTTTGCCATATGTTTTCACCTCCTCTCAATGGGTTTTTCCATATGCCCCAGCAAAGATCTTAGATTATGCACAAATGCATATTATTGCATCTTCACACATACATATTAATATTAAGCTTATTAGGTGTTTATCACTTCTAAAATATGCAATAAAACTCCTTAAAAACCGCTATTACACTAGGTTTTTAAAATTTAATCACTTTGCAAATGCGCATATTGATTTACCCCTGCTCTTAGAATATATTATTTATCAGAAAATTACAACACAATTTATGCACCCGTGCAAATATTTTAGGATTCCAAAACATTAAAAAGAACGCTGAATACCGCACTGCGCGGCGTTCCAGCGTCCTCTTAAATCTACTCTCGATTCTTTGCTAGATAATTATGCAAATAAGTCCTCCACTGCCATCGTTGACAATCCGTTGCAGGGTATCTTGCAGTTTATGTTGAGCATTTTCCGGCATTTTATATAGCTTATTTTGGATACCTTCACGAACCAAATCATGCAATGATTTGCCAAAGATATTCGATTCCCAGACCTTCTTCGGGTCGCTTTCAAACTCATCCAACATATACTTGACCAGTTCTTCGGCTTGCCGCTCTGTTCCAATCAAAGGCGTAATTTCTGTCGTTACATCCGCTCTAATAATGTGCAAGGATGGAGCGCTAGCCTTGAGCTTAATTCCATAATGTCCCCCTTGCTTGACAAGTTCTGGTTCCTCTAGGAACATTTCTTCCAGTTGAGGAGTGACCACGCCATAGCCGTTGAGACGAACTTCTTCAATGGCCGCGGACAGTTTATCCCATTCTTTCTTGCCTTTGCTATAATCTAAGACTAAACGAAGCAAGGAATGATCTCCTTCAATTTCAATCCCCGTAAAATCTTGGAGGACTGTTTTAAAGAGTCCATCGATGGCGGTGATTTCTACATTAGCGATTCCGCTGCCTAAGTTCATCTCTTTAAGAATGACATCTTGGGCATATTGGCATTCCAGTAAAGCATCTAAGGCCTGATCGATATCTCTCAAGCGCCGAACGCCGTCAATGGCCTTGCGAATCGTTTCTTCAAAAGCTGCCCGAACTGGATGACTAGGATCCAGTTCCTCAACCCATTTTGGAAGATCAATATTAACCTCAGCTACGGGGAACTCATATAATACTTCTTCGAGAATCTGTGTAATATCTTCCTGAGTCATTTCCAGACAATTCATAGCAATAACGGGTATTCCATACCTCTCCTCGAGAGAACGGCTCAACTCCTGTGTGTTATCAGCATAAGGACGGGTCGTATTCAATACCACCACAAATGGTTTCCCCAGTTGCCGGAGTTCGGTAATTACCCGCTCTTCAGCATCGAGATAAGCATCCCGAGGAATATCCGTAATAGATCCATCGGTTGTGACTACAATGCCAATCGTGGCATGGTCAGTAATCACTTTACGGGTGCCCATTTCTGCTGCATCTTGAAATGACATAGGCTCGTCACTCCAGGATGTTTTCATCATTCGTGGTTCTTCACCGTCTTCAGCCTCGTACCCTAAAGCACCCTCGACACTGTAGCCTACACAGTCGACCAAACGAACATTCATGTGAATTGAGTCTTTGACGACGATTTCTACGGATTCTGATGGGATAAACTTAGGCTCAGTCGTCGTGATCGTTCTCCCTGTCCCACTTTGCGGAAGCTCATCTTTGGCCCGTTCCCGTTCAAATGCATCTAGGATGTTGGGCAGGACGAGGAGGTCCATGAACCGTTTGATAAAGGTGGACTTTCCTGTACGGACTGGCCCGACGACACCGAGGTAGATATCGCCCCCTGTGCGTTCAGCGATATCCCTGAAAATGTCTACTTTTTCCATTTAATTTCCCTCCCTTTTGAGTGCTGTCCCAAAATTTGGGGAAGGGCCTCCACCTTATCTCCCCTTCCACCTCCCTGTAACCCGTGGATTCCCAATAACCGGACTAGCACATTAAGCAGTATAAGTATATTGGCTCTTTTGGGCAAATATGACTATACAACAAAAAACGCAGAAAAGGCTTTTAAGAACCTCTTCTACGTTTATGAAACTCAAGCTTAAAATATGTATACTATCTTAACCAACTCATCTCCACAACTTCTTCAAGTTCATGGCGTTTCCCGCGTGACATTAAATCAACGACCGCCTCTTGGGGATCGGCCCCTTCGAAGAGTACTTTGTAGGCTTGTTCTGTGATAGGCATTGAGACGTTTTTCTCAATACTAAGCTCATAGGCTACACGGGCCGCTCTAACCCCTTCAACCACCATTCCTACGTCTTTAAGGACGGTTTCTAAAGGTTTTCCCTGCCCAAGAGCGACACCCGCCCTCCGATTACGGCTATGCAGGCTGGTACAGGTCACAATCAGGTCGCCAACGCCAGATAATCCAGCAAAGGTTAAGGGATGCCCACCTAGCGCCACGCCCAAACGGGCAATTTCTGCTAATCCTCGAGTCATCAGAGCAGCTTTGGTGTTGTCGCCAAAGCCTAACCCCTCGGCAATTCCAGTACACAGGGCAATGATATTTTTTAAGGCTCCACCTAATTCTACCCCTATGACATCGGGATTGGTATAAATTCTAAATTTCGAGGTCATCATCATGTCTTGGACCGTCTCGGCAGTCTTGACATCCGAGCCCACTACGACAGTGGTCGGCATATCTCTGGCTACCTCTTCGGCATGGCTGGGACCGGACAAGACAGCAATCGGATGGTGTGGAAGCTCCTCTTTCAAGACTTCCGAAAGGCGGAGATGTGTTTTATCCTCTAAACCTTTCGCCGTATTGACTACGATACACCCTTGCCTTAGGTAAGGCTTTACGAATTGGGCAGCCTCTCTGACACTATGGGATGGCACGCTGAACACGACCAAATCAGCATTTAATTGTTTGAGATCGGTGGTTGGCAGAAGTTGGGGCGGTAAACTAACGCCTGGCAAATAACGGGCATTTTCGCGTTGCTTCTTCAAACGTTCCATTTCATCAGGATTACGTCCGATAAGGGCAACCTGATGCCCAGCATTGGCCATGAGCACAGCTAAAGCACTTCCCCAGCTCCCCGCACCATAAACTGTTATATTCGGCATATTATTCCCCCTACTCGATGTTCGATATTCGAAGTTCGTAGTTCGAATATCAAGTGGTCCACGTAAAAATACCATAACCCTCGAACCTCGAATCACGGACCTCGGACTTCGATTATTGTTTGTCGCCAAATCGGTGTTCTGTTCCATTGATGACTCGTTTAATATTACTCCGATGTAGGTAGATCACAGCAGAGGCGGCAACCAAGCCAAAAACTCGATACGCAAAGGGTTCCTGAAAAACAAAAACAGTGATAGCAACCGCAAGAGCACCAACAACGGAACCCATTGAAACAAAACGTGTAATGACTACTACCAGCAAGAAAAGGGCAATCGCCACAAACATGACTTTCGGCATCAGGACTGTAATAATTCCAAATCCTGCGGCGACTCCTTTGCCACTAGGGCGGAACTTGAATAAGGGATTCCAGCTATGAGCTGTCATCACTAGAAACCCGCCAATAATCCCTCCCCAGGGTCCGTAGGCCCAATAACCAAGGAAAGCAGCTAAGGCCCCTTTTAAAAAATCTCCGAGCAGCACTAAAATGCCCAGTTTAACCCCCAAAAGGCGAAAGGCATTCGTCGTGCCGATATTCCCGCTGCCATGCCGACGTACGTCTATCCCTTTGAGTTGGCCTGCTAAATAGGCAAAAGGAATGGCACCCAAGCTATACGCTAAGATAAAAATTAGGTAGCGTGGCATTTGGTTTAATCCTTCTCTTTCTCTTCATCTTTTTGTCGAACGACAATTCGGATCGGAGTACCCTCGAACCCGAAATGTTTTCGCATCTGATTCTCTAAATATCGTTTATAGGAGAAATGCATCAATTCTGGATCATTCACAAAGAACACAAACGTGGGCGGCTTTACTCCCACTTGAGTAAGGTATCTTACTTTTAAGCGCCTTCCTTTATCGGAGGGAGGCGGATTGAGATGAACCCACTCTCTCAGCAAGGTATTCAAGGTTGCCGTTGTCACGCGAGTAGAGTTTTGCTCGACTACGAAATCCACAAGGTCCAAGATCTTATTAACCCTCTGTCCTGTTAAGGCGGAAATAAACATGGTTGGTGCATACTGCATAAATCCTAATTCTTCGCGAATTGTCTTTTCAAATTTATTAATAGTCTTCTCATCTTTTTCCACGAGATCCCATTTGTTGACCACTAAAATAATTGCTTTACCTGCTTCATGAGCATACCCAGCAATCTTTTTGTCCTGTTCTGTAACTCCATCGACTGCGTCGATAAGCATAAGAATCACGTCAGAGCGATCGACTGCCCGAAGAGATCGCACAACACTATATTGCTCCGTCAGCTCATCAATACGAGATTTACGGCGCATCCCTGCCGTATCAATCAGGACGTAATGCTTTCCGTCTTGTTCAAAGGGAGTATCAATGGCATCCCGGGTTGTTCCTGGTATGTTACTGACAATAACTCTGTTTTTGCCTAGCATCGTATTGACCAAGGACGATTTTCCAACGTTCGGACGACCGATCACAGAAATTCTTATCACATCGGGGTCATACTCGTCTTCATCATTCTCCGGGAAATTAGCTATGACCATATCGAGTAAATCCCCGGTATTCATCCCATGTACAGCAGAAATTGGGATGGCATCCCCTAACCCTAAGCTTAAAAAGTCATAGAGTTGACCTTCTATCTTTTCGAAGTTTTCTACTTTATTGGCTGCCAGCAAGACGGGCTTTCCCGACCGACGTAGTGTTCTGGCAATCATATCATCATCTGGGGTCGTTGATATCTGAGCATCTACGACAAAAATAATGACATCCGCTTCTTCCATGGCAATTTCTGCCTGTCTGCGCATCTGGGCCGGGATGGGTGTCCCCTCATCCTTAAATTCAATTCCCCCAGTATCAATCAAGGTAAATTTCCGTCCCAGCCATTCTGCATCTCGATACAGTCGATCTCTTGTCACTCCAGGCATATTTTCAACAATGGCCACAAGACCGCCCGTAATGCGGTTAAATAAAGTAGACTTTCCGACATTCGGCCGTCCTACAATAGCTACTACAGGTTTACTCAAATCGTCCCACCTCCAAAGAATCCCCAATTAGATGTTCTAAGAATGCTACGCCATGATTTTCAACAATACTAGCCTTGCCATTGACCTTTTCTTCTAACCACTTAACATCATGATCATCCAGAAAGAGATCTTCATCAGCCTTGAGCATCACACGAGGGATAAAAAATTCTTCCCCTGCTAAATCCTCCAATTGATGGGCGATATCTTGGGCCGTTAATAATCCGGCAGCCGTCACAGATGTTCCAAAAAAGTCATTGCGTATCCCATGTACTGATAGCTTCAAACCCTTGATTCGAGCCATTAAGCGCTGACTCCATGATTCAAAAAAAACCTGCGCAGAGATCCCCGTTATAAGATGGACATGGCGTTCAGCTAACTGATTGGGTAAAAGCTCCCAAACCGATTCCAGCTCAGTTATAAATTTACGGGCCATCCCCACACCGTTTTCAAGTTGTGGAAACTCATCATAAACAGTAAAATTCGGAAATTCCCGACCAGCCAAAACATAAAATTCATCCGCATAATAGACAAGATGTCGGCCTGTCAAGGAAAGGAATTTCTTTTGCCACAACTCAGCTTCTACCACAATCTGACCAGCCTCAGCCGAAGTGAATCCACGCAAGCTTGTAAGGTGTTCACGGTAGCGGGTTAAGCCCACCGGAACGACAGCGATAGATTGTATAGCTGGATAAAGTCCCCCTAGCTGTTCGATAGTTTCAGCCAAAACCTCACCATCGTTATGATCCGGAACCACCACCACTTGAGCATGGACAGCGATTCCAGCTTCAGCAAAGCGTTTGATTTGCTCTGGCAACTTTCCGGCCTGAGGGTTTCTCATCATACGGGCACGTACTTCAGGGTTCCAAGCGTGGACGGAAACATAGAGCGGGCTGAGATGAAGGGAAATGATCCTCTCTATTTCTTCCTCACTTAAATTTGAAAGAGTAATAAAACTTCCTTGAGTTAGCGATAAGCGGTAATCATCGTCTTTATCGTAAAGCGACGACCTCATTCCTTTTGGCATTTGAGCCACGAAACAAAATGTGCAATTATTGCGACAAGTTTTTAGCCCTTGAGAACTCATTTCCACTTGGAGACCTAGGAATTCTCCTGGAGCTTTCTCAATCTCGATCTCCCATTGCTTACCGTTCTTCTTCTCGATAAGCAGCATGAACTCATCCTCGGATATGCCAAACTGAAAGTCAATAAGATCGTTCAGTTTTTCTTCGTTGACTTCAAGAACACGGTCCCCGACTTCAATCTCCATTTCTTCAGCAATACTACCTGTATGGACGGCTGTGACCACAAGCCCCTTCGACAAACTATTCATCCTCCTGACAATTCAGATCAGGGCCTATTTCCATGCCTCAATCGTTTACAAGTATACTACATATCAAACCCGCCTGCTACTGGAGTTCGTGCTCCTCCCGAGGTTCGTAAGCACTGACACTGCTTGTAGACAATTTATCAGCGGTCGCTTTCTCCAGTTTCCGCTCAAGATGAGACTGCCAACCCAGACGTAAACCAGCCCAAAGCACGAAGAACCAGACACCAAAATTCCAAACAAATTCGTCGGGTAAGTCGGCATGTCTGACGATACCATCGTAAGTAAAACGCACAAAGGCTTGATTTAGGAGTAAGCTTCCTGCTAAGGCGGCTGCTGTTCCCCAAAAGGATTTTGCACTCAGCCAAGCGACTATAACTAGGATTAACGAGAAAATGCCTGTTCCATAAGGCAACACCCCTGGTTCATTGACTTGAAATAAGGTTTCTAGGCAGACTACTAGGCTGGTAACTATAAGAGGCAGAATCCATCGTTCAGTCCGTTGCAGCGCCCATACCCAAAAGACTAAGATAACCATCAGACGTGCGAAGTGCCAATTCCAGGGCAATGACGCGGGAACGATGAATTCCAAAGATTTTCCAATGATCCAGGCCATGGTCAAGCTAAGAAAAAAATGCCGAGAAGCTCTTTTTTCTACCCGAGTCTCAAGGGTTAAGAATAGAATTAGCCATTCTCCATAGGGAAATAACACATGACTCCCACCTTACGACGGATATTTCTCCTATTATCCCCGTTTAGAAGGAGTTTACACCGCGATGTTTGGGTGGGCTCTTGACCATCCTAAGCTTGGGTATCTTTTTATATCGAGTTATATTCAAGATCAGACCGAGTTTGGCCAAGGTGATGACCAGAGAATTTCCGCCATAAGAGATCAGGGGTAGGGTAATCCCTGTTACTGGGAGTACACCAGTAACCACCGATAAATTGACGGTCGTCTGAATAGCTAACGTGGATATCAAGCCAAAGCCCAATAACCGTCCGAAGCGATCTGGGCATCCACTAATGACATGATAAGCTCGGGCATACAACGCTATAAAGAGGAATAGTAAAAATACAGTACCGATTAAGCCCAGTTCTTCTCCTACAATGGCAAAGATCATATCTGTATGGTTTTCCGGCAGGAAGCCATATTTTTGCAGACTTCGTCCCAAACCAACTCCGAACAAACCGCCCGAGCCGAAGGCAATCTCCGCATTCGTAATCTGATATCCTAAATGCATAGCATCTTTCCAGGGGTCTAGCCAGACCAAAATTCGATTCCATTGGTATTCTGTATTATAGATTAAATATAAGAGCGGTACTCCAAGGGTCGGTACAGCAGCTACAAACCAGAATGTCGGCAGTTCCGTCTGTAACAGCATGACGGTACAGGTCAGTGCTAAGACCATCGCTGTCCCTAAATCTGGTTGTTTGTAGACAAGGGCCAAAACAAGCAGTGTAATCGGTATAAGGATACCTAAGGGGATACGCCAATCTTTGCCCTGCTTAATTGGATAACGATCTAATATATGGGCATAAAAAAGTACCAAGGCAAGTTTAGCAACTTCTGAAGGTTGAACTGTAAATCCTAAAATTTTAATCCACCGGGCTGAACCACCCGCTTCGATCCCCGCATCAGTAAAGATGATTGCAATCAGTAAGATCATACTTATGATGACGCCTAATCCGGCAAGCCGCCGCAAAAAAGTATAAGGGATTATCATGGCCACCAGGGCGAAAAAAGAACCTACAATCGCCCACTTTAATTGTTGAGTAACATAAAAGTACGAATTATCCGTGGCGTTAAATCCTCTTACGGCACCCGCGCTAAGAATCATAATTAATCCAAAAGCTAAAAGTGCCAGGGTTAAGAATAATATGGGGAAATCAATCGGCAGATCTAGTTTTCGCTTAGCCATTAGAATCCCCTTTCTTTAATAGAGAAACTTGGTTTTTGCCAAAATGACTTCCTGCGCCGTAGAACAGGAAGTCAATAATGCCTCGATTTAACAAACCCGTATAAGAGCTTACTCTGCTTGGTTTTCCAAGTGGAAAGCCTTTCCTAGGGCATCTCCTATGGTTACCGGTTGGATTTCAGCTTGGCCCGCTAAAGCCTGAGTATCATTGGCCCGAGCGGAGTCTGCAATCGCCTCCCTGATACTTAAGCTTATCCTTTTCTCCTCTGTTTTACACTGAATGACCTTTGCAGTCACTGTATCTCCGACTTTAAGCACATCTTCGACTTTATTAACCCGTTGATCTGACAATTGGGAAATATGAACCAATCCGTCCATACCTTCACCGAGGGCCACAAATGCGCCAAACGTAGCGATACGTACAACTTTGCCCTGAATGATAGCTCCCACTGGATAATTAACAGCCGCTTGACCCCATGGACTCTCTTTAAGTTGTTTAAGACCTAGGGCTAATTTTCCGGTTTGATGATCTAATCTTAAGACTTGGACTTCAACCTCGTCCCCAATCGCCAGCAATTCTGACGGGTGCTTAAGCCGCGTGTAAGCCATATCCGAAATATGCAGCAGGCCATCCATCCCACCGATATCGACAAAGACACCAAAGTCAGTCATCCGCTTGACTGTGCCTGACACTACTTCACCCTCTTTGAGGGTTTCCAGTAATTGTTGGCGTTTAATCGCTTGTTCTTCTTCCAAAATGATTTTCTGAGAAAGAACCACTTTCCTTTTCGATGAATCAAATTCTATTAATCTTAAGCGTAAGGTTTGCCCTAAAAACTGATTTAGATCTTCCACATATCCCAACTGGATTTGAGAAGCTGGAACAAACCCTCGCAGTCCCACATCAACTACTAACCCGCCCTTGACAACCTCAACGACTTTAGCCTGGATTTCTTCTTTAGTTTCTGCGACTTTCTCTAAACGTTCGTGAGCACCCTCTTCATCTGCTTTCCGTTTGGAAAGAACGGTATGCCCTTCCTCATTTTCCACACGAATCACGACTGCACTCACGGTATCCCCAATCGCTACAACGTCCTCTAGGTTAGTTTGCCGGATAGAAAACTCACTGATAGGAATGACTCCCTCGCATTTCCAACCAATATCGACGAAGATTTCCTCTCTTGTCATTTTAACGACAGTACCGGTAACCCGCGAACCAAGCTGGATTTCTTGTAAATTTTCTAGCCAACTATCCATATTCATTTCATTTTCATTCATTTCAGACATTTTTTTATAAACCTCCTCAATGATCCAATCCGGTGTAGAAGCCCCCGCTGTTAAACCGGCACTTTCGGCTTCGCTAAACCAAGTCGATTTCAATTCCTCTGCAGTTTCAATAAGGTATGTTTTGGTGCGTTCCGCGCAGATGCTCGCCAGTTTTCGAGTATTTGCGCTATCTCGCCCACCGACAACGACCATAATATCAACAGTCTCTGCTAACTCTCGAGCCACTTTTTGTCGTTCAGCAGTTGCGTTACAGATCGTGTTGTGAACGGTTATATCACCCGTATGGAGTTTCAACTCTTCGACTATCCTGATAAAATTTTCCGCAAGTTGGGTCGTCTGAGCTAAAACAGCTAAATGTGGATAATATTCAAGTTCCTTGGCCTCTTCGACCGTTTGGATGGGAATGGCCTGTTCTCCAGCCCACCCTAATATTCCTTGGACCTCAGGATGATGTTTATCTCCCATGACAATCACTTGTCGCCCTAACTTAGCTGACTCGGCAGCCAGTCGTTGTGCTTTCTGGACAAAAGGGCACGTGGCATCGACCACGCGGACACCTCTATTCTCAGCCCCCTGATAAACACTAGGTGCTACACCATGGGAGCGAATAATCAGGGCTTGATCAGAGGTTACGTCACTCAGATCATCGACTACACGAATACCACGTTCTGACAAGCGTTTTACGACCTGCTGATTATGAATAAGGGGCCCGAGTGAAACTGCCTGTGAAGTTTCTGCTGTTCGTTCTGCCATTTCTAAGGCACGTTCCACACCAAAACAGAACCCAGCTTTTGCTGCCATCTTGACTTTCAAAACTAAGAACCTCCTATTAATGAAAGGGGACACACCTGCTGAAGTATAAGCTGTTCTTCGGGAAGGAATGTCCCCAACAAAGTACAGAACTAATTCTCTATTCTACTCCAAAATTCCTGCCATATTTCTGAGATTTTAAGGAATGGAGACAAACCTGCTGAAGTAATAGTTGTTCTTCGGGACATGAGTGTCCCCGAGAAAGTAGGTATGTCCCCCACAAATAGGACTACCCCCTACAAAGCTACTTGGCTTTGGGTAATTCGATCATTGCTTGCATAATACGATCCGCAATCCATTCACGGCGGTTTTCCACCCCTTCAGGAGCCTTTAGCATTTGAGCGGTCAAGGGCTTACCGATTACAACCCCAATTTTGCCCCACCCTTTAGTCATTAAGTTTGCTGTCCCGTAAACCTTTACCGGGACAACAGAAGCTTGACTCTTTTCCATGAGCAGGACCATTCCCGGCATTCCTTTTTGAATCTCTCCTGTCTTTGAACGAGTTCCTTCAGGAAAAAGACCTAAGATGCGCCCTTGCTTTAAGATTGCTAAAGATTGACGGATGGCATTCATATCTCCCTGCCCTCGTTTGACTGGAAAAGCGCCAAGTTTAGAAAAAATCGTCCCCAAAATCGGAATGGAAAATAGTTCTTCTTTGGCCATAAAGGAGACTTGGCGGGGTAGACTGCAAGCTGCGAGAACTGGATCCCAAATGCTTACATGATTAATGGCTAAAATTACGGGTCCGCTCAAAGGCAAGTTCTCCGCGCCTTCTACTTTCCACCCCATAACACGAAACTGCAGGCGAAACATCCTCTTCGCAAAACTATAAAGCGTCATGATTCAACCTCCTGAGTCAACTTAAGAATTTCCGCTACCAGTTCTTCCACACTTAAACCCGTTGTATCGAGAATAATTGCATCTTGAGCAGGTCTTAACGGTGAAACCTCTCTCTCACTATCTGAACGGTCACGTTTCAGCATATCTTGAGCGACTTCATCGTAAGCTACAACTTTCCCGGCCTCCGTGAGTTCTATCCACCGTCGTCTTGCCCGTTCCTCAGGTGTCGCTGTTAAGAAAATTTTATAATCAGCGTCTGGCAGGACGTGTGTCCCGATATCACGACCATCCATAACCACGCCTCCGCGCCTAGCCTCCAGGCGTTGAAGTTCCACTAAACGATCTCTTACCCCCTGATAGGCAGCCACAACCGAAACCGCCCGTGAAATTTCGGGGTTGCGTATAGCTTGCGTGATATTCTCGCCATCACACCAAACAATTCTCTCCTCCGAATGATCGAGCACAACTTCCGTCGTTTTAGCTATTTGACTTACCCTAGATTCGTCGTCTATTGATGCCCCGCTTTTAAGCACCTTATAAGCGATAGCCCGATACATAGCACCAGTATCTACATAGAAAAGCCGTAATTGCATTGCTACAATCTTGGCAACCGTACTTTTCCCCGCACCAGCAGGGCCATCGATGGCAATTTGCAAGGCCTGTCGTTGCCTTTGCTTCATCTTATCCTGCTCCTTTTAATCAATCATCAATTTTGCCGCTATCAGTGTGGCCACTGTATTATTTAAGGCATGTAAGGTAACGGGCGGATAGAGGGATTTAAACTTAGTATACAAGAAAATGAGGACGAGTCCTAAGACGAAGCGTGGGAAAAATCCGTAAACTTGGAAATGGAGAGCGGAAAAAATAACCGCACTAATCGTTGCTGCTGTCCATTTCCCGAAATACGCCTGCAGACTGCCGAAAATCACTCCCCTGAATAAGGTTTCTTCCACAATCGGTGCTAATATCCCTGCTAACAGCAAGTTAAGAAATAATGTATAACCCGTGGCCTGTCCCAATAACTTCGAATAAACATCTGTTTCAGGAGGAGTTAACCCATAATTGTATAGGACAATGGCATAACTGATATTGATAACCCAAGAGAAAAGGTATAATCCTATGACACTATAAAAATACTTTCTGAACGGAACCGCCTTCCAGCCAAAATCGGACCATTCCCAGTGTCGAATTCTTTTCAGAAGTAAAATTAGAAGTGCAAAGGCCAGCTGAGTCATAAAGGCATTCAAATATATTAAAGCTCGTTCATGTGGCCATCGATCCATTAACCAGATAGTTCCAAAGGATAATAAGACATAGATACAGATAACCCCACCCAAAATCAGCACCAGATCAATCCAACTTAAATTTCGCTTATTAAGAAGGAACTCACTCCCGACTACCTTAGATTCTGATTCTTCGTCCATTTTGCTACCTCCTTCTTTCCTTCTTTTAAAAACACATATTTCTTTCATTTATATCTCAGACTAATTGGAAGGGAGGAATTCGTTATGTCTTCGGAAACAACTCTGCAAGTCTATCATCATCATCTTAAAATTCCCATCGAAACCTATTTCAATACAGTTGTCGATTTCTTAGATCCATGGGATGAGCGAGCCTATCAGTTTGTTGTCCATCGCCACCTAGAAAAAACGAAGGATCGAGGTATTGTAGGAATGGTACGTCAAGAAAAGGACGAGAACTTTGTTTATTTAGACGCTGCAGTCCGTTACCCGGTTACAACTGAGAATTAAACAGATTATCAGTAACACATTCAGCGGATCAATAGCTCCTCTAAGTCTTTAACAGTTTGGACGATAAAATCAGGGTTTGCATTATGTAATTCTTCAACTGTTCCATACCCATATCTTACTGAAATAACCTCAATCTGATTGGCTCTTGCCCCCTGAACATCAAATCTTCGGTCCCCGATCATCACTGTTTTCGAGCGTAAATCAGAAGGTACATTTTTCAGCACTTCCTCAATCAGAACTTCCTTCTCCACAAATTGACCATTCAACTCGCTGCCCATGATAACACTAAAGTAGGAATCCATTGAGAAATGGTGAAGAATTTGCTCTGCAAAGACTCTCGGTTTTGAGGTCGCCAACAGATTCCTGCAACCCTTGTCCTTTAACCGGGACAGTAACTCGGGTATACCAGGGTAAACAACGTTTTCATAGAGACCTATTTCTTTGTAGCGGTCCCTATACAACTTGATAGCACGATCTAGAAGCGCTTCCTCTGTCGTTTGAAGCAAGACTTTAAAGCTCTCTCTTAAGGGCGGCCCGATAATCCAATCTAGATCATCTACCTTCGGAAGGGGATAATCTAACCGACTTAGAGCGTACTGAACAGAGAGGGTAATTCCTACCTTTGGATCTGTCAACGTACCATCTAAGTCCCAAAGCAATACATTATAACGCACAAAACCCCTCCAACCTAAACTTCCTTAAATTTCCAGAATGAATTCCACGCAATAAGGTCACTCTATAACGAAATGAAAGGAGGCACTATTCATGTTCTATCAGCACAAGCATTACCCTTATCACGGTTTACTCTTTTTCCTGAGTCTTGTTGCCGCTTTCTTACTCGGACGGAAATCCGAAAAGTATGGCTTTACAATTATATCACGCGGGTGTGACTGTGCTTATGATGATGACCCCGCTGATGAAATGATCTAATTTCAACTCAAGATCTAATTCCTGCTCAAGCTCCGAGGCTTCCCTCGGAGTTTTATTCATGTTTAAGAGATCGAAGTAAACAATGTTCGATGGGCTCAGTTCGAAAGTATTTCATGTTCGCAACAGGAACATAGGGCAATCCACTATCCAGAGAGAGGGGCTGAAACTCTTGTAGGAGTAGCGGCCATTTTTCCGGGGATTGTAGTCCTAATTGATCAAACAAGCTGATAACCCGGGTAACGCACAGATCATATAGCGCTCCTATCATCATATCATGCCTGTCGCCCGTAACGGGATGTCTCCAATCTAATTTGGCCTTAAAATATGATAAATCCAGGGGCTGAGAGTAGAATAAAGCCTCTAGTTTGCCAGCTGATGGATGACCAAACCGCCGGTAAAGTGACAATACTCGCCAAGGCGTTGACCATCCGAAAACTGTTTGCAGTAAACGGTGATTCCGCCAAGCCTTATGGAAATGCGCAATTTTACTGATATCTCCCTTGCAAACACCTTGCTCAATCAGACGCTTAAAAACCCCTCGTCCAGTTACACCCGATTTACGCCAGAGTTGCCTTAAACTTGATGGATAATCCATCCGTTCAACATCCTTTAACCAGAGATCGATGGCAGTTTCCAGTAAGCGATGTCGAAACACAGCTTTATCCCTTTCTTCTGGATCTTGAGCAAAATAGTTTCCGCTCATGTAGTAGACCATCGGATGAAACGTGCTATCCACCACAAAGTGGGTTAACATCCCTAACAAAAATGCCAGGTGAGCTCGATGGTCGTCCTGGTCAAGTGCCCATTCCATTATTTCCAAAAGTGGGGCAACAGTATTCTCGCCAGCTACACCATGAAGCTGGTTAGCCATCTGCTCTAAGTTTGCTTCAGACGGGGAAGATAAATCATAAAAGGTTATATCATGGGCAATGGCTCCGATATAATACAGGGCTAGGTTGCTCGCAATGATTTCTCCCACCTCTCCTGGGATTTCCCTTTTCAAGGCTTGGCGTGCAATATGCCAGTGGGTAAATTCCTTTGGCATATAATCCCCCCTCTACCCCAAAACGTATTCTCCTTAAACGGTCAATCTCCTGCTAAGTAGGTACTTCTTTAACCAATCTACGCATTATAATCTTCAAATAGTTCTTGAATAGTCTCATATCAAGAGACGAGTAGTGCACCTTCTGTTTGAATCTAATAAATTGTTGGACATAAGAAATATTATACACTCTTTCGCTGAGTTGCAGACAAGTTAAACATAGATATGATCTATGCAACCTCTGCTGTAGGTGTTGAGTACAGGTGTTATGTTTTTCATCTCACAAAAAGCTAACCCGATATATTAAACACGGGTTAGCTTTTTGTGAGATTTAATTTTAAGGAACAACATTCTGCGAATACAAGTAATGGGTGCATTACTTGCACCCATTACTCCATAACTCCTTTGTGCTTTACTGTATCATTTTTCGTACAACAATTAAATTTGCTACTTACTAGAATTGTCGATCGGTTTTACAATATAAGTAACAATGCCAACAGCCACAATATTTGCCATATTGTCTAACACTTCGACCGTTGTCACCATTAGGCGTTTTCCTTTTTTCACAATCTTAGCATAGACAACTATATCTGAGTCAATTACAGGTAACAAATAATTCACTTTTAATTCTACAGTCGACACTGCAAAATCCCTTCCAACATGCTCATTTACAACTACTGCTCCAGCGGCGTCCACGGCCATTGAGATGATTCCCCCATGCATGGCTCCATACACTTGCCGTAGATTGTTCGTATTTATCACTTGCACACCGGGACGCCCCTCGGAATTACGTACTATTTCCATCCCGATAAATTTCCAAACGTTTCCTGCCTCAAGTAAATTCAGATCTACCATGGTTTCCTCCAGTCGTTGCTTGATACTATAGCTACTAATCTTAGCATTTAGAAAATTAACCTTCTATCTCCACCCCTGTGTTTTCAAGAAATTGGGCTACCATATTATAAAAGCCTATAGTAAGAGTTAGTTCTACTAATTCTTGTTGGCTGAGAATCTGGGATAGTTCTTCAAATACCTCAGGACTAGCTTTCACATTAGCAGTAACCTCCTCAGTGTATCTGAGAATGGCCTGCTCTTGATCATTAAATACTGAAGGATCAGGGGGATCTAGCCTAAGGGCTTCTATTTGCTGTTCCGACACTCCAACCTGCCTAGCCATTATTTCGTGTTGGTACCATTCATACCTCGAATTACATAACTTGGCTATCCGGAGGATAACTATTTCTCGTAGGCGGGCATCAAGTTTTGCCTGGGTTAGCAGAGAATTTCCTAAACGCATAAAATGACGTACACTATTTTCCGCATGAGCCATCATTCTGTTGATGTTTAAGCCGCTCAGTTGGGATTTTCCTCCTGTAATCATATTACGGGTCTTATCCGGCATTTCCTCCAAAGACAGCAGTGACAAATTTGGCATAGAATCTTCCTCCTTGTTTTCATTCGAACCTCCGCCTTATTCTCGAAGTTTCTTCATTTAATTATAACCTGTATACGTTGTTAGATGGGATCCGCACAGAAATATTTTGAATATTTAGACCATATTCTAAAATTAGAACATAAAAAGCTGAGAATTACAGCTTTTTATGTTCTAATTCCTTTACGGAAATCAGATCGCCTTTAATCAATCTCCTTATACCCTAGTTCCAATGCCTTTAAATTAATTGCTAAAATCTTACCCGGTAATGAATCTTCTAAAACCTTTGTAAGACTTTCCTTGGAAACCACTGGGCAAAGCTTTAATACACTTCCTAAAAACAAGGAATTAATCGTTTTAGGATTTCCTAGATCTATAGCTTTAGCGCTGAAGGGATACCCCACATCATGGACTCGATGACTGCTTTTTACAACATCTTGGTCATAAAGGATAAGGCATTCATTCGATACAATATTGCTATAGCGATCGTATCCACCTTGACTAAGGGCTAATACTAGGTCCGGCTGATCACACTTTGGAAAATAGATGTCTTCACCACTAATAATAACCTCAGATTGAGAGTATCCTCCCCGTGACTGAATCCCATATGTTTGAGTTTGCACGGCATTTTTTCCTTCTAACACAGCGGTCTTGGCTAAGGTTACACCACCTAGAATTAACCCTTGACCGCCTGTACCCGCTAAGACGATTTGCCATGTTTTCCCTGCCATCTACTCTCTCCCCCCTGCTGTTTGGCTGACACTATTAATCCGCCGATAGTTGGTATAGAAGTCTGGTCTTTCTTTTTTAACTAACGTTCCTATGGCAAAACGCTTAGCTTGTTCTTCCCTCGACATTTCCTGAAATTTAGAGGCAGCTACTGAATTCTCCTTTAGCCACTTTAACATATTCACGGCACTGGGTTGACTATTGAATCGCCCAAAATACGTCGGGCAAGGGCTAATAACTTCTACTAGACTGAAGCCTTTATGAGTAATGGCCTCTTTAATTAGGTTTTTGAGTGCCCCTACGTGATAGGCTGTAGTCCTAGCTACGAAATTAGCCCCTGCGGCTTCTGCAAGGAGACACACATCAAACCCGGGTTCAGGCGTTCCCAGTGGAGAAGTCGTGGTTTTGCTTTCCAATGGAGTGGTAGCCGAATACTGTCCTCCGGTCATGCCATAGTTATAATTGTTGGCAACGATGGCGGTAAGGTCAATATTCCGTCGAGCCGCATGAATAAAATGGTTTCCTCCGATGGTGACGGCATCTCCATCCCCCATTAAGGTAACCACTGTTAGGTCGGGGTTTCCTAACTTAATTCCTGTCGCAAAGGCTAGGGCCCGGCCGTGGGTTCCATGAAAGGCCTGTGTGGACATATAATCATCCGCTTTCCCCCAGCAACCGATCCCTGTTACGGTAACGACATCCTTAGGGGCAAGGTCTAGCTCAACGAGAGCTTCCGTGTAGGCACGCAAGATGATACCATCTCCACAGCCTGGACACCACATATGGGGTAGCCTGCTTTTGTCTAGATAATCCTGATAACGTCGTGCTGCCATTATTTTAGCACCTCCTTAATTCGTTCCAGGATCTGTGAGGGTAGAATTATTTCACCATCGATGCGAGAAAGTGGGTAAACAGGAGTCTTATACGAATTAAGGCGCTCTACTTCCAAGACCACTTGTCCTAAGTTAAGTTCCGGTACAATCACGGCTTTAGCTTTCTTTAGGACTTCGATGACTTGTTGATCGGCAAAAGGCCATTGAGTGATAAGTCTAAGGAGGTTTACGGAAAGTCCCTCTTTTTGAGCATTGATCACGGCTTGTTTTGCTGAACGGGAGACGACTCCATACGCAATAATGGTAACCTCTGCGTCTTCAGGGCCAAACCTTTCAACCTGAACTATATCCGCCTTATTGGTTTCTATCTTACGGTGTAAGCGCCGTACTAAATTATCCGCTGTTTTAGGGGCATTATGGGAATAACCCGATTCATCATGACAAGAACTACTAATGTGCACAATATATTCTGTTCCATAAGGAGGAATAGCGGGTATATCATCGTCACCTGTGGTATAGGGTTTATATCCTTCAACTGGGTCCGTTGGTAGTTTGCGATTGATAATTTCTAATTTCTCCAGTTCAGGAATTGTCAGGCTCTCTCTCATATGGCCTATAACTTCATCACCCAAAAGGATAACCGGGATCCGATACTTTTCTGCTAAATTAAAGGCCCGGACCGTTAAATCATAGCATTCTTGGACGGAAGCGGGGCTCAAGGCAATAATCGGATGATCTCCGTGGGTGCCCCAACGAGCCTGCATCACATCTCCTTGTGCAGGACGCGTGGCAAGGGCTGTGCTCGGTCCGTTTCTCTGAATATTAATCACAACAATGGGAACTTCAGAATAGATGGCCATCCCTAAATTCTCCTGCATTAGTGAGAATCCTGGGCCACTGGTCGCCGTAAAAGATTTTTTACCTGCAGCTGAAGCACCAATGATCGTGGCAATGCTCCCTATTTCGTCTTCCATCTGCAGGAAAACACCGTCAACTTGTGGTAGTAATTCAGCTGAAAGCTCTGCGATTTCAGAGGAAGGTGTAATTGGATAACCCCCGTAAAATCTGGCCCCAGCATCAATGGCCCCATATACGCAAGCTTCATTACCTTGCATGAACTGTACTCCAAGTGGTCTGATCACGTTAACACCTCCAAGGTTATCGCGAAATCAGGGCATCGCAGATCGCACAAGCGGCAATAGGTGCATTTTTCTGGAAAGCTTACTTCCGGCGAACCGTCCTTAATCAAGGAAAAAACCTGTTGCGGACAGAAAGCGTGACAGATGCCGCAACGTTTGCAATAAAAATAGTCGATATCGATCTTTACGTTCAAAGTCACGATGTTTCCTCCTTCTAGGTAGTCTTATTTACTTCTATAATTAAACCCAGCCACGAGCTTTCATCGCTTCAACAACTGTGCCAATCGCTTTTACCCAGCACGCCTGACGCATTGAAATATTACTTTTAGTGTGCAAGGCATAGATTTCGCCAAACACCTTATGAATAATTTTCTCAAGCTTTGAGTTTACTTCCTCTTCACTCCAACTATCATTATTCAAGTTCTGTACTCTTTCAAAATGAGCCACTTGAGTACCACCGGAATTTGCCCAAATATCCGGAGCAATAAAGATCCCTTTACGGATAAAGATTTCTTCCGCCTCCGGAGTAGTAGGACCATTAGCTCCTTCAATTAAAAACTTTGCTTTAATTTGGTCTGCATTTTCTTTAGTAAGCACATTTTGAACCGCACAAGGAGCTAGAATATCACATTCTATTTCCAGCATTTCTTCATTAGTAATTTCTTGCGCGTTAGGGTAACCCCGAAGACTGCCAGTACGCTCTACATAGGCATGGACATCAAAGATATCTAACCCAGTCGATTTGAATATGGCTATGGATACATCGCTGACCGATAAAACCTTTACACCGTCCTCTTCGTACAGCTTTGCTAAATGCCAACCGACTTTGCCAAATCCCTGGATCACAGCTGTTAAATCTGGCATCTCTAATCCCTTGGCATGCACTAATTCCCTAGTAGCAAACAATAGACCTCGGCTTGTTGCTTCGGCCCGTCCTTTAGACCCTCCCAGAGCCATTACTTTTCCACTGATACCCCCAGCCTCGTGATGCATATTCATGGTTTCCCATTCATCCAACATCCAGCTCTGAGTCTGAGCGGAGGTGCCGATGTCAGCCCCCGGAAAGTCCTTCCATGCCCCTATAGTCGGACCAATCTTGCGAATATATCCTCGGCAAACGCGCTCTAATTCCCCTTGGGAAAGAGTTAGTGAGTCAACGACAACGCCCCCTTTAGCACCTCCATTGGGAATCTCGTTTAAGGCGTTTTTCAAGGTCATCCAGAGTGACAAGGCCTTTACATCCTCGGGTGTTTCATCGAGATGAAAACGTGTTCCTCCTCGGGTCGGTCCCAGAGCAGCGTTATGCTGAAAACGGAAACCGGTGAAGATTCTAATGGTTCCGTCATCCATTTTAACCGGAAATTTTACAGTTAACTGTGACATGGGTTCCTTGAAAATTTCGTACACGTGGTCCTCTAAGTTCATATACTCGGCCACATTACTCAATACTTCTAAGGCTACTTCATAGGCATTCTTTTTCATGTTAGTTAAACCTCTCTCTTAAGAATAACTTAACTGGTTCTCTATGGTTACGTCTTATTCAATTGATTTACCTATTACTGAGGGCGGCCTTTCGGACGCCTGTTCAACCGGCTTTCCACTATCACTCAAAACTTTCCTCCTCATGATTTTTAATAAGATGAGATACAATTTATCGGGCTTCCGCCTGGCTCTCGCTTCACCCCCCTCAATACGCCATACTTGGCTAATGGCGGTCTTAGACAAAGAATCATACCCCTTTTGACAAGTCACCTATTTTTCTTTATGTTCATATCCGTTGAGCGTAGAAATTTCCAACGCTGCGCTAATAATCGAATCCCTGTATCTATCAATATAACTCGGCACAGCCCTTGATGTTGGGAAGGATATCGCTATGCAGGCTACTATTTTTCCTGCCCGATCTCTGATGGGGGCGGAAAGACAAGCACTTCCAGGATGGTACTCCCCTTCGCTATACGTATAACCTTTTTCTTTAGCCTCTCTAATCTTTCCCCTTAACACTAGGGGGTCTACAATTGTGTTTTCCGTATACGGTACTAATTGGACCTTCTCAAGGTATTCATCAATTTCTTCATCCGCTAAAGACGCTAAAAGCATCAGAGAATCGGCTCCAGTATGAAGTGGCGACCGTTGACCGGTTTCAACAAATGTTCGCACCTGTTCCAGTCCCTGAAACGATTCTATACAGACCCTTTCCCACCCATCTCTAACATCTATATAGACTGTCTCACTCAAGAGATCACGAAGTCTGTGCAGCACCGGTGTAGCTATATCACGTAGGATAAGACTTTCCTGGACAATACTAGCCAGGTGAAGAAACTTCAATCCCAAAGTGTACCGTTTCGTATCAGAACTCTTTTTAAGGTAACCTAACCCTGCCAACGTGCCAATAATCCGGCTAACCGTAGGACGGGGTAACCCTAGATCCTGACTCAATTCTGTAACACTAAACTCCTTCTTCCTATGAGAAAACTTTTCTAGTATAGCAAAGGCTTTTTCGATGGATTGAATTTCTTTCAAATTAAAAGCTCCTTTCGTTTCGCCACTGGAAACATATATAAAAAAATTAGATATTGTAAATTATAGATTTTGTTAAATAAATGGTCACATTGTGAACGTGCAATCCATAGAGTGGTCAATTCAATTTTACTTTATTCTGAATATTCTTGTCAAACACTTTTTTTATTGAAAGTCTTCCTTCTGGAAAATCTTTTAAACAGTAAAGGCGAAATGCTTACATGCATTTCGCCTTTCTGTTTAAAGGATTTTATCTAAATTTGTTTTCGCACCTTGATTATAGCAATAGATTCGTTATTACTATTTAGCCGATAGATTATTATTATTTTTATGAGATTGGATCGTTATTTCTTTCGGGCTACATTCTACACCATGATCTTCTCTAAGCATTTTCATAAAAGACAAGGTTAAGACAATTAGGACAAACACTAGGGGAACCGCCGCGACTACAGAGGATGTTTGTATTGCATTCATACCACCTAACGATAGAACCGCAACACCTATAGCCGCTAAAGCTAAAGCCCAGACAACTCTGTTCCAACGAGCCGGTTGTTCATCTTCTGCCAGTTCCTTGGTCGCCATAGTGGCACATACATAGGCCGAGGAATCAAGACAGGTGGCCAGGAAGACAAATTCTAAGAGCAGGAATAAAACTAAAACAACCTGAGGCATCGGCAATGTATTTATGACCGCTATAATGGCGGCTGGACCTCCGCTCTCTGACATGATCTTGCCGACTGACAGAATTTTGTCAAATTCCAGGTGCAAAGTATAACCACCTAAGACTCCAAAGACAGCCCAGCAACCTAAAGTTCCCCAAAACAACTCAGCCATGATAAGTTGCTTTAAAGTACGTCCCTTGGAAATCCTAGCGACGAATAAACCCATAAAAGGTGCCAGGGCAATCCACCACGCCCAATAAAATACTGTCCATGACTGAGGGAACCCACTCTTCACGATGGGATCGGTATAAAAGCTCATACGTAAAAAGTTATTTAACAACATTCCTACACTGTCAGTGAATACTGACAAGATAAAAAAGGTTGGTCCAGATATTAGAATTACTGCTAACAAAGCAAAAGCAAGATAAACATTAATATCACTTAAGATCTTAATTCCTTTATAAAGGCCTGTATAAACACTGAAACCAAAGATCAGTGTCCAGATCGCGAGTATTGCCATATTTAAGCCCATGGACTGTTCTATTCCAAACAAACTTGAAGCTGCTGCCGCCAATAAGGGAACCCCAAGGCCTAGGGAAGTACCAAAGCCACCAACGATACCAAACATTACTAAAATATCGATAACCTTCCCTATCCAGCCATCAACTTTATTTCCAAGGAGAGGACGACAGGCTGTACTAGCCCTCAGTTTAGTATCCTTACGGACGTAATAAGCATAGGCAATCGGCAAAGTGGGGATACAATACAGGGCCCAGGCACTAAACCCCCAGTGGAACATGCCATAGGTCAGTGCCCATTGGGCTGCTTCGGCAGCACCTTTTTCTATGCCAAACGGTGGTCCTTGTAGGTAGTAGATAGGCTCAGCCACGGACCAATAAATCAAACTGGAGCCAATCCCAGCACAAAATAACATCGCGATCCAGCTTAATGTGGAGAATTCTGGTTTATCGTCAGGTCCGCCTAGTTTGACGTTGCCATATCGACCGAAAGCTATCCAGATTAAGAAAGCAAACGCCATAAAAGTACCTATTTGGAAGAGCCAGTCCAGTTTATAAGTCGACCAAGCTAAAGCAGCATCGGCAACTTTTGAACCAGCCTCGCGATTTAAAACCAGGGCTAAAGAAAGACCGAAAATTACTATAAAAGCGGGCCAAAACACTTTGTGGTCGAGTTGTGGTTTTGCCATTAATTTCCCTCCCCAAACAAATTTTCAGGTTTAGCCAATTATTGATAGTAGTTGTACTTGTTAATTATACCTCACTTTCCTCTCATTGCTGAGATGTATTTCCGATGGTTACCCGTTAGCGAGGAGCGATTTTACATTTTGCTGACCCTCGTTAAAACCACCGGTATGATTAAGGGGGAAGCAGTACGTTAAGGCATGTACAACAGCTTGAACTAGACGATTTTGACTGCCTTTCCCCTTAAACATTGACCATTTGAGCAATTACACATCAATTCATAATTTTTAGATAATTATTGCTAGAAGACTTCTTTTCCCCATGATTATTTCCCCTAGTTAATGGGGAAACAATCATTAAAGCCGAAACGGCACAAGGGCATAAGATTTATCTTCTTGGAACGAACTTTATTCGTAAAGCTTATTGCGATGGGCATTTAGATAACCAGTACAATACGAATCATTTCCCAACAGAGTCTGTGAACCTTGAACAGCACCCATCATACTTTTATCAAGTGGGTTTAAAATATAACTATCCATTCCCATCGTCATCGTCTGAATCATAAAGAATTGATTAAGCATTTTTCGATTCGGAAGACCGAAGGAAACGTTACTTAAGCCACAAACCATGTGAACCTTTGGATATTTCTGCTTTATCAACTTTATGGTATCAAGGACTTCCTGCCCTGCTTTATCCCCCGTACTTACCGGTTTGACAAGGGGATCAAAGTAAATATCATCTTCAGAGACTCCTGCTTCTGTTAAATTTTGATAAAGGTTTTGGGCTACAGCCATCCTGTCCTCGGCCGTCTCGGGCATTCCGTTATCATCCATACAAAGAGCTACAACCTTCGTCTTATAGTTAAGAACTAAAGGAAGGATCTCAGCGTAACGTTCTTTTTCACCGGTAATAGAGTTTATCAGAGATTGGCCGTTACGAGCGAGCTTTAACCCGGCCTCAATTGCTTTAGGATTGGGGCTGTCTATGCATAAAGGCACTTGAACAACTTCCTGAACAGTATTGACTAACCATTCCATGGTCTCTACCTCATCAAAGATCATCGTGCCGCAATTAATATCAACATAATTCGCCCCGGCAGCAACTTGATCCGCAGCTATTTTTCTAATATAGTCGGCATCTCTTTTCTCAACTGCTTCGCCGATCAACTTTCTACTTGTATTGATTAACTCGCCGATTATTAACACTTTCATTCCTCCTCTAACTATTTTTACCCAACTAGTTGCAAACATAACTCCTTGGCTGCCATGGCATCTGCTCCATAACCATCCGCTCCAATATCGTCCGCGAAACTCTGGGAAACGGGTGCTCCACCGATAATCACCTTTATTCCGTCGCGTAAACCTTCTTCTATTAATAGTTCAATGGTAGTTTTCATATTTAGCATGGTTGTTGTCAAAAGAGCCGACAATCCGACGATTTGAGGTTTATGCTCTTTAACCGCTTGCACAAACATTTCAGGTGAAACATCTGTGCCAAGATTAATGACTTTAAATCCACCACTTTCCAGGATCATACAAACTAGACTCTTGCCAATGTCGTGAAGATCACCTTTAACAGTCCCAAAGACGATTGTCCCTGCAGTGGGCATATCTGATTCTGCGATGAGAGGCTTAATCAACTCCATTCCAGAGGCCATGGATTTTGCTGACATCATCACTTCCGGAACATACATATCCTCTGCCTTAAACCTGACGCCGACTATATTCATTCCGGCAATAAGACCCTCGTTGATAATGCGTAAGGGATCGACCTTGCTATCAATCATTTCTAAAGTGATTTCTTTAACTTTTTGGAAATTACCGTTAAGAACCGCATCCGCTAGTTCGTTAAAACTACTCACTTGGAAATCCCCCTCTTATATGCTTCTTTATTTCATATTGCTCGTCCGCTGCAAATAATCGTCTTGGGCTCTTTTCAAGATCTTATCAATTTCAGCATTGACCTCCACGCTGAGAGGTTCAACCCGGTGGGTTGCCAGTAATTCTTTAGCTCTTAATCTAGCACTTTCTTCGACCTTATCTTTATTTATGGACCATTTCTCATAGGTTTGCCGGTCGCTAAGGTTGGGTTTCCAAAGCTCACCAGCCCTAAGATGTTTTCTGGTATGCTTTTGTTCCAGAAAATTACTCTTGGATTGGATCACTTCAGCAATCACATTCACTGCCAGCTTGTCTTCAGAAACCTCAATTCCTCTGACCGTCCTCTGAATCACTGAAGATAGTTCATTATCAATCACCAACATGGCAAAACATGACGTGAGAGCGTTTTCCAGAGAACCAGCAGCTGCTATAATGTCCGTTCCGATCAGAGCGGGCATCAGGGCATTATACAAATGTTCATAACCACTCTGAGCATCGGCTATTTTAGAAGCACAAGAGTAACCCGTTGCAGTAGAAGGTATCCCGTAAAAACGGGCCAGTTGAACTGAAGCGGCAGCGGCTAGACCCATCTCCGGCATAGCCCATAGCCCGACACCAGAACGCATATCCATGAAGGTGACTCGAGGGGACATAATGACTGGGCTACCTGGTTTTAAAAGTTGACTGGCAACAACCCCTGCTAAGATCTCCGCATTATGTTGAGCTACCGTACCCACTAAGGTCATTGGCCCTGTCGAACCCATCATGGGACAAGGTATAACTCCTAAGGGTAACCCGGCTTCTACTATATCCAACATTGCTTCGGCAGGATCAAAGCCATACTCTAACGGGCTAATTGGAGATACCTCAATATAGGCAAGTGGCCTTTTTCTCAACATCTCTTCCCCGCCGGCGACTACCCTTAATAATTCAAGAATATATTTCATTTCATGAGAAGATTCTGCTGTGATTCGCACGGGTTTCGTAGTATTGCGCAACATCGTTGCCGTCTCTACCGAAACAATGATCTCCTGGGGAACATCCCTCGGGAAAATGGGCGAAATAATATTGATATACTCCAAAGCGTCCGTCAATCTGACGAAATCTTCAAGGTCCACAAGTTTTACGTCCCTTTTTTTACCGGTGTCAATATCAATCACTGAAGGAGTCCCCACACAGGTTTGGGAGTAGGCTTTTTTCGCTCCCATCTCCACTACATGGTCATTATTTCGTCCGTATAGTTTAAATTCGGAAGGCGCAGTTTTCAGTGCCTTGTCAAGGATATCCTGACTAAACACAATTCTTCCGTCTTTTTCCTGACAGCCATGCTCCAGCAGTAAATCCTTGAGTCTCTTTGACTTGGTATGAATGCCAATTGACTTCAAAATATCCATGCTTGCTTCATGGACCTGCTGGAGTTGTTCATCTGAAAATAAGTCAAACTTCA
>LADV01000036.1 GCA_000961805.1 Peptococcaceae bacterium BRH_c23 | reverse complement strand
TATTGAGACGATTATCTTTTCCTGCCCAGGCTGCTACGCGACTTTTAATGAAAACTATCAGCAAATGGCGTTGGAAATGGGGCTTGAATGTAACATTCGCTTTAAGCATATCACTGTCTTTTTAAGCGAGCTTATCGCGGATGGCCGCCTGAAGTTTACGGACCCTCTAAGCAACACGATTACCTACCATGATTCATGTCATGTTGGGCGTTGGTTTGGGCACTATGATGAACCCCGAAGTGTTATTCGCGCTATTCCGGGCATTGAATTTCGCGAAATGGAACACATCAAGGAAGAGGGGTTATGCTGTGGACTCGTTTCTGCGTTTGATTCCTTGCCCACGGTTGCTCAAAGCGGAATGAAACGTGTAGAGGAAGCGGTTGCAACTGGTTGGAATACCTCGTGACCAACTGTGCGGGGTGTGGATCACAATTTAACGCAACCTGTCACGCTATGGGAACGGAGGTCCAACAAATGGATTTAACCGAACTCGTCGCCCGAGCACTTGGTATCCCGACAATGGATCCTTCGGAAAAAGTCGGAGTTTATATGGCTCAATGTGTTGAGATGCTCAAAGATAGCATACTGGCCCCCATTGTTGTTCCGGCAGAGGCCAAAAAATAGGTTACTGTATAAATCTCTCTGGTCGTTTTTAGGAAGAAAGGGATCCCGAATGAGTATTAATCGGGGTCCCTTTTTCATGAACTCATCATCTCTTCTCACTGATTGGGGCCGTTATCGGTTTAATTTTGGCAGCGGTTATGGAAGTCTTGTTATTCAAATCGACTGTAAAATTGGAACTGAAGAAATTCTTCTTGGTGACAGGATTGCTTTTGATCTTTGTCGCGGCGGGGTTGGTATCGCATAGTGTACATGCATTAGGGAACTTGGAATTGTCCCGCAGATTGTTGAACATGGCTATGACTAAAGGCTCAGACCGATTATTAAGGGTCCGAGCTTTAGTCATCTCCCCAAGGTAAAGACCCATCTCAGGAGATGACCCACTCCATAAATATGAAACACCGATATACTTTTTAGCAGTTGCAATACACATTTGTTTTCTCTGGCGGGGTTGGGTATTATTCTTTTTACTGAACCATATCAACTCCCATTATTATATTTTTTTAGACAAATTCATATCTTATTCACAACTTCGGCTGTATAACTGCTATAATAGGTTATGTCAAGTGGGAACCATTGGTATTATTAAATTAAGGACAAAGGACAACAAAATTATGAAGCGTTTCCCTACTCAGCTAGGAAGAGATTCATTCTTAATAAGAAAATTAATACGCCAGAACCTGGTATATCTCATAGTCATCCTCCTTTTGTTAGTAGGTTTCGGGATATCTTTATACCTAGGGACGAGACAGGTCTATGAAGAGGAAGCACAATGGAGAAGTCAAAAAACCATGGCTGAAGTAACTTCGGGGAAAACGATTATAAGCAATTATTTTTCAGATCTTCAGCGGGACTTAGACTTTGTCTTAGCGTTACCAGATATAAAATCGTACTTTGCCAAAGATTTTGACCCGCTAAAAAAAAGTGGAGCAGAGAAAGTGCTCAAGGGTTTTTTGGAGGGTAAACAATCGTACCAGATGACGGTCACAAATCTGTCTGGTGCAGAGATGTTAAAGGTAGAAAGCGAAACGAAAAGGCCACTTTTTTGGCCTAATGGCTTAAGTAATCGTGAGATACATAGGGAACTTTTTAAAAAAGCTGTTGCATTGGAGAAAGAGCAGATAGCACTTTCGTCAATTTATTTCGCGACAGAAGAAGAAGGGACTAACATAACGAAGCAGGTATTAATGACACTTGCTTTGCCTTTATCCGATGATAGAGCGGTGAAAAAAGGAGTCTTGTTCATTGATCTTGATTTAGTCAACGTTTTTGAGATACTCCCCAACAACCAATTGTTTATTCATACGGATGATGGCGTAGATATTTTCTTCGATCAGAAAGTTGGAACGTTCAATATCAAAAACCTTGGTTATGCCTTAACGAGTAATTCTGGTTGGTACCCAGTTACTGAGCTGGAAATGATCCATTATTCCAAGGTTAAGATCTTTGCCGATCAACCATTTATTATTGCCGCATATCATCAATATCCTTTATTGAAAGTAACCTTAGGTAAACTAATTTATCTGTTCGGAGCCTTGTTTCTGTTATTTCTCAGCTTAGTCGTGTTCAGCATCCTTACAAATTTTTCAGTCTTGAAAAAGACGATTAACACCCAAAAGGCTATCGTCTTTTCACTTGCCACTTTGGCAGAGGGGCGTGATCCAGAGACGGGGAAGCATTTAGAAAGATCAAGAGATTATGCCGTGATCTTAGCCCGTCAATTAAGCACGCATAAAAGGTATAAAAAGGTTATTACTCGTGACTTTTTAGACAATCTTTATTACGCGGCCACGTTGCACGACATTGGTAAAGTAGCAATACCCGACGCTATTTTATTGAAAAATGGCAAATTGACGGATATAGAGTTTGATGAAATGAAGAAACACGTACTCACTGGTCAAAATGTCCTCAGAGAGACGATTGAAAAATACCATTTAACGGAGTCTTTTCTCGAAATGGGGATGAATATATGCGCATATCACCACGAGAAATTTAACGGAAAAGGATACCCTGAGGGACTTGGGGGTGAGGAGATTCCTTTGGAAGCAAGGATTTTCGCCCTCTGCGATGCGTATGACGCAATTCGATCTAAGAGATCTTATAAAGAAGGACTCTCCCATCTAGAAGCGATGAATAGAATTGTAGCGGATAAAAACCAGCATTTTGATCCGGAGGTGGTGGAAGCTTTTTTAGAATGTGAAAAGAAACTTTTGGCGATCACTTAAGAAGAGGGAGTTTTTACCGTATGAGTAAATTATGGCTGTTAATAGCTATGGTATTTACTGGGATACTTTATTCAGTAGTACTCTTGTATTTCATGGATATGCCATTATTCAATAATCTTGTTTTGCATTGCATCATAATGGGAGCTTCGTTTGGGTTAACGAATTTTATTGTGGCTGTTCTTTTTTATAAAAGGCTTGAGAAAGTTAAAAGGTTAAACCAACAATTAAAGGTTAGCCTGATGACGGATAACTTAACTGGACTTCTAAATCGAAGGGCTTTTGATCAGGATATAAAACAGTTTGACTATAGTGGCTTATATTCCTTAATATTTCTCGATATTGATAATTTCAGGGATTTCAACAATCACTTTGGCCATGACATTGGGGATAATGTACTCAAAAAGGTAGGAGAGACTATTAGAGCCTGTGTCCGCGCGACCGACCGAGTATATAGATATGGCGGGGAGGAAATAACCCTGCTTTTATTGGATTGCGATAAAAAGAACGCGATGAAGATGGCTGAAAAAATTAGGTCGGAAATAAGTCAACTTGATAATCAAGCATATCCCCAGATAACTGTTTCCTTGGGCGTTTCGAGTTATCCGGACGATGGGCAATATATTCATGACGTTATTGTTGCTTCAGACCAAGCGCTTTTAAAAGCTAAAAATAGTGGTAAGAATTGTACAATATCGAGCTAGCACTTCAGTCTTTTAAGGAGGTGACCGCTTTTAGGAACTATTGTAAAGTTATCGTGTTTATCTCGTATTATTCAGCCGGAGGACATTCTTTTTACTTCTTGTCCTCTGCTAGCCGCTCATTTGTTAGATTGTAATGGATGAGAGCCCTTGCCCTTTGGTTTAGTTTGTCTAATGAATGGAAATTATTTAAAGCGATTTAAAGAGTAGGAGATGATGGTTGTGAAGAAGAATAAAAAAGTTATAATGTTTGTAGCTCTAATTTCTATTGCCATGTTAAGTCTAGCTGGTTGTGGCAGCCAAAATCAGGGTATGATGAACACCAGCAACATGACTCAATATATGACGAGCAATCCTACGGAAATGATGAATGTTTTTAGTTCACCATATACTCGCCAGTCCATGGTAAAAATAATGGGGTCTTCACAAATGATGCCTGTGATGGTAGATGTGATGAAAGATAGCGACGTACAAAATAATATGATGGGTATAATGGGGAGTAGTGAAAACCAGGCTAATATGGTGAGTATTATGTCTAATCCATCAATGTATAAGCCTATGGTACAGATCATGTCCGATCCGAAAATGAAAGCGACCTTTGCAGCCATGCTAAAAGATCCAGCCCTACAACCCTTGGTAAAGGAAGCTCTAAGTGTAAAATAAATCCCAAGGGACAATGCCCTCCTGATCTAAATTTAAAAAGAAGGGACTCTGCTTTTTAAGCGGGGTCCCTTCTTCATGAGAAATTCGCGACTCATTCACATTTACAAATTCCAGATACATAGAGGATTATTCCCTATGTACATATAATCTATCATAAGGTTGGAAGCAAGTTATATCGCGCTTTCGACCTTGTTCTGTGAAAACAGAAAGTTAGTTCAAAAAAAGGAAACTATTGAATTTTGTCGAATAACTATGAAATATCCATTAATTACTATTAATCTTATATAAGACGCGAAAGAGAATAGATGCTCATTTATTAACCTGGGAGGCAATAAAATGACTATTATCAGAGATAATATAGATGCTAAAGTCATGGCAGACTTAATAGAATTGGGACGGGTCATTGAGATTTTCCCGGGAGAAAAAATACATACAGGAAAAGTTACTCAGGGGCAATGGCTTTTACCGATCAAGGGGCGCTTACGGCTTTCTTTTGGCGATGAGGAAAGCCAAGAGATATTGGATTCTGACATAAATGCTACTTTTCCGGTGCTTGAACTGCCCACAGGGGATACCGTAGCGCCAGGTTATCAGCTGACGGCCCTGGAAAGGGGGCAAGTGCTTATTTTGCCTTTGGCAGCTTTTTCGGAAATTGTCCAAAAAACACCGGAAGTTTTTAATATAATGGTACAGGATTTAATTACCCGGTTGAAAGAAGCGGATGAGAAAAACTGGGTATACCGTCGCAAGGAAAACCTTTATGCCCGGCTCTTAACGGAAGAAAAGCAAAACAAACACGTGGAATTGGCAGGTAACCACCAAAAAATTAGGCAATACAGAAAGCTCATCAGCCAATTGGCTCCATTAAGGCAACCGCTATATTTAGTCGGTGAAAAAGGTACAGGTAAAGAATTGCTGGCATGGCTTATCCATAGAGATAACGACGACAATATTAGGCCTTTCATAACTGTGGAATGTGGGGATATGCTGGATGATGAGTTAGGAGAGCGAATTTTTGGTGGTATTGGCGGCTTTATTCAAGGATTGGGGCTAAACAGGTTCGGTTACTTGGAACTTGCTGCCGGAGGTACTCTAATATTAAAGGATTTTGACCTTTTGAGTCCCCTGGTGCTGATTAGACTAGCCGCCTACATGGAAGATAATCTGCTGGATGTCAGAATAATGATCATCTCTAGGGAACCCGCTGAGCCCAGTAATTGGGCTGATCTATTAAATACGGATGAATTTACCCGTCTTCTAGCTAATTCTTTAATGTTACCTTCTCTAAGAGATAGAATGCGGGATATTCCTCTACTTTGTTCATCACTTTTAAGGAAATTGACCAAGAAACACCAGTACCCATTGCCTACCATAACCAAGGAAGCCCAGGAAAAGCTTCTAAACTATAAATACACCCAATCCAATGTGGCTGAACTTGAGGAAATACTGGAGAGGGCACTAGTATTAGCCGATGGCGGGGAAATAAACGCTGAGCATATTTTTACTGGTGTAATCTTGGAAAACCCCGGCATAGCGCTGGATGTACTGCAATTTCCGTCGGTAAACCGGCTAATTAAAAACCGTATATACCCTCGAATACCTCAGGTGGCAGCTAGTTGTGGCCTTTGGATTTTTATACTAGTGGCTTCCGCAACTCAGGGCGGGATTGTGGGAACCCTAGTGTTAGGGGCCGTCTGGTCCATAGGTTGGCCTGCGTTGCTTTTTTCCTCTGCCCTAGCAGGACGTTTCACCTGCTCAATATGCCCCTTTGCAGGCACGGCAGATATGGTTCAAAAACGTTTTAGTTTTAATCGGCCGGTGCCCCGTCTTCTCAAACAATACGATTACATCATTATGTCGTTATTATTTTCTCTTATTTTCTGGGTTGAAGAAGTAAGCAGAATCAGGGAATCTCCTCCGGCCACGGGGTTATTATTGCTCGTTATTACCCTAGGCGCAGTTTTGGCGGCCTTGTATTACCCCAGGCATACCTGGTGTCGGCATATCTGTCCTTTGGGAGGCATGGTTTCCGTTTGTTCCATGGTAGCCCCCTTGGAATTGCGCTCCAAGGCTGAAATATGCCGTCATAAATGCACTACCTTTGACTGTTATAAAGGAAGTAAGGGAGTGGCGGGTTGCCCTTTATTCCAGCACTTATCTTTTGTGGATAACAATGTAGCCTGTAAATTATGTATGAACTGTGTAATAAACTGTCCGCATAGTTCCATTATGCTTAATATTAGACCGCCTGCCAGGGAAATTTGGCTTACCCGCCATGTTAACCGTGGTATGGCCATCTTTGTGCTTATCTTCGGGGCACAATTAATACCAGTATTACTTTATGACAAATACCAATTTATACATAATAGTATCGCTACCTTTTCCATTATTTTTTGGGCGATTGTTTTTGGTACAGGGTTTGCCGGCTGGTGGGCCATACGTAGCCTTTTGACTGAAGAGGAAGCAATGCCCCGAATAAGGTTAGTATTATGCCTGATACCCCTGGTATTGGCCGCGCATTTTGCCTATCAACTACAGTTTCTTCCCATGCTGCCAAGTTTGCTGTTATATTTACACCATTTAATGAATGGTGTGGTGGAAAGTCAGCTAGTATTAATTTCATTATTAAGTTTTTTGAGGATTTTAGTCTTGTCAGCGGGTTTTATAGGGACTTTAATTTGTATAGGAGCATCTCGCAGGGCGTTAACTGCAACGGAAAAAAAGTATTCGGTGCTAACCTTTGCCGGAGCCGTTAGCTACTTACTGACTATTTCGATACTTTTGTTTCGTTAAGGCAAGATTAGGAGAGTAAATATGGTATATCCGTGTATTTACGCTCCGGACTACCTGGTTGGGAGGTGTGACGGTGGAAAGATATCTTGTTGGTAAATATCCAAGATATCAGGAAGTATTGAGAGGAAGTAGCTATGAATAACTATAAAAAACTTTACTTGTCTGAAATTAAACAAAGCTGCATTGGACTTCTTTTCTTGTTTATCCTTGGGATACCGGCATACCTTGTAATTCATCCCCAGGGTTCCTTGAATTACCAGCATTTGTTTGCCCCACTGGGTTTTGGGGTGGTATTGGCTGGCCTTACGGATCTTTTTGTAGTGAAAAAGCTTTTAACACCCTTACGAGACTTACCCGACCCAGAGCATTTCCAAGTTTCTTGTAGGAAAAACCAGGAAGCTTTGATTTACATAAAAAAACTGCCCTTACTATTTTTTTTGAGGATACTATTGGTTCATACCCTTTGTATTGCTATTATACCTGGGGTTACTATGTTTTATATGGCTTCAGGGGGACATGTCTTTACCCCGTCGGAAGCCTTAATATTGATTATCCTAAATATCTATCTTTGTGCCAGTCATTCTCTTTTAAAAATATTTTTGACTGAAAATTTAACCAGACGTTTTTTCTTAGCGTATTTTCAATTTGATAAAATGGATCAACTTTTTTCAACAAGGATAGCCAGAGGATTTACCCTTAAACAAAAAATTATGTTTTCATATATATTATTGGCGGTGGTGCCCTTAATAGTTATAGCAGGGGTGAGCTGGTATAAGCTTGACGTTTCGGACAAGGAAAAAGCGGGGAATAACCTGGCCGCAAATGCTCAGGATATTGCTATGACCGGACTATCCTTCATTCAACAAAATAATTATCAATACTTGCGAATGATGGCACCCCACTTTAATCGACATCTAATCTTAATAAATAACCAAGGAGGTATTTTGTACTCCAACATTTCCGACATCCCATTGAACACGGTAGAAATACTGCAACAAACAAGGCAACACCCTGAAGGTTGGCTGTATTTGCCAGGAAAGAAATTACTTTTGGGTTTTGCTTGGACCAAGGAGAATCAGGCGTTAATAGTACAGGCTGTATATACAAAAGAAGTAGTGAACAGTTCCAATAATATTCAAATAGTGATAGCTTTGTTGGCTGCCATGGGTATTATCTGTGCCACCGCTATAGGTTATTTTTTCTCCGGCTATTTATCCCGGTCGGTGCATCTTTTGGACACAGGCATGGGTAAGATTCAGTCCGGTGATTTTACCACCAGAGTTCATTTCACTGGTACAGACGAATTTAGTTATCTGGCTCTGGGCTTTAATGATATGGCACAGGGGTTGGCCAACCGGGAAACAGTCATAAATGAGCTTACCTTCGGGCTGGAGCAAAAAGTTAAAGATAGAACTAGGGAGTTGGAAGAAGCAATAAAACAATTGCAAATGACTCATAAAATCATTCAAGAAGAACTGGTGTTGGCCCGGAGGGTGCAGCAAAGTTTTCTTCCAGCCAGGGTTCCACTATTACCCGGCTGGAGTATTACAGCTAAGGCTACTCCGGCTAGAGAGGTAGGAGGGGACCTGTACGACTTTATCCCTCTCCAAGACAATTTGCTGGGCATTGCAGTAGGTGATGTAACAGGCAAGGGGATGCCGGCGGCATTAATGATGGTCGTGGGTATGGGTGCATTACATAATGCAACCAAGGGAAAGGTTACTCCTGGGGAGACGCTTAATCTACTAAATAGGTTGCTCATCCCATTGATGCCCCCGCGAATGTTTTTGACTCTGACTTACGTCATTTTAGACCCGGCTAATAAATGTTGTCGTATTGCCAATGCAGGCGGACCGCTGCCACTGCTCTTCAGTCCGGCGGAGAAGAAAGTAAGGTATCTGGATGTATGCGGTTTGCCCTTAGGGGTTTTTGAGGATAGCACATATGAAGAAATTACCATTTCCTTAGCATCTGGTGAGATATTATTTTTCTACAGTGACGGCCTGGTGGAGGCCACTAATGACCAAGGAGAGTTTTGGGGATTTGAACGTTTCGAGGAATTAGTTAAAACAGCCCCGATTGAATTAAACGAGGCAGTGGCTTATTTGCAAAACACGCTGGATATTTTTACTGGTAGTTCTGATCAATATGACGATATTACTCTCGTGGCATTACAGGGACAAGTTGCCAACGGAGGTGAAACAAATTGAAAAATTGGCCGGAGGATACGGTGCTGATAACCTTTCCCAGTGTGCCGGGGTTTGAAAAGATAGCCCTGCAGGGGGCAGGGGAAATGGCTGTAGGATGTGGTTTAAGTCAAAGTAGGGTGATGGACTTGCAAACTGCTCTGGAGGAAGCTTGTATCAACGCCATGGAGCATGGCAATAGTTACATATCCGGTAAACCAGTATCGGTTATTATCAAGAAGTTGCCGGAGGCACTACAAGTTGACGTAGAAGACCAGGATTCCGGTGGGTGGCCGATTACTATAAATGGACAACCTCCCAGCTTGGAGGACCGGTTGGAGGGTAAGTGTACTACCCGGGGGTGGGGTTTTTTTATCATGCAGAAATTGGTGGATAAGGTGGAATTGTTGACGGGAACTCAACATAAAACCATCAGATTGATTATGTATTTTAATTCAACAAAGGATCAATGAAATACTTCAATAATTGGAGGGAGAATGCCCGTGGAAACACAGCTAAATGTAAAGACCAGAGATGCCGGAGGTAAAACTTTAATTTTCGACCTATCAGGAGACCTTACCCGGCAGGGGGAAGAGGAAATGATCTCTTCCTACACCTTGGCGTCTCGCCGGGGTACCATTAAATTTATATATAACTTTGCCCGGGTGGGGGACATTAACAGCACAGGTATTGCTATATTAATTGGTATTATATCAGAAGCAAGGAAAAGTAATAATCAAAAAATTATTGTTTGCAATCTAAACCCCCATTATGAAAAGGTTTTTAAAATGGTGGGACTGCCAAAATATATTGAAATTGTATCTGAAGAAAAGCAAGCGTTGGAAGACAGGGTTTGATACAGTGGTAATCCGGTCTGGAGCAGATTTCCACTCTTGGCATTGGAACTTAGATATTTCGTCTATTCCACCCTTAATATAGACTCCCTCTTATTCTTTCATAAACCTATAATAGATGAGCTAGCAAAAGCAAATAAATAAACCCTTCAGATAGAAGGGTTTATTTATTTCATTCTTCATGAGAAATTCACAACTTTTTCATGAGATGATCGTATCCAAGAGTTACACTAAGGACATGGAAGATCAGTAAACTAAATGAAGCAAAATTGTAGAATGAAGATTAAATTAGGGGGAATATACAATCACGGTAATCGTAGGAACCGCAACCTTAGCAGTAGGGCTTATAGCATTACCAGCTCTCGCTGGAACGACTCAGCAACAAGGCAGCGGATGGATGGGTCAAATGCAAGGCTTCATGCAGCAAACCTTTTCACCAGGTCAACATCAAACTTTAATGGATTCAACGGCCATGCAAGATCTTCATAATTCAACGGGGATGCAGAACGCCATGCAAACAGGGGATGTTAAGGCGATGCAAGATCTCATGAATTCAGACCCGAATGTTAAGGCCCAAATGGGACAAGATAACCTTGATAAGATGAATCAATTCATGAATAATTACGGAGGAAACATGATGAGCAACGGAAGCGGGAATACCAATTCTGGAAGCTCTATGATGAATGGAAGTGGAACAGTAAATACAGGTAGCAACATGATGAATTTCTAACATTAGGAATTGCTGGATCTGAAATCTATTTGATACTACCTTAATTAAGGCAAAGACCTAAAGATTATTTCTAAGTAAAAAAAGGAGCGATTGTTAAAAATGTGTGGTTGCTGTGGAAATTCGAATAAAGGCCATTCTGGGGGAAATACCTTGAATCCCCAAGATGGGATTGTATTAAAAATTGAGGGAATGACTTGTGGACACTGCAAAAGTTCAGTTGAGAAGGCGTTATTGAAAGTCCCTGGAGTTACTCAGGCAGAAGTGGATTTAGCTCATAAACAGGCAGTGGTTATTGGAACCGCTGATCGTACATCCCTTGCAAAAGCCGTTGATGAGGCTGGTTACAGGGTCGTTAATAATTAGTAAGTTTGTTTATGCTTAGGAGAGCACTACTCTATTGAGGGGATCCAGACATTGTGTAACTGGAAGTGGGCCAATTATATAACCTGATAAGGGGGTTGCAACTTGTTTTGTTACAGCCCCTTTTCATTGGGAATTTTGTAAATTCAAGGATTATTCCTCACTTAGTAGATGTATAATCCTCTATTTTAGGATAGCATACCATCGCCTTGATATTAAGAGGGAAAGTTTCTGAGTTAATTCTATCAAACCAATACATAAAGCAGCGATCACTGAAAGACCAGTGACGGATAGATGATAATAAATTTTGCATAACGGAGTGGAAATGGCTCAATGATAGGAAGTGTGAATAGACGAATGACTTTTTCAAATGGTAAGAAAACCTTTTTTGCAATTTCTGGGTTTATGCAGTGGAATCATATAATTATTTTTAAAGAACTGAGGCTAAAACATGCAAATAGTTATTAGAGAAGATAGGGGGACAATTACAATTGTAATAAATGAATTCATAGTAGCAAATAAGGTTGATTCGAAAGAAAGCATTCCTATTGAGTTTTTAAAATACTTGCGTAAAGCGAACATGAAAATTGAAGACGGTGTATTGTTTAATGAATTATGTGATTTGATTGAAAAAAAGCTAATTAAAAATGATTAGCGTTAATGGTTTGTATGGGGGGCAGCGACTGCTCATTTTAGGCGGGCAACAGCAATAGATTAAAAGCGCGTCGTTTTTTTTGCCCAAACATAACGCGTCGGTCATTATGGAGCCTTCTGCAGAAAAAGGGCTCTAACGTTGAGGTTGAAATGGGAATATAATAAAAAATAGTTAAGGCTTGTCTGTTAAAAGGGCATGTCTTAATTTTTTTATTTAATAACGTGCTAAGTGTATAGTTTTAGTACCTTAAGACAACCATTTCTAGTAGGAGATTGTGCATCCTAAAAGTCGGACATTAAAATTAAGGTGGATGCATTCGTAAGTGGAGAGAACTTAAATTATAGATATAGTGGATATAGGATTTAGGATTTAGGAAGGGAGCTGCATCATCATGGAACAACACCTTCTTGTGTTTAAAGAGGTGGCAGAAACCAATAACATTACGTTATCAGCTAAGAATCTCCACATGAGTCAATCCAGTATCAGTTTGCAGATTCAGAGTCTGGAAAACGAGTATGGTGTTCGTTTTTTCGACCGTACCAATAAAGGGGTTACTCTGACCAAAGAGGGTGAAATTTTCTATGCGCGTATTCGAAGTATCTTGGACATTCTTACGAGTTTAAAAGAGGAGATGAGCGTCCGGGCAAAAGATCAGAAAAGACTTAATCAGAGAAGACTTATTTATCTTGGTGCGACTTTAACGATTGGAGAGTATATTCTTCCCAATATTATGGCGTATTTGTCTAAGACCTACCCAGACGTGGACTTCAAAGTAAAGATCAGTAATACGGAGTCGATTGCTCAAGATGTTTCAGAGAAAAAAATGCACATAGCCCTAATCGGGGGGACAGCCCCTCAGCATAAAGACCTTAAGGTGGAGAATTTTTGGAATGACGAATTGGTAGTCGTGATTCCTCATTTTCACCCCTGGGCCTCAAAGAATAGCATTACCTTAGCTGAACTCCCAAATGAGCGTCTGGTGACACGAGAGGAAGGTTCCGGGACTCGCAAGGTGATGGAGATGGCCCTTAAAGAGAGAGGGTTTGATCTGAATCAATTGAATGTAATTATGGAACTAGAAAGTATTCAGGCGATTAAACAAGTGGTCTCGGCAGGACTTGGAATTAGCATTATCTCTTCGTTGACTGTCAGCAGTGAATGCGACCGGAAAATATTCAAGACATTAAAAATTCAAGATGCACTCGTTTATCGGCCTTTCAGTATTCTCACCAATACCCAAACCACCCAGACCAAAGATGAGCACGTCTTAATTAACCTACTCCATGATCACGAGTTGTTATCGGATATTTTAAGAAAGAATTATAATGATTTAGAGAAACACGCTAGTGAGGTTCGTTTGACTCACCCAGCAGTGAGTAATCGGAAAGGGCAGATACATGGGCAAGAACAATGGCAGTGACATTGTTATATCAAACGGATGCCGAGGATAAGATAAAGAAAGGCACAGACCGATTATTAAGGGTCTGTGCTTTTGTTATCTTCCCAAGTACAAAATCAAGTTACGTTTGATTGAAACGATTAGAATACTCGTTTAGCACCAACATAAACCAATTTCCAATAGGGGCCAAAATTATAAATGGTAACACCTTTGGAACTGGAAGAGTTGATGAATTGGCCGTTACCAATATAGATCCCATCATGGTCGACCTTTCCATTTCCGGCTATGGAAAAGAAGACTAAGTCTCCCGGCTGGAGATTATTAAAGTCCACGGAAGCTCCGACCGAGTACTGATCGCGGGAAACTCTTGGTAAAGAAATCCCGTTTTGGGCAAAGACATACTGTACATAACCTGAACAGTCAAAACCTGTCCCAGGAGATGTCCCACCCCATAAATATGAAACACCGATATACTTTTTACCAGTTGCGATAATAGCATTTGCTTTCTCTTGTCGGGATTGGGTATTACTCTTTTGACTTACTTTGGTTGCATAAAGAGAGTTAAGTTGGTTACCAGTAATGGGACCTACGATTC
>LADV01000037.1 GCA_000961805.1 Peptococcaceae bacterium BRH_c23 | reverse complement strand
ACCGTCACGAATGGTGCTTAAATATATGGGCCGCTCAACATCGCCGAAGCGATCAAAAGAGAACGTATTCATCAGCCCCTGAAAATCATGTGTTTCTAGCAACGCTTGTCGTAATCCTTCAGGCCTTCCTCCGGTCTTTTCCAGAGCAGCTGCCAATACTAGGAAGGAGTCATAAGCAAGAGCGGCACCGAAGGAAGGGGCCTGTCCAAACCTGGTTTGATAACGGGCTTGGAAATCCAACAAAGTCGGTGATTGGCTGGTTAATGCATAGGCTTGTTCGAATTTTATCCCTTCAACTGCTTGGCCGCCATTGTTGATCAGGGTTTTTGTCGGAGCCCAACACGAGGTAAATAGTGGGGTCTGCCAGCCCATAAGGCGGGTTCTTTGAGCAATGAGTGCCGTATCAATATCTGAAGCGATAATAAGCAGTCCTTCCGCTTTGCTCGCACTCAACTTCAAGAGTAATGGGGAAAAGTCCGACTGTGCCACCGAAGAAAAGCTGATTTCACTTGTTATCGCACCGCCCATAGACTGGTATTTACTAGAAAAGGTTGAGCAATAAGTCTTGGAGTATGCAGCATTGTCACTATCATAAATAATGGCCAGCCGGGTTATTCCACTTCGTTGATAGATATATTGGGCGAAAGCTTGAGCGCTGTTTTTGAATGAAGGATAAACTCGAAAAAAATAATCATCTATACCACTCAGATCTGGAGTTGAGACAGTTGGACCAAGCAATACGACTTTAGCAGGGTTTGTTACCTCCAACCCTGCAAGTGTTTGCTCACTGGTTGTATGACCAATGATGGCAAGTACCCCAGCCTTAATCAGCTCACGATCGGCAGCCTGAGCCTTTTCAGGGATACCATGATCATCACGTATGATCAATTCGATCTTACGTCCGTCAACACCACCCGTTGCGTTAATCGTCTCTAGCGCCATTTGAACTCCGTTTCGTTCTTGAACTCCCAATTCAGCTTGAACACCGGTCAATTGAGCAGCGAAGCCAATGAGGATGGTTTTTTTCATCATAGACTCTTCAGCTAAGAATAATGTTCCAATTAACAAAACTACCAAGATAAGTCGCAACCACGAATTGTTAATTAAATTTTGCCTTTTCATATCTTCTTTGGCCTCCTTGAATCACATATTTAGGGGCCTTATTTAGACAGTAATATATTGATTATCTATTTTTAAAAAATATTGCTCTTTAAAAGGTAGGAAGTTACTAATGATATTGTTGGGTTATTTTACCTTATAAAATTTTATAATATTCTTTTAATTCAATATATTGTCGATTTTTCCCTTTATTTTATCGGGTAATTCCTCCAAATTCTTATCGAATAATCTTTGGAAATTACGACAATTAATACAAATATTTAGTCAAAATAGTTGATTTAATTACTTTTTGACCCGAGAACTGCCTTTTAAATTAGTGAAAAAATCTCGCTTTCTGTCATTTTTTAATGGAGAAATGCGAGATTTAATCTTATTTCTTATTAAGTGAAAATTTGGATTTAATAAACATCGGGAGGCGTTTGCACAACGACCTCGACCTCGACCTCGAATGCTTGAGTTAAACTTTATTTAAGCTACTAAATGATATTCTCAACCTCCGGTGCAATACGACAATGCTTTTGCAAACAGACTAAAAAGAACGGAATGGGTGTCCTGACGAGGGTATTTGCCTTTGCATCACTGCGACTTCAATGATGGTGGCTAGATTACGCCCCGGACGAACAGGAACGGTGATCTCCGGAATTGAGATCCCTAAGATCTGCCGTGTCTGAGGTGGATCAATTCCTAGCCGGTCGTATAACTTTTCTTGCTGCCATTCTTCCAGGTGTACGATAAACTGGATATCTTTTTCATCTCGTACGGCACCCGCCCCAAATAGGGTCGTTACATCAAGAATTCCTAAACCGCGCACTTCAAGCAGGTGCCTAATCCGAATAGGGGCAGCGCCTCGCAAACTTTCTTCATCGACCCGACGAACTTCCACAGCATCATCAGCCACCAACAAATGACCACTTTTGATTAATTCTAAAGCCGCCTCACTTTTGCCAATCCCACTCTCACCGGTAATCAAAACACCGACGCCGTATACGTCGACTAACACTCCGTGGACTAGGGTACGGGGAGCTAACTGGTTTGTAAGGTAGCGAATTAACAGATAAAAAAGTTGGGTCGTCGATCGGTAAGTTGTTAAGAGAGGGATGTTGCGCTCCTCGGCTAATTCAATAAACTCACTGGGGATCATCAATCCTCGGGTGATGATCACGCAGGGGACTCCTGCCACCATCACTTGGGCCAGATGTGCGAGCCGTACTGTCTCTTCATATTGCTGGATGAGTCCTAACTCAGTCCTCCCATACACTTGCAGGCGCTGGGGAGTTAAATGCGCTAAATATCCCGCCAATTCTGCACTCGGACGCTTTAAGCTGTAGTCCGAAATTTCTTTGTTTAATCCCTCATGTCCGGCTTGAACCTCAAATTTAAATTCCTCAACTAACTGGCGTACCGTAAGCAATGTTCCCCCTTCTTTCTAACGAGAATAAATACAAGGGTTGAATCTCAAAAATTCAACCCTTGTTTAAATAGTACCGCTTCATGCACTAAATATATTTAATTGCTCCATGACCTCCGCTGCAGTGGCACAATCCAGAACTGAGTCCACTAATGTCTGTTTGTCCACACCCTTAAACGTCAACTTGCTCAGGGTCTGACGGACTTTAGGCAATGACCCAGGGGCCATACTTAGTTCCTTGATCCCCAATGCGGCGAAGAAAGGTGCCAAAATACTGTCTCCTCCGGCCTCACCACAAATGCCCACCCAAATGCCAGCCTTTTCTGCGGCTTGGCTCACTCGGGCAATCATGCCCAATACCGCGGGGTGATGCGGTTGATATAAGTCTGCCAGCTCATTATTTTCTCGATCCACTGCCAACATATACTGAGTCAGATCATTCGTACCGATACTAAAGAAATCAACCTCTGCGGCTAACCGCTTAGAATTCCAAGCGGCTGCAGGAATTTCGATCATCATGCCTACTTCAAGCTTGCCGATAGCCCATCCTTCTCGTACCACTTCGTCCCGAGCTATCTGGAGCAGTTCCTTAGCTTGGAGCAATTCCTCAAGCGTGGCAATCATAGGAAACATCACAGCCGACGGACCTGCAGCCGAAGCACGCCAGATCGCCCGAAGCTGGACCTTAAATACCTCTGGTCTGCGCAAGCACAGGCGCAAGGCCCGTACACCTAAGAAGGGGTTTTGTTCCTTCGGCAGCTCTAAAGCAGGTGCTCTTTTATCCCCACCAATATCCAACGTTCGGATAACGGTCAAATGAGGTGCACAGGCGGCAATCACTTTGCTGTAAGCCTCTACCTGCTCTTCCTCTGAAGGTAGTTGATCCCCCATAAACAAGAATTCAGTCCGGTAAAGCCCTACTCCCTGCGCTTTAAATTTCTGCACCAGCGGTAAATCCTCCGGACTTCCGACATTGGCCGCTAGAACCATATTTCCGAATATCCCAGTCAGACACTCTTGTTCCTCTTCGTCAGAATCATTTCCTTTAATAAAGGTAATGCCCTCTGGAGATCGCTTGACAGAACCTTCATCTCCGTCTAGTTCGGCCCATGTTAAGTCCGTCAATTCCTCCCATGAAGCGTCAACCCCACTAACCGCCGGGATCCCGTAAGTCCGGGCCAGAATGGCTGCATGGGATGTTTTGCCTCCTTTGCGTACGATAAAACCCAGTACCCGATCCTTAGGCAACGCAATGGTTTGAGCCGGCGTCAGTTCTTCAGCCACAACGATCCAATCCCCTGTTTTTGGAAATGAGGTAGCCCCAGACCCCTGGGCGCCGAGCAAATTCTGGAGCAGTTGTTCCAGCACATCTTGCACGTCGACAGCGCGTTCCTGAAAGTACGGATCAGGGATATTCTGTAGCATCTGAACCGCTTCTGCTGCTACTTCTTTCAAAGCTTGCTCGGCCAGTAAATTTCGTGATTTAATCCTCTTTTGGGCCTCTCCTATAAAGGCAGGATCGGTAAGCAATAGTTTATGGGCTGTAAAGATCTGCGCGAACTCTTCTCCTTTTTCAGTCCGAACTTGTTGCTCGTATTGGGTAAGTCTGTGGTTGGTGAGTTCAACGGCCTTTTGCGATCGTGCCAATTCTTGTTCTGCATCGATCTCACCCTCCTGTTTATACTCCAACTCCGACGTAAAGGTCTGAAGAAGCCAAACTTTGCCTGCGGCTCGACCCGCAGATACCCCTAATCCAAGCCAACTATTTTTATCCATATCCATTTTACTCACCTTGGTTTTCCAAGTTATTTACGAGAGTTTCTAAGCTCTCGGCCGCTTCCTGTTCATCTTTACCGTCCACGATCAACTCAAATTGACTGCCTGAAGCTAACCCTAGCGACAGAATCCCTAGAATACTTTTACCATCCACCTCAGAATTGTTGGATTTGATTTTGATACTGCTTTGATAACGACTAGCCATCTGGACCCACATAGAAGCAGGTCGGGCATGGAGCCCTGAGCTGTTCCTAATGGTAATTTCTTTGATAATCATTTCCAATACCTCCCAAGGAGTCTATTTTGTAACGGGTCTTTTAACCGCTGAAAGGATGAAAGCTGATACAAAGGTTCCTACGAGCAGAGCTAGAATATAGGGTACCAAATTAGCTACAACATGAGGAATCGCTAAGACCCATATTCCGCCATGGGGCACGATGATGGTACTCCCAAACGCCATAGATATTCCCCCGGCAACTGCTGAGCCAACCATGATGGATGGCAAAACTCTCAAGGGATCGGCTGCCGCAAACGGAATGGCACCTTCCGTGATAAAGGATAAACCTAGTGCCCAATTAGCCTTTCCGGCTTCTCTCTCTTCCAGGGTATATTTATTCTTCGTTAGAACCGTTGAAAGAGCAATGGCCAGGGGAGGTACCATTCCAGCGATCATCACTGCAGCCATGATCGCGGATGGGTTACCAGTGGCGACCGTTGCGGCTCCAAATGTGTAAGCAGCTTTATTGACCGGACCACCCATGTCAAAGGCCATCATCGCACCTAATATTATGCCCAGTAATGCAGCGTTTGTACCGCTTAAGGAGGTTAACCAGGCTGCTAAAGTCGTGTTAAATGAAGTCATAGGTTTACCAATCACGTAGACCATCAGCAGGCCCATAATGGCCGTTGAAAGCACGGGGATAATCAGAATTGGCATTAATCCTTGCAGGGATTTCGGAAGTTTAACATACTTTTTAATCGCCAACACGATATACCCTGCCGCAAAACCGGCAACCATAGCTCCTAAGAAGCCTGAGCCATTATTAGCGGCCATTAAACCACCAATCATACCCGGGACAATACCAGGTCTGTCAGCGATCGAAAAGGCAATATAAGCACCTAAGACTGGAACCATCAACGTAAAGGCGGCTTTACCAGCCGAGAATAACGTTTCTCCAAAACTTCCTGGAACATTGTAAACATAAATTCCACCCACGGCAAAGCCTAAAGCAATCAGCAATCCCCCTGCCACCACGAACGGAATCATAAAGGACACGCCCGTCATCAGATGTTTATAAACACCTGTTTTGGATTCCTTTCTCTCAGGTCTACTCAGACCGTTCTGAGTAGTTTGATCCACCGGATTGATTGCGCCTCCTTTTGCGTTTGCCGCCGTGGTAAGCAGCCCTTTAGCGTCTTTAATTGCCTCTTTCGTTGAAACTTCAATAATGGTCATTCCAGCAAATCTACTCTTGTCGATCGACGTGTCCGCAGCAATAATGACAGCCTTTACGTGCGCCAGATCCTCATGAGTAAGAACGTTTTCAGCACCAACAGATCCTTGTGTCTCGACTTTAATCTCATGTCCCATTTCCTTTGCGGCCACCTGCAGGGCCTCTGCCGCCATATAGGTATGGGCTATCCCTGTAGGGCAGGATGTGATGGCTACGAATTTCATAAACTTTCCCCCTCCTTCATAATGTTTAACTCTCGTGCGCTTCTATCGCCGCCTTGACTTCTGCTTGGGTTTTAGCCGTTCTGAGAGACTCCAAAAAGGAACCATGCATCAGCAACCTCGCTAATTTCGAAAGAGCCCGCAGGTGAATATCCTCCCCTTGGGTGGGCGCCGCGATCAGGAAGAAAAGATCTGCTGGGGAACCATCCATCGACTGAACATCGATTTTCTTTTCCAGACGGGCCATGGCCAAGGCCGGCCTGGTAACCCCTTCAGATTTGGCATGGGGAATGGCTACACCAAACCCAACTCCCGTCGTGCCCTTCGCTTCCCTTACGGCTACGTCTGCTAAATACTGCTCTACATTATGAACCGCCCCGATTTCCTGAAAGCTGTGAGCCAAAGTTTTCCAAACGTCTTCCTTGGTCTCAGCCTTAAGGCCTAATAGAATCGAATCATCCACCAATAGCTCCGTAATTTTCATTGTTACACCTCCCATTCTTTAATAATGACGTTGGGTATAAGTTTTTCTACTTCATAAAGCTGGCCGGCTTGGGTTCCCGGTTGAGCAACGGAGGCAGCGGCAACCGCTGTGGCCCAACGGGCCTGTTCCTCCAAGGACATTCCTTGAGCTTCTCCATAGACCATCCCGGCAACCAGAGCATCTCCAGCCCCCACAGTACTGCTAACCCTGACATCGGGTGGTCGAACTAATAGACGTTGCCTTCCATCTGCGATTAACGCCCCTTTTCCTCCCAGTGAAATCACGACTTTAGCGATCCCTCCAGATATTAACGTCTCAACCGCGTTTAAAACATCTCTTTCCTGTTCTAGGGAGTGACCAATAAGCTGCTCTAATTCAGACAGATTCGGTTTGATGGCATAGGGTTTCGCTTTAAGTCCCTCCGCCAAGGCACCTCCACTGGTATCCAGAAAGACCTTGCAATCATAACTCTTCAGGATTTCAGTAAACTCCCGGTAGAGATCCAGAGGTGCATTTCCCGGCAAGCTCCCTGAGAGAACAAAAAGCTTAGCTTCCTCGGCTAACTGCATAATGACGTTTTTCAGTTCCTGAAAATTCGAAGCATTATATTGAATACCCGGAAAATTAATCTCGCTGACCTGCCCAGTGCTCTCATCGATAATTTTAGTGTTGACTCTCGTAGCCCCATCGACTCTAATAAAATGGTCGGAAATTCCTGCCGCTTGAAAATACTGTTCAAAGAAATAGGCATTCTCCCGTCCTAAAAAACCGCTCACTGCCACATCGTGGCCTAAACTTTGAATAACCTTGGCAACATTAATGCCCTTTCCTGCAGGATCTAAACATTTTCTACCAACCCTATTAACTTGCCCGACGTGGAATTGGGAGAAGTATAGGGTTTGGTCTATCGCTGGATTAAGGGTTATAGTAACAATTTTCGTCTTTTTTTGCTTATTCATGGTACATCCCTTCGCCCCTAATTAAGTTCTTCCTAGTTTCTCCTGTCCACTTCTAGTTTACCCAATTTTAAACCGAAATCTGCACTTGAACATACTGGCTTAACCTTTTTACATCCTCATCCTCAATTCCATCATCCGTGAGTAGTAAATTGATCTCACTAAGACTACAAATTTTACACATCGCTTTTTCCCATAGTTTAGAATGATCTATCAGTAAGATTACTTCTTTACCGGCTTTCAGCATTTGTCTTTTGGTTTCAGCTTCGATAAGATTGGGAGTCGATACCCCGAAATCGGGGTCAACAGCGTTCGCTGCCAGAAAAACCTTGTCAAAATGAAGCCGAGTTAGCATCTCATTAGCTAAGAAGCCGACCAAGGCACGAGTATTTTTTCTTAAACTACCACCTATGACCATCACTTCGATCTGAAGATCCTCCGCAAAAGCTTGAGCAATCTCCATACTATTTGTCGCAACTGTAAACGTTTTTCCCCGCAAGGCGTAGGCCATTTGCAGCGTGGTCGTTCCTGCGTCCAAAAAAACCGTTTCTCCATCCTTAACGAGATCCGCCGCCGCTTTGGCGATTTTTTGTTTTTCCTCATAAAAGCGGATCTCTTTTTCCTGATAACTCAACTCAAAACTTGATTGAATCGAAATTGCCCCTCCATGAGTCCTTTGGATCATCCCAGCATTCTCCAGTTCCTGCAAATCCCGACGTATCGTTGATTCGGAAACTTCAAATCTTTGACTCAGATCTCCCACTTTGACAGGTTTACCGGATTCCATAAGTTGCAAAATCTCCGCTTTGCGCTCTTCAGCAAACATATTCATTACCTTCCTCATCGCCTTAATCCTGGTCCATGCACGTTTCCATGACTCGTTTTTGCTCATTTCTACGATTTCTTTTGCGCATTTATGATTACTTGTGCTCATTATAACCTATGCAAGCATTTTTTACAAGCAAAATAGCCAGTATATTCTCACTTTATATATGAGAATATACTGGCCAAATTATTTGGCGATTATTTACCTTCTCCAATGTAAGCTTCAATTCCACGATCGACAGATCAGGAGAAAAGAAAGGCAAAATTTAAATCATTGCTCTGTTGTAATTAATTGTAATTATTTTATTTTTTTGGTCATATCCACAATCTTTCTAAAACTAATCAACAAAAACACCCTTAGAAATCACGAGACTTCCCAAGGGTGTTTGCGAGAAGAACTATCTTTTACCTAGGATCTAATCTACTTTTCTAGAAGCCTGCGCTCTTGCGTCTCTTCTTCCAGAGCATCAGTGCGCAATATCATGAATTTATAGCCGTTAACCATTGCAGATATCGTACCGTCATCATCTAATAGATCTTGGCGGATGACCATATAAAGGTGGCTCAATAAGAAAATAGCGTATCCCCAGGCGACAAGGTGGTGAAGATTACGAACCTGATACGACTCAAAAAATCTCGCGCAGGCTTCTGGTAAGGTAATCCAACAATTTTCCGGAGGAATGGAGAAATATGATGGAGCATAACGTTTTTCTGAAAGAGTTTGTATCGGTCTTATTCACAATGTAACACTTTACTCAAGAACGTGCGTGTTCTAGGATTGTCAGGATGCGAAAAAATTTTTTCCGGCGGCCCTTCTTCGATCAACCGGCCATCATCCATTACCAAAACACGGTTAGCCACTTCCCTGGCGAAACTCATTTCGTGGGTTACAACAACCATGGTCATTCCCTCTTCGGCTAAATTTTTCATAACTGCTAAAACCTCCCCGACTAATTCCGGATCAAGCGCGGAAGTCGGCTCGTCAAAGAGCATCACTTTAGGTTTCATTGCTAAGGCCCTAGCGATGGCCACACGCTGTTTTTGCCCACCAGACAAGTTGTCCGGATAAGCCTTAACTTTATCTAACAATCCCACCTTCTGCAACAGCTCATGGGCGAGTTCGGTAGCTTCCTGTTTATTTACTCTGTTCAGGGTCACAGGAGCCATTAAAATGTTTTCCTCCACGTTACAATGTGGAAAGAGGTTGAAACCCTGGAAGACCATCCCGACTTGGGCTCGCATTTCGTTGATCTCACTTTGAGGCATTTCGATCAACTTTCCATTTTTAGAGATCAACCCTATAGGTCGACCTTCAATTTCAATTTGGCCTTCTTGGATTTGTTCTAAATAATTGATGCATCGAAGTAACGTACTCTTCCCTGACCCACTTGGTCCAATAATGACAACCACTTCACCCTGCTGAACATTGAGGCTAACATCTTTTAGGACATGATTATCCCCGAAATATTTATTTACCCTGTCAATTTTAATCATGTCTGTCTCCCCTCTACATTCATTCTTCTCTCCAAGAATTGAATTGTCCGAGAGATGGCGGTATTGACAATGAAGTACATAACAGCAACCCCAAGATATATTTCAAAATACCTAAAATTGGTTGAGACGATTAAATTTGCCTCCCTCATCAACTCCGACACTGTGATTACAGACAAGAGGGATGAATTCTTGGTTAAGGCAATAAATTCGTTACCAAGAGGCGGTAGCATCCTGCGGACTGCCTGGGGAAGAATCACTTTACGCATAGTCTGCCAATGGCTCATCCCTAGTGACCGCCCTGCTTCTATTTGACCGCGATCAATAGATTGGATGGCCCCGCGGACGATTTCAGAGACATAGGCTCCACTGTACATGCCAAGCCCCAGGACCCCCGCCACCCCTGCACTTAAATCGATCCTCATCCCTATGGCTAGGCCGTAATACAAAATCATAAGTTGAACTAAGAGCGGAGTACCTCTGAACCAAGCCAAATAAGCAGAACATAAGCCAGATGCCACTTTATTCTTCGACATTCCACCTAACCCTACTACCAGCCCGATCGTGGAGCTTAAAAGTAAAGCTAAAAAGGTCATGCTAACTGTCGTCCACAACCCACGCAAGAGGTATACCAGATTATTGCCTTCAAATAAGACCAAAAAGTCTAGCTGCATTACTTACCTCCTTGTAAGATAACTTGGCTTGTGCAAGCCTTTGGCACTGCCAGAACCAAGTTGCACTTTATGTCACCAAAGTTATAACTTCTGAATTGTGTAAAAAGAGGAGCCCAATAGGCTCCCCGTCCTTACCTATCACTATTTCGAGGTGCATCCTATTTACCAAACCATTTATCAGCAATGGTTTGGTACTTACCATTGTCTTTAAGGGTTTTTATAGCCTTATTCACCTCAGCTGTAAATTGAGGGTTTTCCTTACGGATCCCATAACCATAGTCTTCCTGGGTTATGGGGTCATTTAATACCGTTACGGAAGTGTTTTGTTTGGCATAGACCTTAGCAGCCGGCATACCAGTAACGACTGCATCAGCTCGTCCGCTCTCCAGGGACATAAACATTTCAACGTTTTTCTCAACTTGCACTAACTTGATGTCCGGATATTTCTCTTGAAGATACTTATCAGATTTCGTGCCAATTTGCACGGCTACTTTCTTACCTTTCAAGTCCTCAATACCCTTGACACTGTTGTTATCCTTATTAATCATCACTGAAAGTCCACCAGGATAATACGTATCGGAAAAATCGATGGTCTTCTTTCTTTCGTCAGTAATATACATAGCTGATACAATAAGATCAAACTTATTCCCTTGAATTCCAGGGATCAGTCCTTTGAACTCTGTATCAACAAATGTAACTTTCTCCGCACCGAGCACTGAAGCCACAGCACGCATTAAGTCAACATCGAAACCGTCCAATTCGCCCTTTTCATTTTTAAATTCAAACGGTGGGAATGTTGCATCTGTGCCTACTGTTAAGGTCTTAGTGTCCTTGATCTTTTGTAACACGGCATCGACTTCTTTGTCTGAGCTGACAACTTTTTGTCCCCCACACCCGGCTAACAACAGTGTCAAGACGAGCAGGCCTGAAAGCAGAGCACTTAGTTTATTAAACTTCTTCATTCTTATACCTCCCGGTTTTCTTTTTACTTTCTTCATATCAATGCAAACTCTATGCCAACTCTTTTTTTATAATTTTGAATCTTAAGCTATATAAGATAGTCGTAATGAACGCACACCAGCTTTCACCTGCCCAATTGGGCATGATAGGCATTGATATAAGCCAATAGATATGTTCCTAATAGAATAAATAAAAGGCGGCAAAAATTGCCGCCCTGCCATTTATGCCGCCTATATTAAGTTTTTCGCACATCTCTACTCTTTTTCATACCTTTTTAACTTCTCTCGAATAGTACGTTCCCCGATGCCAATCATTTGCGCAGTCCTACGGCGGTTCCCCCCACAAAAAGTTAGGTTGTATAAGATCAGCTTTCTCTCGACCTGTTCCAAAGACTCCCCAATATAAACGGGTATTAGCTTGTCACTTATACTGATTGTTTGTATCCCTTGAACTTCATCCGGCAAATCCCGTTTCTGAATATGCGAAGAGTTTGTTAGCGCGATTGCCCGTTCTACAATGTTCTGTAACTCTCTGACGTTCCCCGGAAAACTGTAGTTTTCCAGGATCTGCTGGGCTTCCCGGGAGATTCCATCGATGGGTTTACCCATTCGTTCACTGAGCTTTTGAATGAAAAAGTGAGTCAATAAGGGAATGTCCTCTTTCCTTTCACGCAGGGATGGAACGTGGATGGGGATAACATTTAACCGATAAAAGAGATCCTCACGAAAACGGTTAGCCTTTACTTCTTTGAGAAGTTCACAGTTAGTTGCGGCGATGATCCGGACATCGATTCCTTTTTCCTCAGTGCTCCCGAGTGGAGTCACTTTTCGTTCTTGAACCACTCTCAGAAGTTTACTCTGTAAAGCAAAATCCATTTCTCCAATTTCATCAAGAAAAATGGTTCCTCGGTCCGCTAAAACAAACTGTCCGGGTTTCCTTTGTGTTGCTCCAGTAAAGGCCCCCTTTTCATACCCAAACAGTTCTGACTCTAGCAATTTTTCGGGAATAGCAGCACAGTTTACGGTTTGAAAACGCTTTGTGCAGCGATTTCCTTGGAAATGTATGGCTCTGGCAACGATCTCCTTACCAGTGCCGCTTTCACCAGTAATTAGTACATTGGAATTTATGTCTCTTGTCTTTTCAATCAGCGCTATTATCTTATTTATGGCAGGACTTTTACCAATAAGCCCATAGCCTTCCGAAACTTTTTGTAATTCTTCACTGAGCCATTGAACTTTAGAATGCAAATCATAAAATTCTTCTGCGTTTTTTAGAAGCACCTCGAGTTCTTCCATTTGAAATGGCTTAGTAATATAATAAAAAGCCCCTTTACGCATAGCCTCAACAGACGAAGGAATACTACCGTAGGCTGTCATGACGATAATCACTGTGTTAGGAGAAATTCGTTTAATATCCTGCAGAACTTCAAGGCCATCATAAAGACCGATCTTAAGATCAAGTAACACTAATGAAATTTCTAACTGTTCAAAAAGAGGCAATGCCTCTCTAGGATTAATAGACGTATAAATATGGTACCTATCCTCTAAAGCAAATTCTAGGGATTGGCAGATTGCCGATTCATCATCAATCACCACCAAGTTCTTTTTCATAATTTATCCCCTTCTTTAACTTTCGGTAATTGGATGATAATTGTCGTGCCATGATGAGGGCTACTTTTCACATCCACATACCCGTTATTGGCTTTAAGCAATTGGTAGGTTATCGATAGCCCCAGACCGACACCGCTGGCCTTCTTCGTATAAAACGGTTCGAAAATCTTATCCATATCGCTTTCGATAATTCCAAATCCGTTATCTTCGATCTCGATAACTACCAGATGGTCCCGATTATACCCACGAATTTTTATTTCTCCGCCCTCATTTACAGCCTCAATGGCATTCAAGATAATATTAATAAACACCTGCTTTATCTGTTGTAGGTCGGCGAATACTCTTAAAGCATCGGCCAGTTCCAACGAGACTTTAACCTTCTTTTCCTGTAGCTTTTGTCTAAATAACTGTGTCACGGAATCGATCAATTGATTAAATGAAAAAGGAGTTGGTTCAGACTTTTTTGGACGAGCAAAATCCAATAATTCATTAACGAGTCCATTAAGTCGGTTTATTTCCTCTGGAACCTGCTGCGCGAAAAGTTCCCTGAATTGTTGATTGTCAATTTTCTTGGGAAGGAGCTGAGTGTACGTAAGAATGGACATGAGAGGATTGCGGATTTCATGGGCAATTCCTAAAACGAGCTGCCCTAGCGAACGTAAACGATCTTCGCGTTCAATCGCCTTTTCCATTCCTTTCTGTTCCGTGATATCCTGCAAGTTAATAATTACTCCACTTATTTCTTGAGAAGCCAGAATAATAGGGTAAAGACTGTAGCCTAATATCCTTTTTTCCTGCCCGGGAGCGTTGGGCTTCTCCCAAGTCTTTTCTTTATTGGGATATATTATTCCATTTCTTAATACTTCATCAATCTCAAGCAGGGGAACAATCTGACCAATGATAGTCGATCCTACTGATCGTCCTATCAATTCTTCGCAAAGATTAAAATAGTCAATCGCCTTGCGATTAATGTTGGAGATCTTGGCCGAGTGGTCAAGGGTAATTAGGAAGTAATAGGTACTGTCCAAAAGTTGTTTTTGAAAATGAAGATTAGCTTGGAGTTGAATCATTTTTTCCTGAAGCTCTTCATTTATCTCGCTGATCTCAACGACACGTTGAGAGACTTCTCTTTTGAGTATTCTATTCCACCACAAAATAATTAAAAAGACCACAGTTGCAACAGCAACACCAATTTTGCTATAGAAAAGAATTTTATCTAAATCGATTTTTGTCGGCAAATCATACCGACTGAACCACTTTTTTTGTATCTTATCATAGGTGCCATTATTCTTAATTTTAGTAATTCCGTCGTTAAAAAGGTCTAACAATTCTTTGTTTTGGGGTAAGACTGCGATACAATAATCCGCAGGGTCTAAAAGTTTGCCTACAATTTTGATCTGAGACTGCTTATCTTCCTGCTCCAGAAAATATTGCCCTGTGATGCGATTTCCGACAAAAGCATCAACTTGCCCTTGGAGAAGGAGCTGAATAGCTTCTTCCTGACTTTCGGTCGTGACAATCTTCGCCCGCTGCAAAGAGCTAAGAAGATCATAGGCGATATCACCTTTTTGGACAGCAACTCTCCTGCCCTCTAGGTCGCCTATCTCAAATATATAAATGTTCTCCTTTATGATAAAAATTCCTTCGGAACTCAGCAAATAGGGCTGAGAAAAACTAAACAGGCCCTCGCGGTATTCACTGTATTTCATCCCCTGAATCGCATCGACTTCTCCAGTTTTCAAAGCGACCAAGGCCTCACTCCAAGGCATAGGATGGTATTCAATTTTTGTCCCGGTCTCAATAGTAATAGCGTTCATGATATCAATATTAAAGCCATCATAGACACCGGTACTGCTTAAATACTCGAACGGCGGGAAATTGTTGTCTCCGGCAACCCGAATAACCCTTTGTTTCCCTAACTCAACATCCGCTAATGCCATAGTCACAAGACTAACTAATAAAGTAATTAAAATGACTAGAAAAAAACGCAATTTCCGAAGTTTCATTGACTCATTCCTATCGATTCATTTCACGTTATTAATGCCTCCTTATCTAAATTCTCTCTCAATTCCCTATTTCCTTTATAAAAAGAAGCTAGGGTTTATTATTAATTGGCCAGCGAACAAGGTGCTCCACGACAACACGCGAGACACCTTGTTTTTTATGTATTGGCTGCAAAAGTATATCAAACCTTAAAAACTGTCGCTTCGCAAAAATGTTTGATTCGAAAATCAAAGAAGCGAATACCCATGTACTGGGCATTCGCTTCTATTGCGATGTTCTAACCACTCTTTCTGGTTTGCTATTCGGTTCATGATCAATTGCCCCGGCGCATAAAGGTTCCAACCCAACGTCGGCCAGAATAGTTTCAATGATACACTTTTCCTGTGCTGTCATACTTGTCTCCTTCTACATTATTTAATGTTTTCTGAATTTTCAATAATTTATTTATTTGTGTTTCATTAGCATAACCTAAAAAGAGCTAAAGGTAAAGCAAAAGGTTTGTCATAATGTGTCAAATAATCGTAAATTGTGTCTCTCGCTAACACTTACTCGACCGAAACCCTATTCTCTCTTCTCATCCTTATCGGCAACCCGTTTCTTTGCCGCTAATAGCCTAGCACTGAAGCCTCCCTCGGGATTATCCACGGTGGTACTCTTCACACCAATCTCCCCGCGGTCTTTCGAGCCTCTCACGCTTCCCCATCTACCCTGAGCATCGCTTGCTGTCTTAGAGCCTTTCTGCCTGTTCCCCTCTTCCGAACTCTGCTCTCCAGGCTTTGTCTCACCCTGAGATTGATAAAGTTGTTCCCTACTTGCTTTACGTTCTTTGATTGATTGGATCAGCGACTCTTGACCATGTTCAACTGGACCGCTACTTACCTTCCTAAGCGACCCCAAGCGTTGCCCTAGGGCTGACACCCATCTTAAGTTCCAATTGAAGCGGCGGGAAGCGATATCCATGGGTAAAAGCAGAACTGCTATCATCAGAAACTTCGGCCAAAGGGGAATTTTCCCCTTGGCTTCCGGGACTATCAGCTTTCCCACCCCATCAAACTGAGCAGAATCAAGGATTTGTCCTCCCCCGGCTGTAGCAAGTTGTTCGATAAATTTACGTTGATCCCCTTGGAGCAAAAATTCCGGGGAATAGGACTGAACGAGACCGGCCGTTTGTTGGTGCACAACCTTGTCGCCCTCTTTTTCAACGACTTGAATGATATAAGTGCCGGGTTGTTCCATCGGAAATTCCACCTGATATTGGCCGGGGCTGATCGCTGGCAAAATCAGATCCGTGGAACTTCCCTTAGGTTCAATAACTGTAGCCTGAATATCGGCTGCTTTACGACCTTCCAGCGGGATATCCACTCTAATCCTGCCTAAGCCGCCGTCACGAGTTGCCGTTACATTCAAACCGTTCCCCTGTTCTTCAGGTAGGGTCCAACTAATCACCTTTCCCCAAAATTGAGGAAAAGCAGACCAAGCCACCCATTGCTCCGCCCAACGTCCTTTGGCATCACTCGTCCAAGCCACCGTTCGCCCGAGCCCATAGTGCCAACGCGCCAAAACCGGATCACCGTCATGGCTGGTAAGGATAACTTCTGCTGTATCTTTCGGGGTGGTGGCAACATAGCCCAAAAGCTGAGGAAGTCCCTCCATAGCAGGCAACATGCTGGTAGACCCTGTGACGATCGGAGTAAAAGGCTCTTGCACAAAATAACTGCGGGTCACCATCATCGTTTCTTTAGCGAAAATCTTGGGAATATTGTCAATCTGATCCGTATAGTAATACCGACCATGTCCTTCCTGGGCTAAATACCTCAATAAAGACGTATCCGAATCACCGCCAATGGCGACCACAGACAAGGTTATATTATCTGCTGCCATTTGTTTTAGCAGGTTTTCATAATCTCCCCCATATTTGGAAACCCCATCGGATAAAAGAATAATATGCTTAACCTTGACCTTGGCTTCTTTAAGAGCCTTATACGCTTCTTCCAAAGAGGGGTACATGTTCGTACCACCACTAGGTTCAATAGAGCCAATCTGCTCTTGGACCCATTTTTTATCAATTAACGGTGCGGTTCTGACCACCCATTTGTACTCACTATCAAAGGTAATCACACCCAGTTGATCCTTCTCGTCTAAGATTTCGGTCGTCAGAAGAGCAGCCTGCTTAGCCATATCCATTTTGGTTATGTTATTTTGTGTGTGACACATACTGCCCGATTTATCAATGATCAGATTCAAGCCCACACTAGGGAGTTCCGCCTTACCCGTAATCTCCATATTAACGGGCAGTGCTTTCTCCACAAGAGTTTTAAAATACCCTCCTGGTCCGTAACTATTCTCTCCTCCGACCATGACTAAACCCCGTCCTAAATCCCGGACAAAGTTCTCTAGTGCTTGCATTGTTGAGTCTTGCATGTCAGTCGCAGGCACATTAACGAGGACAACCGCAGAGTACTGAGCCAGTCCTGTTAAAGTTTTCGGCATAGAGCTGGGTTGAACCGTTTCGACTTGAAAATTAACCGAGGCTAATGCCGTGCCAAGTGCCTTACTATCCTCTGGTTTCCCTTCTACAATCAAGATCCTTGGTACGCCTTCAACTTGGGTAATGGCTTGTCCAAGGTTGTTTTCTTTACGCGTATCTTTAGCACTGATCACCTCGACTTTATAGGTATGCAAGCCTGCCTTTTCAGCACTTAATCCCCAGACTAATCGACTCGTTCCCTTGCCAATCTCAATGTCTTCTTCCCGTAAAACTTTGTTACCGACCATAATTCGCACAGTGCCGCTGGTTGAAATCGAACTTTCCAGCGTTGCCTTCAAGTCAAAGAACTCTCCTTCGTTGAGGCGAGAAGGTAGATCAACGGTCTTCACCAAGACCTCTGGCCCACTAGAGGGAGTGATCGGCAAAACATCGATCCGGATCCCTTGCTGATTTAACAATTTGGCCTGTTCCAGGGCATTGCCCCGATTTTGTTTGCCGTCCGTCAACAAGACAATATGTTTGCCAAGTTCCTCAGGCATTATAGAGCGGGCTAACCTCAAACCCGTTGCTAAATCTGTATAGTTAGGGTCAATCACCCCTTGCAATCCTTTAAAATCCGGATGAGGTTCCACCGGATATTCGACCATCGGCTTTTTCCCGAGACTTACGATCCCGGCCCCCATAGTTGCAGGTAGGGTAGCCAGGGACTTAGTGATCCACTCACTGATATCCTTGCTTTTTTCCTGTAACGAAGCCGATCGGTCCGCCACATAAACCACCGATTTTTCCTTATGTCGGAAATTAAATTCTATTCCGGCCAGCGAAAGAACCAGCAAGGTCACTAAAACTAGGCGCACCCCTAGAAAGGCCTTTTGTTGCGGGGTTGTAAAGGCCTTAGGACTTGTTTTCCAGAGATAAACAAAATACCCAACTAAGCTAAACAAGAGCAAATAGAGAGGTTGGGAAAAACTAATGCCCACGCAAATACACCCACCATTCCACCGCTAAAAGCAGCAAGGCTGTCAAAACTACCCAGGGCCATAACTCCCATATTACCTTGGTACTGACTTCCACATTCAAATCCTTTTTACCAAGCATTAGATGAATCACCGGCTTAACTTGAGATTCTTGTGGAGACATAAAATTGACCGCGATGGGGCTAAGCTCTTTCTTGCCCTTACTTATCTGCTCCGACGTATATAATCCCGGGCTAAACTTATCGGTAGCTTTCATGATCGGGAAGGGTGGCGCAAGCGAGATCTTCTGTCCATCCGGATCATAGAGATTCACCTCATCCACCTGAGGCCTGACTCTTAGTTCCCAGGGTGTCCCGATCTTGACTTGGGTTTCTGTAGGGTTCACCCCGGGAAGCAGCCAATGGGTTAAATTCTGAATCAAGATAGGAAACGCAGCCCTGAGGGCTAGATCCGACTGGTGCAAATCAAAGCCAAACACTGCCGCTCTTACTTGGTCGACTTTGCCGACAGCTAATAGGGTCCGCTCCCCACTCTTCAAAAGCGCTTGCCCGTCAGTGGGAAGTTTAACGTCTTTACTCGTGGCCACATGAACATCCGACCATGAGACATGGTCCAAGAGGGGTTGCTCAGGCAGAGGTTGTAATGGTTCTGTTACTAACCCAACACTTTCTCCAATTAATCCGCTTGAAGCAGGGGGATTGAAGACCAGCAGTTGCCCGTCCGGCGGTTTTTCCGGCCAAAACCCATCAAACACATAAAGGTCGTATTGATCTTTAACACCAGGATAACCTTCAGTCTTGACTTTATGAACTTCCAGCAGAGGATTCAATTTAAGGACCAGCTCCAGAAAAGAATTTCCCTCCGTTACCAGCAACGCTTTACTTAAGTCCTCCTTACGCGGGACTAGCCAAGCGGAGTTATCCAAGTCCAAGGCATCATTACCTTCCAAATATACCTCTAAATATGAAGCTTGTTTGGGAATGGGCCAAAATAGATACCCTGGTTTCCCTGGTTTAACTATAACTACCCGGACGTCTTGTAGTTGACCTTCAGAAAGCAGATTGACAGTGACCTCCTGCTCTGTTACACCATAATTATCAATCCTTGTCATAGCAACCGGGCCATCTGGACCATCACGCCAGGAAAAAGCTCCAATCGCCAGATTATCCTCCCGGGTACCAATCCGTCGATATTGGAATTCTTTCACTCCCACAGGCCCTTCCGGCGAACTCACACCTCCGTCACTGTAAAAGATGACCGGAGCCATGGTTCCCTTTTCTAGAAGCGCCGAAACCAACGAGAGTGTATGATCGAGATTAGCTTCCTGATAACCCGGCTGCATCCCCTGTAAGGCGTCCATAACTTCGTGCTGATCACTTTGATTGGACAGTATTTCCGGAACCGGACCTACGCCAATCAACGTAAATTTGGTTCCGCTACTCTGCGCCTTAATCAGCTTTTCAGCCTCGGCTTTGGCCAAGTCCATCCGAGTTCCCCCCTCCTCCTTGGTCAACATACTTGCCGAGGTGTCCACAAGGAGAATGAAACTAGCACCGGCCTGCTGATCACGCTCTAAAAAAGGGCGAGTTAAAGCCAGGACCAAGAGCAAAGCCAGCAGAAGCTGTATGAATAAAAGCAGGTTGCGGCGTAGTTTCTGCCAAGGAGTTTGCGAAATAGTATCCGCTAAAGCCTTTTGCCAGAGTAATGTACTACTCACCATTTGCTGTTGTTTCTTTTGTTTTAATAAATAAAACAGGATGATGACTGGAATCGTTAGTAAAAAAACCAACGCCCAAGGTGCCAGGAAGTGCATCACACCAACTCTTTTCTAATTTCTTCACCTTCTACAGTAAGGAACGATAAGATTTTAAAATTTAATAAATTTGAAATGTCTGGAGTAGAAGAATTTTCAAGTGGGTTCCGTTATATGAGAACCTCAGCCCCCCGTAACGACCGCAACAGTATATCTTCCAAATTGTCATCCGACCCCACCATATGGTAAGAAATCTCTCTACTTTTCGTGTTAAAATTAATTTCCGTCTGAATTTTCTCCCCTGCGTTGAGTGCACCGATTTTCATAAACCAATTAGGGGAAGAGACGATCACACCGTCTGTAAAATTGTACTGAGTACCATTTGTGATCGTTGCCAGCCACTTATTGTCTTTGAAAGAGATTTCCCCGCTGATGGACCTGGTTACGGAAGCATCTTCAAACCGAAGAAAACCCTCTCATAACCCATGAACGCATTTGAAAGAAGTCTAAATTCGTTTTTCCAGGGGTTTGTTCGACACGGATCATAGCGTTTGGTCTTTGATTTGTCCCAGTGTCAACTCTCTTTCCTCCATCGAGGTTGGGCAAAGCCCTGACGAGATGGTTGCCTGGCAATTCAAGATGATACCTGGCATGGGTTGGGGCAAATATGCCTGTAACCGCTGTAATTTTAGCCAAAGAATTTCCTGACATCATCTCAACAACATTAATCTGGTGAGCAATTATTTCCGCTGGGCGGGTTTTAAACGATGTGAAATAAATCAAGAGAACAAATAAAATTGACAAGGCAGGTACGATGATCCAAGTCAATTCCCGTTTGTCCAATTTCTTAAGGAGTAAATAGTTGAACAGACCCGCTAATAAAAGATAAGGCCCGATCATCCAGGCCATAGTCTGCAGGGAAGGAAGAGCCTTGTCCTCAATATTCCCCAAGGCATTCGCCATGCCGTATGAATTATCGGATTGCCCTTTGAACAAAGTACCGCCCAACTGAACAGCTCCTGAGCTATTCGCAAAATCATACTTCTTATCGACCAAGAGGTCCATCCACAGGACCTTGCTCCCTGTCCAGTTGGACATAGGTTCTATAGCAGGATCAAAAGCCAGGTATAAAACCTCGCCTTCCCCCAACGAATACTTTATGCCTAGAGGTTTTCCTTGTTCAGAAAAAAGCGGCTTACCTTTCGAACTTTGGAGATTAGCTATACGTACGGGACCCGATATAGCTTCACTGATCGGTTCACTTAAGTTACATGGGAGAGCACTCAGCGTAATAGTATCAACTCCGGAAACCGTGACTTCCTGAAGTTCCGGCGGCATATTCGGGAGCACCTTATGCCAGCCTGAAACTCCGCCCACTACTAAGGTCCCTCCCCGACTCACCCAGTGAGTTAAGGCAGTTGATTGTTCCTTTGTAAGTTTCAAATTAACATCATTAATAAGCAGCACATCAAAAAAATTAAGCTGCTCCGCCTTCTCCGGCAGATTTTCATTTTTAACTGTCGCTAAAATGGGTCCCATCCAACTTGCTTGCTTTAGCCCATTCAAAGAGTTTAATCCTTCCTCCGAACGATCTAGCAAACCAATGATCAGCTCATTGTTACTCGGAATAGCAAATTTGACAGTCTGCTTAGCAAGGACTTTATCCCCACTAACCAACTCAATCAGCACACTAGTGAAAGCACCGGGAATATAATAATTGAAGCCCTTCGTCGATCCCTGAGGAAGAACTGCACTGCTAACATAGTCCATGGTGTTAAGTTCAAGGTTATTTTCATTCGGCGTAACTCTCAACTCTCCTTGAAGGTCCGTTCCCTGGTTCGTCACTTCAACTTGAAGAGGAAGCCATACACCTTGTTTTGTGTAGTTTCCGTAGATCCCCTTTGCTTTAATTATGATGGCTGGATTTTGATCTTCATCCTCTGGAGCAGCCAAAACAGCTTTTGCCGATACCCACAGACGATAGAAGTACAAACACAGCTACGATTAGAAGTATCCAGTTCCTTAGTTTTGACAACATCTCAGCTCCTCGTAATCCTTTAATAAAAAATTCTCTTTCCACCTTTTTGCCCCCTAAATTCACTATTCTCCCAGAATCCAATAAATACCTTCTTTTCCAGCATAAATTTTCAGTTTCTGTAGAAATAAGGCTAGATGCATATAGATGCATCTAGCCTTATTTAATTATGTACTGTTGACCAATGAACACGATTATTAGGGTTCAAATTCTTTTTTATATTCCAATTGGTTATTCTTATCGTACCTTATCCAAATTCCATTTTTCTTGCCATTCTCAAAATTTCCAACTTGCCACAACTAACCCGTTTCCTGATAGGGCTTCCATTCACCTATCATTAGCTCGTTTTCGTAAGTCCCTTCAACTTTCACTTTTCCATTTTTGAAAAAGTAAGTGAGCTGATTGCCGATTAATTCGTGGGCTTTTGACCGTTTTTATAGAATTTTTATTTAACATCGTTATAACCTTCCTTTCGCTTCCGAATCAGGTAAGGGGGCAGTATTATTTAATTTAATCAATTGCCATATTAACTTTATAGTTTGGCGACAGGGGGCATAGAAAATATCATTTTGGATGATTTTGTGCGGGCTTTAACGTAAGTATTAAACAATTTATAGGTGTTTTAGATAAGTGCTATTGCCAATCGAGGTAAAGATTTTGGGGAACTAATCAACTTAGTGAATGAACAATATTTGGTTATAAAACCACACAAAATAAAACTGATACCTATCAACAAGCTAACGGCACGAGTATGCTGAAGGTTGAAAATTTAGGCCCTAATATTGAAAAAGAGGTTACTCTAGATCAAGTTCATACTTTGATTCCATTTAATTTAGCTATTCCACGGTATCTTCCAACTGAAACCGTTTAAGACGAATTATGCTTACATCTTTAGGATCAGATGTTTATCAAGTTATCATTGAATACAATTTAAGCTATAAAGGGGTAGGGCCAACCAAATGACGTGAAACCCTCGCTAAGACATTATATGGTAACAATAAGTCGACTTTACCAACGCTAAAGGGAAAGTTCGGCTTATTGTCAAAAATGATCGTTTTTGGTTCCTTAATATAAAAGCTTTAGAACAATGGATTTTTGCTATTTTTAAGTATCAAAACTTCTCCCAATAACAACATATCAGAATGCTGGCATGTAACCGTTTTAGGTACATATTTATGGATAATAACGGCTTAACGTGGTTAAAATTCATAATTTTATTCCACATATTATCTTAGCATGGGTTTTTCGGAAATGTTGGCGACACCCCCACAAGAAAGAGTAATGGAGAACATCCAATAGCTCTTTCATATATAAATCCCTAACGGACAATGTTATTAAGGTACCTAGATTCCAGTTCTTTTCAGAGTATTATCGACAAGTTACAAACGTGAACTGAGGAACCGCTACGTACTGAAAGTTACGCAGGTGGTATGGGAGGTCGGCCAACCAAATAATGGATGGCCTCCTACACGATTGAATCGAAGTTGGGATCAAAACTGCGTTAATTAAACTTCTTTAGAATTTTTTATCTACTTTTAAACATAAATAAGCTACTCCTAAACCTATCATGTAAGAAGCAATAGCTATTAAAATAATAAGATACATGTCGTTGGGTGTTGAAACTATGTTAAGAAGATATTCTTTAAATACTGTTTCTGAAATAAAAATCAAAATTGGTAAAATAAAAAGAGGTAGTATTTTAATAAAAATACGCATTTTTTCACTCCAAATTTTTTAAAATATACATCTAAATTGAATAATATGCTCTGTTAGAGCCATCAATAGGTTAAGGTTGAGCCACCCTCACGCAAGCTGAGTCTGGGGCAGACTTGACATGGGACCCTACTTCGGATGCTTCAATGGGTCGAGGGATGAGGCTCCTATGATGTATTCCTCTTGGGTAAGCCCCATCCCCTTTTTAGGGTAGCATCCTCAGGCCCCATGTGAAGTTATACTATGGGGTTGACGGGGTTGACTGTTAACTGCTATTTAACAAAGTGTTTTAATCAGCAACATGTGGATCATTTTCAGAGTGACAGTGGCTCGGTCCAGAGCGTATTGATGGCTCTGCCACACCGAAATATTCATCTAAATAGAATACCAAATTCCAGGCCAATAGATGTCAAGCCAATTCCCCATACCTGTTTTAAATCGACCAAGATAATCTCCATTATAGACTGGATTATGATCATTTCTTAGAGAATCAGGTGAATAGAAATCAAAAGAACCATCGGAATTTCCTTCTGACCAAAGTCTGTAAACTATTGTATATGCAATACCGCCACAAACAACAGCAGCTGCAAAAGCAGTCATAACGCCAGTAGCAACAAGAGCAGCCCCAAGTAATGCACATACAGCAAGTCCTGTATCTTGTACAAATGTACGGTCAACTGGAACAAGTTTAACATGTTTACCCCATCCAGTTGAAGAGTCCCAATAACTCTCAACATAACTTCCGTGTCCCCAGAAATAAGATGCTTGGACAGAATAATTTCTTATAGTATTTTTGGGGGGTGACGCATCTTTTTTAGCTATGTCTTTAGCTTGTTCTAAATCATCAGCAAATGCTAAATACCATCTTTCTCCGATTACTTCCTTATTAACACTTTTACTAGCTAGATCCTTAAGTTTTGTTTCATCGGAAAGATCGTTAATTTTTTGTCCTTTAGCTACTATTACATATACTTTCTCACCATTATCTTTAGTACCTGCTACTACTTGATTGCCATTATTTTCATCCGTATAAACAACTTCGGCTTTATTTGGGGTTGTTTCTGTCTTTACCTGGGCGCTTGCCGGGATGCCGGTAGCTAAAATAAAAATACCTACAAGAAACATACTCAAGAGCTTTTTAAATAATTTAGATTTCATTCATACACACTTCTTAATTTACATAATTTTAATAATTTGAATATAATTAACTCCTTTCCTATTATTTAACTATTTTCCCAACTCTTATATAATCATATATCTTGAAATTATAATAGGTTTTCGCGATTATCAGTCATCTTTATTGATTATTTGATAAATAGTACTGAATGTTTTACTCGTTCCGATCGGCGCCTGGATCCCGACCAATCATAATTGCACCTGAAGGCATAGATGTTCCCGTGTTTATTAAATAGAGAATCGAATTATTGACTGTGGCCAAAACGCTACCTGTCAGGGCATCAGGAAAATCTTCGCCGGAAGCAACAGTAATTAATTTTCCAGCCGATGGGAAAGCGTCAATCACCATTTGGTTTGTAGCGTATCGGTCAACACCCGCTAAACGTACTGGCCCGGGCAATTGTTCTAAGGCAGCACTAGAAACAACTGCGCTCCCTCCAACCACAAGGGTATCCGTAACCCATAAGGTGTTGAGAGCATTTAGGGTTTCTAAAGGAACTGAATCATCATTATCCGTTAACAGAATCGGTTCTCCTCGTTCGGCTGCAATAGACGCAATTGATAAGGCATCTGGAAAATTCTCTCCACTAACTATAACAGCCTTGCCTATTGTTCCTAAAGTTAGTGCTATTTGAGCAGCTGTAGCATATCGGTTTGCTCCAGCTAAACGATAGACAGAGCTTATCTGAGATAAATCTAATTCAATCCCAGAAGAAATGGCTCCTGTTCCACCAAGTAAATAGATAGATTTAGGGGAAAGATGCTGAATCGCTGCCATAACTCTCGAATCCAAAGAATCAGGATAGGTCAATAATATCGGCGCTGAGTATTTATAAGCGAGAGGAACACCGGCTAAAGCATCCGAATAATCATCTGCTCGCGCTAAAATTACTGTGTCAGCTCCCGTGGGATAAGCGGAATCAGCTACTTGAATAGCAGTCGCGATCCGGTCATCCCCATTTAAATGGAGAGACGTGGTCAAAGGCATCTGTCCGATCCGGTAAATACCTTGCTCAAAGATGCCGACCTTAAGCATGCTTCCAGTAACTCCTCCCGCCACGCGTATCCATCGAGAACCGTTCCACCGAAAAAGATAGTTAGCCAGTGTTGAGTGTTCCGTTACTGGGATAGACAAAGAAAGGATTTTATGGGGTATTTCCGATGTCTCCCAGGAAACACGCACCATTTCTGAGCCAGGGATAATTCCAGATGGAAACGGAGCGGGAACATCAGCAGGTTGTAAGTTTACACTACCGGTACTGTTCCAAGTCAAAGGAGAAACCAATAAAGAGGCTCCGCTTGAAGTATCTTTAATAAGAGCGCCAGCAAAGTCAATTATTTCAGGGTCAGTCAGGGTTTGTAGATCTGCAATTTTTACAGCTCTATAAGCATTGGGTAACCCAAATCCGAATTGTGAAGAACGCCCGGATACGTCGAGTCTCTGAGCGGATTGTTTAATATTAGATGCAACTTGCTGTGCGGACCAGTCAGGGTGAGCACTCCAGATCAGAGCCGCCACTCCAGACACAAACGGGGCTGCCATAGATGTACCTTCGTCTAAAATAAGTTTGTTTACACCGGAAATTCCAACGACATCTGTTAAAATATCCGTTCCTGGAGCGATAAAATCGAGATTTGATCCAGTCTTTGAAAAAGAGGCTATTTTATAATTTTTAGTCATTGCCCCAACGGCTACGACTCCAGGTAAAGATGCAGGATATAAAATATTAGGCTCTTCTGTATATAAGTGATTGCCAGCCGCGGCTACGATAAGACAGTCTTTAGCTTGAGCATATTTAACTGCCTCTTGAAGCGGAGCATCTAATGTCGAACTACCCATACTTAAATTGATAATTTTTGCTCCGTGATCTGCCGCCCAGCGGATCCCAGACTGTACACTTTGAACTTCGCCATTACCAGAACTATCAAACACCTTTACTGGTAAAATCTTTGCTTCAGGTGCGACTCCGAAAAGTCCAAGTCCCTGACCGTTTCCTGCAATAAGGCTTGCAACTTGTGTTCCGTGTCCATTGTCATCAACGGTATCAACAAAGCTTGTCCCTTTGGTGAGAGCATTATAACCAAGGATTAAATTCCCCTTGAGATCACCGATACTAGCATTCACGCCAGTATCAACGACAGCAACATTGATACCTTTGCCAGTAATCCCCATTGACCAAACTTTTGGGGCTTCTACTGCCTGTAGTCCCCACTCTTCTGCTTCTCTAGGACTTATGGGTAGTGAAGAAGCAGCGGTATTCCGTATTGGAAATGTCAATGTGATTAGAACTAATACAAAAATGATTAACCGATTTTTCATTTAATAACACTGCCCTCCATATCAGATTGACCTTCACGCCAGGAAAAAGCTCCAATCGCCAGATTATCCTCCCGGGTACCAATCCGCCGATATTGGAATTCCTTCACTCCCACAGGCCCTTCTGGCGAACTAACTCCTCCGTCACTATAAAAAATCACCGGAGCCATGGTTCCTTTTTCTAGAAGTGCAGAAACCAACGACAGTGTATTATCAAGATTGGCTTCCTGATAACCCGGCTGCATGCCCTGTAATGCGTCCAAAACTTCGTGCTGATCACTTTGATTAGACAGTATTTCCGGAACCGGACCTACGCCAATTAACGTAAACTTGGTTCCGCTACTCTGCGCCTTAATCAGTTTTTCAGCCTCGGCTTTGGCCAAGTCCATCCGGGTTCCCCCCTCCTCCTTGGTCAACATACTTGCCGAGGTGTCCACAAGGAGAATGAAACTAGCACCGGCCTGTTGATCACGCTCCAAAAAGGGGCGAGTTAAAGCCAAGACCAAGAGCAAAGCCAGCAGAAGCTGTATGAATAAAAGCAGGTTGCGGCGTAGTTTCTGCCAAGGAGTTTGCGAAATAGTATCCGCTAAAGCCTTTTGCCAGAGTAATGTACTACTCACCATTTGCTGTTGTTTCTTTTGCTTTAATAAATAAAATAGAATGATAACAGGAATCGTCAGTAAAAAGACCAACGCCAAAGGCGAGAGGAACTGCATCACACCAACTCTTTTCTCAAAAATCCAGTCTATACGAGAACTTCAGCCCCGCGTAACGACCGCAAAAGTATATCTTCCAAATTGTCATCTGACCCTACAGTATGGTAAGTAATCTCTCTGCTGAGACAAAATTCTTTGATACTATGCAAAAATACTTCTAAGTGTTCCTTATAGGTCTTAAGGAGGATCGGCGTGATACTCACTTCTTTTTCCAACCCTGTTTCACAATCAACCAAGCGGAAATTCCCCATTAACTGAGGATTTCTTTCCTCAGGTGCCAGAATATGCAGAACGACAACTTGCTGCCCTAAATGTTGCAAGTATTTAAGCCCCTCTTCAAAACCAGACGAACTTAACATATCCGAGAGCACAATGGTAAGGCCCGGCCTTTTAATGTATTTACCACTTTGACGCAAACCCACATTTAAGTCTGTTTCTCCTCCTGCTTCCAATTGGGACAAGAATACCCAAAGCCTGCTGATCGCGTTTCTTCCTCGTTGAAGTGGCAGACAGCGATTCGTTCCTGAGTTTAAGGGGATCACACCCACTTGTTCCATATTAACCAAGGCTAAATAACCCAAAGCTCCCGCCAATTGTTTGGCTAGTTGATACTTTGAGCTTCCCTCCAAGGCCATAGAACCGCTGGTATCCAGTAAGAGATGAACACTTAGATCATTCTCTTCCATAAATAATTTAATAAATAATTTATCCAAGCGAGCATAAGCATGCCAATCCACTTGGCGAAAATCATCCCCAGCAACATATGCTCGATAATCGGCAAATTCTACGGACTGTCCTTTGCGGGTTGAACGATGCAGTCCACTATACCGTCCAGCCCGAGCCTTTTTTAAGAGAAACGCCATGTTCTCGAGCTTTTTTAGAAATTCCTTTTCAAAGAGTAGTTCTGTCAGAATGTTCACCCCCTACTCGATGTTCGATGTTCGATGTTCGATATTCGATGTTCGAACCACGACTTTGCAACATTAACCTCGGTTATGAATTTCATACTTATTTCATATTTTATTCATCGTACTTTACGCCACAGCCCTAGACTGCTTCCCCAGTGTTACCTCGAATCGAAGTTCGATGTCGTTCCTGAACTCTCGCACCTCGTAAATCGTGCCTTGTGCCTCGAACTTCCTGCCTCGATTATCTTGGCACAGATTCAAGTAATTCTTGAACTAACTTATCAGTTGTAACTCCTTCTGCTTCCCCTTCAAAGTTAATGAACATGCGGTGTCTCAACGCCGGCAAAGCGACTGCAAAAACATCCTCAAAAGCGACATTAAATCTTCCGTCCAATAAGGCCCTAATCCGCGCAGTCGTTAAGATCGCTTGAGCACCTCGGGGACTGGCTCCATAACGAACATATTTTTTAATTCTCTCAACCGCCCCCGGCTGTTCAGGATGGGTGGCGAGTATAAGCCTTACGATATAATCTGCAACATGATCCGCCACCGGAATATGTTTAGCTACTTTAATAAGCCGGGCCAGTCCTTCATCGTTAACCACGTTTTCCGGCTCAACGCTTTGTTCCGTCGTCGTCATGGTCAAAATCTTCTTTAAATCCTCGGCCGAGGGAAAGGCAACCATGACTTTAAAAAGAAAGCGATCCAGCTGAGCTTCTGGCAATGGATACGTCCCTTCCATCTCCAATGGGTTCTGAGTTGCTAACACAAAAAAAGGATTCGGTAACGCCCTTGTAACCCCACCGACTGAGACCGTTCGTTCCTGCATGGCCTCAAGTAATGCACTCTGAGTTTTTGGAGTTGCCCTGTTAATCTCATCAGCTAAGACTAAATTAGCAAAAATTGATCCCGGTTGAAATTGAAAGCTTCGTCCATCTCCCGTATCTGTCATAATGTTCGTACCCACGATATCAGCAGGCATTAAATCCGGGGTGAACTGAATCCGTGCAAATTTCAACCCTAAGACCTGGCTCAGGGACCTGACCAAAAGCGTCTTGCCTAAGCCAGGGACACCTTCCAGTAAAACGTGTCCTCCAGAAATTAGACATAATAAGACCTGCCTAATGGCATCCTGCTGGCCGACCATTACCTTAGCGACTTCCCTTTCGATCCCTCGGACTTTATCTACAATTTCAGCCAATTGCGCTTCTCCGATATCTGACGGCAAATTTATCCCTCCATACATTTGTTATTACTCCCCTGACAAATCCAAAAAATAATTCCTAACCAAAGCCTTCAAATTATCTGGTACATACTCTTTGTCCATACTTTCTCGTGCATCGGCCTCGTATTGAGTATACACCTCCGAATAGGGTAGCAACATTCCGCCCTGAGCAAGTCCGCCAGCTGAATCAACCAGCGTTGAATCTCCTGAACCACTACCTGCCGAACCACTAACCCGGCTTTCTACTCCCCCATTCTCAATCCTACCATTCGGAACATACACTTGATCCCAGTGCCCTTCACGACTGTCTTGAGTCCCACTTAAACCGCTGGAACTGGGACCCCCAACCTGAGTTTTCCCCTTCATTCCGCTTGTCTGGTTGCTCGATCCGCTCCCCGCATCATTGCCACTTTTCCCGCCACCACTGCCACTGCCGCCTCCTGAGCCTCCACCAGCTCCACCGCTTCCCGCGGAACTCCCACTTGCTCCACTACCGCTTCCTGTCCCCGAGCCCGAGCCTGTCCCTGTCCCTGATCCTGTCCCAGAGTCTGTTCCTGCTCCGGTTCCTGTCCCCGAGCCAGTTCCTGCTCCAGAACCTACTCCACTCCCCTTATCGCTCCCGCTTCCACTTTGACTTCCATCATTTCCCCCATTGTTAGCCCCAGCTCCAGCAGGAGCGGTTCCCTTTCCTGAACGATTGGCCGCTGCCAAGATTTTCCCCTTTGCGCTACTCAGTCCTTTTGTCAAATCCCCTGCTAAACGGGCTGCAGCTTCCTCCGAGGCAAGTTGCTCAGCTAGTTGCTCTGACAAATCAGCCATCTCCTCAGCGCCTGCTTGTCCAGAGGAACCGATTGCCTGGCTCAGCTTGTTTAGATCAGCGGCTAGATTAGGGTTACCCGCTTTTTCCAGAGACTTAGCGATCTCCTCAAAAAACTTCGAGAGCTTCTCTCTTTCTGCCGGATCCATTTCTTTCATCTTCTTTTCTAGTTCTTCCGCCTGTTGCCGAAAATCTGGGGCATCCCGCTTTTGCAAAGCGGCTCCAGCTTCTTTAGTCGTAGGACTTTGCTGTAACCTAAAGGCCAATTTATCTAGGATTTGCTTTTCTTCAGCCTGACTTAGCCTCTTGGTCATTTCCTTTTGGGTTTTAGCTAGAGCTTCGACCCCTGCTTCTAAAGATTTCGCTTTTTTAAGTTCCTGTTGTAACTTGGTTAATTGATCGGAAAGCTGTCTCTTTAAATCAGCCGATAGTTTGGGATCATTCTTTAATAGCTCTTCAACTTCATTAACCATACTTTGTGTGGCGATCAGTTCCTCTTTCGCTTGATGGTTGGCTAGAGCGATCTCATCCATCCGATTCGGCCAAAAAGACAAAGCAAGAACAGCCACCAGCAGAGCTGTGAGGATTCCCAATGGTTGGTTCAGTCTCGGCCAAGGGATTGCCTTTTTATACGCCACCCCCTTTAAATGCTCTAACGCATCTTGACGTTGACGCTGGGCTAAAAGGTCTGAGGAATCCTGCAATTGCCAGGCCGTCGTCATCCGTTCTTTAAGCCCTGCCCGGTCTAAGGTTAGAGCAGTTTCCCACAAACCAGGACGCAACATATACGCCCTTAGCATAACTGAAGCAAAAACTAACAAGCTAAGGCCAACCGCCCAGGAGCTACTGGCATAGAGGGGGAAAATCCGGGCGACAATAAACACCGACAAAGCAGCCCCAGCAGCCATTGTCAGTCCTCTAAGGAGCCACTTAGTATAATGCTGCCGAGTAATATGCCTTAAAACGGGCTTTAAGGCCTTAATTAAGGTTAGCCCTTTTTTCGATTCCACGCCTAACCCCCTTTCTTGTTGCCAGCCCGCAGGGGACGAATTAGCCAAACCGTTAGCCCTAAGGAAACCAAGATGATCAAAGCATCTAACATTAGATTCACTTGCCAGACAGGCCTAGGCTTAACTGGTATTGGTTGGGGCACCGGTTTACCATCAATAAACGTCGTTGACGTTATCCCCGTAAATTGGACATTCATCGGTCGTACATAAGGTATTAATTCCATCCCTGTCGGTAAGACAGAACCTAACGCCACTATAGGATTGAAATTTACGATAAAAGGGGTAGGCGGCGGCTGGTTTAACCTCGCCCATTTTTCCATAGTCAAACTCTGGACTACTGCGGCTGAGATTAAAGTACCCCCAAACAGAAAGAAGGTCAGCAGATAGCTAATCACTATTGCCGTAATCGTCCGTTTAAATAGGGCTGAGCAAAGCAGGCCGATACTAGCAATAGTCACTGTCGTAACCAGGGAAATCAGAACAACGACCAGTAAGTCACCCATAGCCACTGCCCCAAAAAGAAAAATCGTGCTGTAAATCGGCATGGAAACTAAGATCAGTAATACCATATAACTAATTGCGGATAAAAGTTTACCTGACACAATGGAGAAGGGGGAAAGTCGGGTCACCAGCAAAAGTGGCCAAGTCTGTCTCTCCTTTTCCCCACTGATAATCGAGGCTGTCATTCCTGGGGTTAAAAAAGCAATCAGAATGAGCTGTACAATCACAAGGATCGCAAAAATCGTCATTCCCAAGCGTAAAGCCTGAGTGCCGCCATAACTATAGCGGGTTTGGAGATAATAAGCGAAACCCCCAATTCCGGCTAAGGCCATTAAATAGATGCTTATTAAAAGCGGCGACCGCCAGGTACGCACTCTATCTCGCAATTCTTTAGCTAACACTGGATTTAAGATCATCGTGCTGCCCCCTTAGTAATCTGCATAAACAGATCTTCTAAACTATTTGAGGATTCCGCAAAGGAAAGAACGGGGAGTTCAGCAAGAACCAAAGCACGTAATAGCTTTTGTTGCTCCTCTGGATTGCCTGAAAAACGAACCTGTAAAACTCCATCTGCGGTCTCATTCACGGCCGCTACCCAGGGATTTTCTTCCATCATGGCCCTAGCCGCGCTGATATTGTCCTGAACCTTAACTTGGATCAATCGTTCCTGCTGAAGTTGGGCAGTGATACTATCCATACTCCCAACGGCAACCAACTCTCCCCCCTCAATAATCCCTACTTCAGTACACAGCTCCGCCAGTTCCGGCAAAATATGGGACGAAATAATAATACTCTTACCCATATTCTTGAGTTCCCGTAGCAATTCCCGCATCTCTACCCTGGCCCTGGGATCCAAACCTGAGGCAGGCTCATCTAGGAGAAGCACTTTTGGGTCATGAACCAAACTCCGGGCCAAACACAACCTTTGCTTCATGCCACGGGACAACGAATCAACATAAGCATCCGCTTTGAAATTGAGATCCGTCAGCTCTAAAAGATCCGCGATGATACTCCTTCGTTTCCCCCTGGAGATCCCGTAGCAGGAGGCATAAAAATCCAGATACTCAGTCACTTTAATCCGCTCATACACCCCAAAAAAGTCAGGCATATAACCCATTAGACTACGAACCTTCTTGGGATGTTTGGTCACATCCACCCCATCAATATAGGCTTTACCCTCTGTCGGAACCATCAGGGTCGCCAGAATTTTCATAGTTGTCGTCTTACCGGCTCCATTCGGTCCCACAAAACCAAAAATACTGCCCTGTTCAATTTCTAAACTTATTCCTTTAAGGGCTTCCATCTTGCCATAGATCTTTCTCAAACCTTCAACCCTAATCACTTACAATGCCCCCCCCTTACTACTAAGAGAGATATTTACTCCAAAAAATTCTTGGTCTTGAAACTGTTGTGGTTGGTTGAACTGTGATTGTGATTGTGATTGTGATTGTAATTCGGGCTGATTCGATATTTTGAAGCGAACCAAGCGGCCACTGTTGAAATAGTTTGTAGGATCTTTGATCACTGTGTTATCTGAGGTCATATTAATATCGTCCCAAGCAGCTGTTTTCCAGTTATAAAGGTACCCCTTTACCGCTGCAGAAAAAGAGGCGCCATTTCTCTTATGAATGTTCAACTGCATTTCACTAAATTTACCCTCGGGGAGTTGCATTTGGTAAACCGCTTCTGAATTAGCTTGCATCATAATACTTCCAGGGCCAAACCCTACATTTTGAGAACTTAATAACGTCCCTGAAATGAAGCCCTCTGGTACTTCAAGACGTTCAGGGTCAAATTTTAAGTGCAAGGGAACTTGAAACAAGGTAGTATAGTACTTCTTCACCTTATTATCCTCAATGCTCAGTCCCCCTTGGAGAGGTTCTGCTGACCAACCAAAAAACAGTAATTTGCTCTCAGACCCAGGGTCCCACCCATTGCCTAGTTGACTTTCGAAAATTTGTTGCCGCATCATGTCTCTGGCTTGAGGTCGTGGCGGGGGTCCTGACCCTTGCCAATTCACCTGAGGATTATAGATTTGATAAGCTATAGGGGCACCATTGTTCAGATTATTGTTCGTATTTAGGTTAATTTCCGTCTCAGTCTTCTCCCCTGCGTTGAGCGCAGCGATCTTCGTAAACCAATTGGGGGAAGAGACTATTACACCGTCCGTAAAATTATACTGAGTACCATTTGTGATCGTTGCCAGCCACTTATTGTCTTTGAACGAGATTTCCCCGCTGATGGACCCGGTAAGGGAAGCATCTTCAACCGCTGAAAACCCTCTCATAACCCAGGAACGCATTTGAAGGAAATCTATATTCGTTTGTCCAGGTGTTTGTTCTACACGGAGCGTTGCGTTGGGTCTCTGATTTGTCCGAGGATCAATTCTCATTCCTCCATCGAGATTGGGCAAAGCGCTGACGAGATGTTTACCTGGTAATTCCAGATGATAGGTTGCATGGGTTGGGGCAAATAAGCCTGTAACCGCTGTAACTTTCGCCAGAGAAGTTCCTGGCATCATCTCAACGACATTGATCTGGTGAGCAATGATTTCCGCAGGGCGGGTTTTAAAGGATGTGAAATAAATCAAGAGCACGAAAATTACTGACAAGGCGGGTACAGTAAGCCAAGTCCATTCCCGTCTGTCCAATTTCTTCAGGACCAGATAGTTGAGAAGGCCTGCTAATAAAAGATACGGGCCGATCATCCAGGCCATCGTCCTCAGGGAGGGAAGAGCCATGTCCTCAATATTCCCCAAAGCATTGGCCATGCCGTATGCATTATTGAATTGCCCTTTGAAAAAAGGCCCCCCCAACTGACCAGGTACTAGGCCATTCCCAAACTCAGGCTTCTCAGCGAATACAAGATCCTTCCAAAGGACCTCGCTCCCTGTCCAGTTGGACATAGGCTCTAGAGCAGGATCAAAAGCCAGGTATAAAACCTCGCCTTCCCCGAATGGATACTTGATAGCTAAAGGTCGTCCTTGTTCCGAAAAAAGAGGCTTACCTTTAGAACTTTGGAGCTTAGCTATACGTACGGGACCTGATATAGCTTCACTGATCGGTTTACTTAAGCTACTTGGGAGAGCACTCAGGGTAAGAGTTTCAACTCCAGAAACCGTGACTGCTTGCAATTCCTGTGGCAAATTCGGGAGCACCTTTTGCCAACCTGAACCTCCCCCCACGACTAAGGTACCGCCCCGACTCACCCAGTGGGTTAAGGCAGTGGACTGTTCCTTACTAAGTTTCAAATTAACATCATTAAAAAGCAGCACATTAAAGAAACCCAGCAGATCTGCCTTCTCCGGCAGATCTTCATTTTTGATCGTCGTTACAACCGGGCCCAACCAACTCGCTTGCTTTAGCCCATTCAGAGGGGCTAACCCTTCCTCAGAACGATCTAGCAAACCAATAATCAATTCATTATTACTCAGAAACGCAAATTTGACGGTCTGCTTAGCGAGGACTTGATCCCCACTTACTAACTCAATGTTCACACTCGTCAAACCCTGAACAGGTATATAAAAATTAAAGCCCTTCGTCGATCCCTGAGGAATGACTGCACTGCTAACATAGTCCATGGTGTTAAATTCCAGGTTATTTTCATTAGGCGTAACTCTCAAATCTCCTTGAAGATCCGCTCCCTGGTTCGTCACTTCAACTTGAAGAGGAAGCCAAACACCTTGTTTTGTGTAGTTTCCATAGGTCCCCTTTGCTTTAATTATGATGGAAGGGTTTTGATCTTCATCCTCTGGAGCAGCCAAAACAGCCTTTGTCGATAGACCTACAGATGATAGAAGCATAAACATAGCAATAAATAGAAGTATCCAGTTCCTTAGCTTTGACAACATCTCAGCTCCTTTTTCTTATCTTTCACTGAAAAAATCTCTTTCCCACTTTTTGCTCTTAAATTCACTATTCTACCACAATCCATTAAATACCTCTTTTTCCAGCATAGACAAAAGTATGCCTTGCGCTAAATCATTTGTGATATGTGCAAAATTTACAACATCTCGTGGTAGTTAATCCGGTTGGTTTTATTCGCTCTAAGAGCAAATCATATGTTTCGGGTGATCAAGTTTTTCGGCATGGCTCAGAGATCGTGTTCATGCCCAATGACCTTTGTGACACCCTCTCACTTCAATATTTCATATAAGCCGTTAAAATCTAGCCTTAACCTTTTGGACTAAATACCAACCCTCCCCCTTTACCATCTTTGTTTACTCTATATAGAGAGTAAATAAAGATGGTAAAAGGTTACAAAATAAGCGTTTTTTTATTTTAATTAACTTTATCTTCGGCAACACACGTATGCGAAATACTATGTATAAAGAGCTTCCTCTTCAATAGAAATTAGATTTCTAGGAAGAGAAAGCCCTTTTCTTGTGCTTGTTACTTACTCAGCTGTAATATAACTCTTCAGACCAAGTTTGAGCTAATAGTAGCCAATTTTCAATACCTTGGAATTTCTTATACTCAGGCCCGCCAAAGCCTTAGAGTCAGGCAACGAAGACTCCCACCACCGGCCAATAGGGCATCGGGATGAAATTCAATGATCTGGACGCCACGTTGCTTCAATTTCTTTTTAGTCTGATCGTTGAGGGCGATATCGTAGTGAATAAGAATCTTGGGCTCCAGTGGAACAAAGCTACAACCCCAATTCTGCTGCTCTTCATCATTGATCTCCATGAGTTCTATATTTCTCTTGCCTAAGAAAGCCTTTAGGTCAATTTCAATCCGCTTCTCTCTGCGAACCAAATAAGTTCTGAGCAAGGCCGGAGGAAAATACAGGGCTAAATCTTCACTGATCCTGTTGAAAATCATATCTGCATGCATGAACCGTCGCGCCTGTGGTGCCTTGATATATATCACTTCCTCGAAACTATCTAAGGCTTTAGCAAAAAAACCTTCGATTGTACTGGGTTTATGCCGTTCAGTATCCACAATAATTAGCGTAGTAGGAGACAGAATTAAGCAGCCTTCAAACTCTTCCTGGGTTTCAAATTCATGAAGGATAGGTATGCCGATATTTGTGAGAACTTCCTTAACGACCTTTTCCTCCCCCGCCCGGGTTCCTGGACACATTTCGGATAAAATAGCCCCTTTACTCGTGATGACGGCTGTGTCATGAAGATAAGGTAGATTCGGAAGTTTGGCTAACAAATCCTTAGTCTGGTGGGCAAAATTTCTAACGAACAGCACCTCAACATTGTTTGCTTTTAACAACTGAGCATACTGCTCATGCTCCCTTAAATACTGATCAACCTTTGGAACATAATTAAATAAATGATACTTGTAGTTTGATTGATTGATGGTTGAGAGCGATTCGATAGGGTTATGCAGTAAAACCTTCTTTAATCTTGCTAGTTTTTCAGTTCCAAACCTTGGTTTTGTCCCGCTCATTTTCTACATCCTATCTTATGGTTTTCTTGACCCTATCAATAAACACACTACATTACTGAACCATATCAGGGCTTTTAGGATTTACATAGTCGACTAATGCCCGGTTTAAATCAAAAAATTGGCGACTTATTTCCGGGGCTTCCTGCCACTGACTATCCTCGGAATGTCGAGCGAAATGATCTAGAAACTCTGGCAAGTGGTCATCGCTATAAGCGTCCCGGAATCCCTGCAAACTGAAATGGGATAAGAAATTGCAATTCAAGTTTAAATGATTATACAACTCCTCGCTGATGTAGCGAGAATCTCGCTTGTCCACAACCTGCTGAAAAGATTCAAGCACTTCTTGCTGTTGTCGTTCAGTCAGAGTATACACTATTACTCCCCCTTTTGTTTCACTAGCCAATCAGTTAAACTCTAAAAAGTAGTGCCCTTCGCCATTATTATACCCACTAAGTTAATTGACTACCGATAAGGAAACTATTAGTATTAGTGGCGCTGTACATAAGAAAATTAGAGTTCTGCAGTATACTATCCTGTCTTTCAATTTGTTATAACACTAATCCTTCCGCTATCATTACTAAGATATACCAGCACCTTACACCCGGGTTTATCCCGGGTTTTCTTTTTGAAAACTACCAGGTAAAATCTTGATACAATATTGCACTTTCTGGAAATTATGACATTTCAAATGTCCTCCAAAAGATATATAATAAATTATAATTAGGAAAGAAGGTAGAACTATGTCGGTTTCATTGGTATTTGTGAATAACAAAATAGAGTTTCGATATGTTTCAGATCAAAATAAAATCTTTATTTTTGATCTGAAGAATGATAAAGCGTTGCCAACGTATTTATTACCTGCTAAATCAACTGAACTCGATAAGAGTACTTTTATTGACATTTGTCTAAATATCCGTAAGCAAATTGACAAAGGAAGACATACCCTTAAACAGAGTAAGGACACAATTTAGTAAATCTTAACTCTCACTCAATTCTTGGGTTATTAAAAGCAAATTCATAGTTATTCCTTGAAATAAGATGGTCAATGGGGCCACGACAATGCTCAGTCAATTTAACGTAATATTCAGCGCTATACCTGCTTTGATTTTTAGCATTATCCTCCTCAAAATGGACTTTTTCCTGGCCTTAGACAAACGACAATCAATCATTGCTTTTGTCTTGGTATTAACTTTCGTCGGATGGGCCAAATTGGCGACCCTAGTGATGGAGAGGGTCAGGGAGGTTTTAAATAAACCGTTTATCACAGCTGAATCGGCCATAGGTAAGGGCAAACTAAGGATTGCACTGGAAAATGTGCTTCCCCACTTAGCCCCGTTTCGATTCTAAATTAAAGAACCTTACTAAATAGTAAGGTTCCTAACCCAATACTTAAATTGAATGTAATTTATTATTGGAGTTTTTCCAGTTCTCTGGGGTTGTATGCAAATTCACCAAGCATAACATCTAACCTTACAACAATAAAGACACCCATTTCATCACGATCAACACGTACAACTATTCCAGTACAGTGATTACAAGTCTCTACGCGATCTCCGACTTCGAATAAGCCTTCATTACGGAAGAAGAACTTCTTCTTGGCTTCTATCATAATTCACCCTCCCCTTTCTCCAACAGCAACTAGTTAACATACCGCTCACGGGATAAGGAATAAACCAATTCCCACCTTAAAATACGTGAATATTTTCACTAGTCACAACAAACATTTTATCGGCTGGATAGTTCAACGATTTCGCTTTCTCACTAAAAGTGTACCATTATGTGAAACCCAAGTCTATAGCATATCCAAATTGTCATAATAGGTTTTATTGATAGGCAAGGCAACCCATCCAACTTGTTGGAAGTTATGTCTGAACTCTGATACTACCAGTGGCTTTAAGAACTCGAGTGGGAAACCACAGTTATACCAATTATGTTAATAGACTACTCTGAATATTGAGACTTTGTAATATTAGGTACTAATTACTTAACTCTGTTCTATACTATAGTAGTAAGACTGAACAAAGGAAATTCGTAGACGTACTGCTGACCTGACTGGAAACTGTTCAATTAAATTGTAAAGAAATGGGAGGTACGCAATATGTTAGAAAGAAAATCTTATGAAATTAGTGAACTATACGAGAAAATTAATTTAATTATGGGAGTATCTTATGGTAGTGAAGGCATAATACCATGCCATAGATGTTGTGATAATAATTGTTGCATTAGCGACTCAGGTGACGTTCTATGCGGAGGGTATATGGAACATTCAGAAGTGACAGAGACAGTAACAGGTGCTAAATTATATGTAGTTAAATGTCACAATGCAGTGGAATTCAACCTTTAAAGACACGCTTTTTATATTGAGATCCACTGCGAGTAAAAAGCAGGAATATCTATTAATCGACTTGCGCTAATAATAATGTTTTTCATACTCCGGCACTGTACCAAGAGTTAAGATCTTAGATACAACTCGTTTTACCTCAAAATTGATTATGAATGTATATCCCTAACTCCAGGTTATTACGACAGGATGTGTAGAAGCGGAAAGCTAGCAAGAAGCAATATTTCAAAGAGCAGAAGTCTCCTCTCTGATTGTTTAGTTCCAAAGCTTAAATATTCTCCCGTTATTGAGTCCACAATTTTCCACTGATTTGATAAAACCGCATATCTTTCATTAAGCTCAAAATACTCACTCATCTTGTCAAATATTTGTCTTAATTCAAGGGTTCTGCTAAACTCTGAGGGTCTATCAAGAAGCCTTACGCTTTCAATGCTCCTGTATTTAAACCGGATGCTTTTGGCAAGGGTTGAAGACACCTTTTTAGTATTTGCCCATAGAAATCCCTTATTAAGTTGACTTATAAAATTTCCCGCCTCATCTAAAACCTCGGAAAGCTCGGTTTCAATCTTATAAAGCTCGGTAGACTTTGCTAAAACTGCGGCAGCTATATCATCCACTTGTTGGTGATAATCAAATATTCCCTCGTCTCCTTCCCATAAGTTTACATGGACGTCGCTCGAGAGGATCATCTCATGGGTCTCATTAAATTTAGAAAGCAATTTATAATCTAAGTCAATGAACAGCGTCCCCAAATACTCTAGAAAAATAGAGATTTCGTCTTGATTGAAGTTTAAGAAGGTAATACACCCATATTTATATAAGTACACTGCCTTGTTTGCTGAAGTATATTTTAGGATCTTTTCAACTTCCGTCCCGTTAAATTTAATATATTCCTTCCAGCCTACGTCCTTCCTAAGATTAATAAATGTGGCTATCCGCACGAGAGGCAGTCTAGTTGCAACTTTATAGGTATTAAGGATTATTCTTTCCATATTACACCTGTCTTTACCTGATTAATTCAAGCACCATAAGCACTACTTCAATAACGATCAGCAGAACAATCACCCATTCAACAAACAATCCGCGTATGGAATGGCTTATGGTAGCAAACCCATCAATGATACTTTTCAGGATTTCAGTCTTGCTTTTTATCACCTCGTACCGGTCATTTAGCTCAAAAAACTCTGACATCTTTTCGTAAAAATCTGCTGCATCACTGTTAGTCCAGGTTATGTCGGGTTTATCAAGAATCATGATATACGCAATGGTATTGTATTCATGCCTGACAATCCTTGAAGTTGTCTTGGCAAGTTCTTTGTTCCCGATATTCAGTTTACCCTTCTCCAGTCTATCAATTTTGCTTTCAAGATCATCAAGAATCTTGCTCAGCTGCTCTTCTATCCTTTCAAGTGCTACAGACTTGGCAATCACGATGGATATTAATTCAGGGTAAAACAACTCCATATTTGGAATCTGAACATAGCGATCCGTAAAATCAATTTCTTCACCTTCAACCGGATGAAGTACATAATCTTCCTGAAACCTGTCATAACGTCCGATATCGATATCGGGCTTTATTGCTTTCAGATAGCGCATCAATGTTTCAGTATGCTGTTTGTTCGAGTTAATAAAAACTATACTCCCAAAAGAAAAAACTAGGATTTTTTCATCCTTCCCGGGTTCCTCGCCAATAATTATTCCAAGCACCTCATCTTGAAGAAGAAGAGGCTCCTCCCAGGTATACTTTTTCCTGATCTTGCATTCTACAGCGATCTTATTAAGATCGATTTCATTTGTCACTGCAAAGGCTTTAAACTTTAAGTCATTCATATGATTCCCTTAACTTTCTGTTTAATATCAAGCGACAATAGGTAGTTTTTTATAGTATATACAGTAAGAGTATTTTTCTATTACTTTCCCTACATCTGAACAGTTACTCGATGTAAAGATAGTTAAACGATCGCTAACTATCTTGAGTTTTTTCAACAAAAATACCCTCAGAAATCTTAGGACTTCCCAGGGTGTCCGTTACATTCAACAAAATCCTCTGAGCCGGGTTACCTTCCTGGAGTGCTCGAAACTGTAAAGCAATAGGTGCTCTACGGGCACCTTTCGCATAGACATTACCCCCTTGTCCCATTATATCATGCCAAATGCATATAAAACAGGCATATGGTATTTTTTACTAAATTCTTAATGGATCCCCTTGTTAAAGAGCTCAAGAGTACAAATGGTTAACAACCACAAAAATGTTGTGCTTTATCTTTAACCTCTGGAATATCTTAACTAAATACTCACCATTATTCCTTGAATTTGCTTGTTAATTAAAATACCAAAAGGAGAGCCTATCTGCTCTCCTTTTGATATTTTTAATGGAATCGCTTAACGACTTTTCCCGCTATTTCCAGCCGCATCGTCTTTTAATGCATTATAAGCCTGTTCCAACCGTGAATACTTATCTTTAAGTTGTGCTAATTCACTGGCTAAAGCTTCTCTTGTATCTTCATCTTTATGGCTCAAATAAAACACCTCCCTAATATATTTACCATAACAGTATTTCCTGCATTTCATGAATTATGTTGAGCTTAGTACACATTTGGCTCCTTGAGCAAACAATAAAAGGGGTATCGCCGTTACTAGCCTCAAAACAACCCTAAGTGGTTGTTTTTTTATTTGCCCTGTTTGCTACTCACCCTTCTTCTTTAACTCAAATATATTAAGTTAATAGATCTTCCGATTTTCAATTATTGGAGGAGGCAAAAAATGAATAATCTTAAACGTATTTCTAAAGTTTTTGAATCAGCAGAAGAAATCCCCTTTGACGACTCCTCCAGAATTATTCTAATGAGTGACGTCCATAGAGGTGATGGAGGCTGGGCGGATGATTTCTCAAAGAATCAAAATCTATATTTTGCTGCGTTAACCCATTATTATAATGAAGATTACACCTATATAGAAATTGGTGATGGCGATGAACTTTGGAAAAATAAAAGACTTTCTGAAGTAATATACGTGCATAGCCATGCTTTTTGGCTTCTTTCAAAATTTTTCAAGGAAGGTAGACTTTATTCAATTTTTGGAAACCATGATATGGTAAAGAGAGACCATGAATTCGTGAAAAACAACATGTATCAGTACTTTGATGAACGGGAGAAAAAGTATTTCCCTTTATTCGAGAATATAAAGGTGCATGAGGGGCTAGTTTTAAAGCATAAGCTGACCAACCAAAAAATCCTCTTGATCCACGGGCATCAAGTAAGTTTTATAGATTATGAAATGTGGAGGTTAAGTAGATTTCTAGTTCGGTATTTATGGCGACCTCTTGAATCATTTGGCGTCAATGACCCTACCAGTACCGCCAAGAATTATGACAAAAAAGACGCAGTCGAAAAACAACTTATTGAGTGGGTAACACGGGAAAAGCATATGCTTATTGCTGGTCATACTCATAGACCTAGGTTTCCTCAAGTAGGTGAACCTCCATACTTTAATGACGGGAGTAGTGTCCATCCTCGTTGTATTACGGGAATCGAAATTACAGATGGTAATATTACACTCGTCAAATGGGACGTCAAAACAAAGATTGACGGCACCTTGTTCATAGGCAGAGAAATACTGGTAGGACCTAGAAAATTAAAGGCTTACCTTCACCCCATAAGGTGAATCGGATCTCTATTATTATTAGAAGCTATCCTCTGTTCTTGATAGCTAATCCTTTTAAGAAATTTCTAGCGTATTTATCACCACACTCTTTATAATGCTTATGCCCTTCTTTTCTAAGCAGAGCGCTTAATTCTCCTTTTGTTACAATGACCCCAGTTTCTTTTAATATATCAAGAATATCATCACTTGTTAGTGAGAGCGCTATTTTCAATTTCTTAAGCAGGATATTATTAGGATGATTTTCACTATTCTTGAGTACTGGCATTTCAGGTTGCCCTGGCTTTGGATCTTGTTTTCCTCTTTTAAATATAATAAAGCCATTTAGAAATGACTCGAGCATACTGTTCTTGCATTTTATATTCTCTTCCTTTTCATCTATTTCTTCATGATCATCAACAACATTATTGTAACGGTAAGTTTCTTTTGATTTTAT
>LADV01000007.1 GCA_000961805.1 Peptococcaceae bacterium BRH_c23 | reverse complement strand
ACAAAGATAGCCCAGGCCGTAATACCCCAGTGAAATATTCCATAAGCAATAGAGAATTGCGCAGCTTGCGCTGAGAATGCCTCACCCCAGAAAGGAGGAAACTTAAGATAAAAAATAGGCTCGGCCATGGACCAATAAACCAAACCTGCTCCGACACCGCCTGTGAACATCATCGATACCCAGCTGAAGTCTGAGAATTCAGGTTTATCATTTGATCCGCCCAATTTAACATTGCCAAATCTGCCAAAAGCCAACCAAAGTGAAAACACTACACAGCCCAAAGCAAATAATAACCATAACCAGTCCATTCTATAGGTTATAGCTTTTAAAATGATTGACACATAGGGTTGCAGTTCTTTACCCAAAAAAAGCATTGGGGCATATAACACAACGCATAAAATAGCACTGCCCCAGAAAACAACAGGATTAATACGAGCATATATACCTTTAGATTTAGGTATTTTTTCCAGTTTCTCTTGTGACAAGTTATTCACCCTTTCTTATGATTTAATCTGAGAATCGGGTTTAAAAAGATAAGTCAGCTGATAAATTCCACGTGTCTATTCATAGTATGTGTTACGAAAGAAAAATCCTTGGTTATTACCTTCTTGGTATTTTCAGGTCCGTGAAAAACAATCCTATGCTGATGCCCGCTAAGAACCTTAGGTTATCGGCCTTAATATAGCTATTTTTCACCTCACTAGACTTCAATAAAGTTTAAAATGATTTGTCAAGTAAGAATTACAAAGATATATCATGAAAAATGCATAATAATACCGTTAATCCTTTACTTTTATTCCTCCTTTGATTCAAATATTTCATTGCCCTGAAATGACCATCAAAACCTCCTTTTTATAAAAGGATTAACTTCTTTCCCACAACTTTATTGCAAGTTCTTTGCCAATTATCACACAAATTAGTATATTATCTCAGAAAGTTTAATAGCAGTGGATTATGTACGTATTTTCAAGGACTTATGCTAAGCTTTCAGGTCTCATTTATCAAACCCCGGAAAAGCATCAACTCAGAGTAATTTAAAGATTTTAACTTTTCAACCATAAATAAATAAGTCTTGATAACTCATTTAAGTCACCAAGACTTATTTTCGAAGTATTGCTGTAAGTCAGGAAGTCTTAAACTTAAATGCCAATTTGGTCTCAACGGCATTTTCTCAAATCAAATAGGCTGCAAATGATTGCCCTGCTTTCGACTTAAACCCTTTAACTAAGTTTACTATCCTCAAGAGGAATATCGACGTTGTACAATAAGAAGTCGCCCCGACAGACCAACAGCGCTGACCGCCAATCCCAAAATTAAACCAATCCAGTAACCCACTGCTCCTAATGAAGTATAGCTAGCCATGTAATACCCTGCCGGTAATCCGATAATCCAATAGGAGATGAACGCCGTTATAAACGTCACGTTAACATCTTTATAGCCACGTAAAGCCCCCTGAATCGGGGCGGCAATCGCATCCGATAATTGAAAGAACAAGGCATAAATGAGAAACTGTTGGGCCATTTGAATGACTTCAGTTTCCCGGGAATACAAATTGGCTACTTGCTCGCTAAAGATTAATAGAATAATTGCACAAAGTCCGGCCATTGCTAAGGACATCCCCATGCCTAAAAAGCTGTATTGTCGAGCATCCTTGTGTCTTCCCGCACCTACTTCAAAACCGACTAAAATAGTTAAAGAAGTAGAAATGCTAAAGGGTACCATATAGAGCAATGAAGCAAAATTCATAGCTGCCTGATGAGCTGCAATGGTTACAGTATTATAATTACTCATCAGTAAAGCAACCACTGCAAATATACTGACCTCCACAAAGATAGCAAACCCGATAGGTAAACCTATCTTTAACTGTTCACTCCATTCCTTAAGGGATACGCCAAATAAACGATCAAACACTCCATAAGTTGCGAAGGATTCCATCCGCAAAATGATGGTCAAGGCAATAAGAAGTAGACACCAGTAAGTAATCGCAGAGGCAACGCCTGCTCCAACTCCGCCTAAAGCTGGGACACCAAGTTTTCCGAAAATCAGAATAAAATTCAAAGCAATATTTATTGGCAATGAAAGTATGGCAATCATCATCGTGACACGAGTCTTCCCTAAGGCATCGATAAAGGAACGTAGAACCTGGTATATAAACAGTGCTGGAATTCCACAGGCTAGAGCTAACAAGTAATAACGCGAAATACGACGCACTGTATCTTCTAAACCCATCAAAGATAGCACAGAGTCTAAGCAAAGTGCTCCCCCAATAATCACTAAAACTGAAATTGCCATGGCCAAATAGATTCCCTGGACGACCTTGGCCGCAATCTTTTCACTGCGTTTAGCACCGATCAGCTGAGCTACGATGGGAGTCACCGCCACTAAAATTCCACCCAATCCGGCACCGATGGGTACCCATAAACTTGAACCAATTGCTACCCCGGCTAAGTCTGCTGTACTCGCTTGTCCGGACATCACGGTATCAAAAAAATTCATCGAGAACATTGTTACCTGGGCAACTAAGACAGGCCATAAAATCACAAATAATTGTCTCATCTTTTGCAGTAAGGTAAATGTCTGTTTCATCCTTAAATACTCATTCTTTCTCAAATTCAAATTTTAATTTAGCTTCGATTTGATCCTCCCAAGTTAGATAAGCCGCGAAAGATTTACCCGATTTAGATTTAAACCCTTTAATAAGGGGAGTTTTCCCTTTCTTCAACAGGCTTTTAACTTGGTTCGGGGTAAGCACCTTACCACAGATCGGGGTCTTCCAGAGCACAAAACGGCATCCTGCTCGCCAATTCGCGCACCCGAACCCCTTTTGCCCTTCGATCACGTCCCCACCACATTTTGGACACTTGCCAAACCCTTCGGTCTGGAGTTCACTTTTCTCTCTTTTTTCTTTGCCAGATTCCTCTAACTTATTAAGCTTAGCCTTCTCTTCCGTTGATCCAGGGTGATTCTGAGCTTTAGTAGGCTTCTTGCGGGGAGCTTTTGCCCCTTCCCCTTTTCCTTTCCCTGTCCCTCCTGTCCTAGAAGTCGTCTGACCATCTGCTGTTGGGGCAAGGGCTAGAGGGGTTTTCCCATGGGAATGTTCAAAAGAGCGCAGTTCCTGGATAATTCGACCTATCGCTTCTTCAACATCCGTCATATACTGTTGGATGCTCAATTCTCCCTTTTCCACTTTAGAAAGATTGAATTCCATTTGTCCTGTCATCTCGGCACTGATCAGAAGCTGGGCCTGAGGAAGTCGTTCCTTGATCAGACGAATCAGCTCGATCCCTTTTTGGGTCGGCTTTAAGGCCTTCTGTTCTTGAAGGATATATCCCCTATCGATGAGGTTTTCCATAATCGCTGGTCGGGTTGCGACAGTGCCCAAGCCTTTACCTTTCAATTGCTGACGGAGCACCTCATCATCAATCTGCTTGCCTGCGCCTTCCATGGCCTTGAGCAGGTCTCCCTGGGTAAAGCGTTTCGGCGGTTTAGTACTTTTTTCTTCGCTAAACACACGTTTCGTGCGCACCTCTTCCCCTTTGCTCAAGGGTGGTAGGGAGGCGTTTTCGTCATCTGCCTGTTCACTGTCGTTTTTCTTCTTGGTTTTACGAGTATTTGCCTCGTCTAATTCATCGGGTCCATAAACTTTTTTCCAGCCGGGACTCAGCAGTACTTTGCCTTTGGTACGAAACTGCTCCCCCTCGACCAATGTCACCACCTCTGTTTGGTGATATTTAGCAGGCGGAAACCAGACAGCCAAAAATTGGCGAGCGATTAAGTCATACAGGTTCTGTTCTTCACGACTAAGTCTCTCGAGGGCAACCTTCTCTGTCGTCGGAATGATGGCATGATGGGCTGTGATCGTATTAATAACGCGTTTCCCCTTAGGTACACCCAAAAGACTGGCCTCGTCCACCCAATTCGTGTAGGGTTCTTGGCGTATCGCTTGCAGGTGTTCCGGTAACTTGGGTATAAGGTCCTCAGAAAGATAGGCGCAGTCGGTTCGAGGATAGGTTATAGCCTTTTTCTCATACAGGGATTGTGCCAATTGGAGAACTTTTTCCACACTAAAGCCAAATTTCTTTGAGGCAGCAATCGTTAAGGAGGTCAAATCAAAGAGTAGCGGTGCCGGTTCCTGGACATCCTTCTGTTCCATTTTTGATAGTTTCCCTGTTTTACCTTGAGTTTTGGCTACAATGCTCTCGGCTATTTGGGGATCAGTAAGACGTTTCGACTCCTCACGTGGATCGAACCACTTGCCAAGGTACTCCCCTTGGGAGGTCACAAACTCTGCTCGGACTTCAAAGAAGGGCTGAGCTACAAAGCGTTCAATCTCCCATTCTCTTTCAACGATTAAGGCCAGAGTCGGGGTCTGCACTCTGCCTATGGAAATGACATTGGGTTTTTTGCGTACAGCATCAAAGCTGCCAAACAAGGCGGTAAACCCTTCGGTCAGATTCATGCCAAAATCCCAATCTGCAAAGGCTCGACCATTCCCAGCAGCTGCTAAGCCAGCCACAGCTTCTGCAGGACGGAGACTCTTTAAACCCTCTCGAATCGCCGCAGTCGTCAGCGAGGAAATCCAGAGTCTTGATAATGGCTTACTGCACTTCGAGGCATCCCATACTTCTTGAAAGAGCAACTGCCCTTCCCGGTCCGCGTCAGTTCCACAAATAACCTCTCCGATATCTGAAGACTTTAACCACTGCTGGATGACTTGGTATTGTTTAGCCGCCCCCGCTTTGACCACCCGACGAAAGGTCTGCAGACTCGGTAAGACCGGCAGACGATTTAGACTCCAGCGTTTCCCTACCCGCTCTAAATCCATATATGCTTCCGGACGCTCTAGCTCCAAAAGGTGGCCATAGCACCAGGTAATTACATACTGTTCATTTTCTAAATACCCGTCGCCTCGACCTCTAACTCCTAAGGCCGTTGCATATTCACGGGCTTGCGACGGTTTTTCCGCGACAATAAGTGTTTTTCCCATGCCTTAGCCTCTCTTTATCTAAAATATTAACCCAACTAAGATGAATCTAATCATAACGAATCTACTAAGAACTATAACACCAATTATATAGGAATAGACAGCTGCTTGACTGCTTGATTAACATTTTTTCTAGAGATGAACCAAAAATATTTGAGATAAAAATTTAATGATGTGTGAAAAGACTAAAAGAGCCTCCACAACCGTGAGACTCTTTCTGGTAAAGTATGCTTTTTCTGTGACTTACAGCTTTCTATAGCTTATCAGACCATGGTATAAACATTTCAATCCACGCCCCCATATGGGGAGCGCCTCAGGTAACGGTCATCAAGGAGTTGTTGTAGATTCTCAAATTGAATCTGAATCCTTTCCCCACCTCCCGCTGCATAGGGGTGCTAATTGATACGATGCCAGAGAGTATAGGGAGATAGATATATGATTTGACTTATTTCTGACGCGGGCTGCGTTTCAGGAAATCGGTGGCCATCTCATCGAGAGAGCACCAGCGAACGCCTTCATGCTTATTGATGTGTTCAATCAGCCGTTCATGTGCCAAAATGCATTGGGGACGGCCGCTGACATCAGGATGGATGGTCATTGGGAACACAGCGTAGTCATTTTCGCGATAACAGTAGTCAAACTGATCCTGCCACATGCCGAAAATATCCCGGGGATTTGCAAAGCCAAAGCTATTGGGGCTCTTTTTAATAAACATCATGGGGGGTAGATCGTCAAGATACCAGTTGGCTGGAATCTCCACCAAATCTATCTCATGGCCTCTAACCAAAGGTTTCATCCAATCCTTTGCTTCACCAGAATAATTGATTTTCGTCCATGAGTCGCCTACGCGCACATAATAGGGATGAAAATCATCATGCATCAGACTGTGATCATATTTAATTCCATATTTCATTAGCAACTCATTGGTAACATTGGAAAATTCCCACCAGGGAGCTACATATCCGGTAGGGTTTTTGCCGGTCAGTTTTTGATAGAGTTCAAGACTGTAAACCAAGACATCTTCTTCCTGCTTGGGAGTCATTGCGAGAGGGTTCTCATGGGAATAGCCATGGAGCCCAACTTCATGTCCGGCATCCACGATCATTTTCATTTGTTCCGGGAATGTCTCGATGGAATGGCCGGGGGCAAAAAAAGTCGCAGTTATATTATACTTTTGGAATAGTTTCAATATACGGGGAACACCTACTTCGCCTGCAAAAAGACCTCTGGAAATATCGTCCGGGGAATCCTCACCGGAGTAAGAGCCGAGCCACCCTGCTACTGCGTCAATATCAACTCCATAACCAACTAATATTTCCTTCTGAGCCATTTTATACATCCTCCTTTTTGATTTTTGCTGGCGTTTCCTACCACCAAGTACGTAAATAGGGACTCCAGTCAATAATATCTTTCTCATCATAAGCATTACCCGGGGGTTGATTGCAGCCGTTAATTTCGACGCATTGACCGGCAGCGATGTTATCCGTACATCGACAGCATCGTAAATAGCGTTCAGAATTTCCGGTACCGCCGGGTTTAAGGCCATATCTCCGAAATTCCAAGTAAAGGCGTAACTACTTTTATTTTTTTCACAAACACTTGTGCGGATTGAGCAAGCCCACCTAAATATTAGGTGGGCTCTTGGCACTAATATCCTTTTAGGTGGATATGTCTTCCAAAGAAGTCCCCGGTTTGATTTTGCGAGCCGCTAGGATCATGAGGCCTGACAGCAACAATGGCACCACTCCCGATGCAACCGCTCCTAGAATAACGTTATTACTCGTGGCTCCGACGATCACTGAAAATATCGCTGAACCAATTATTGCTCCTAATGGACCCATGGAGTTAACGAAAGCAGAGGCTGTTCCACGTATACGAGTTGGAAACGACTCCGCAATATAAGAAAAGAAAGCGGAATATGACCCTATCAGAAAGAACAATCCTAAAGAATAGGTGATCGTAACTGCTACGATACTTTGGGCCCATAGTACCATAAATCCGTAGCTTACTCCTGCAAGTAGCCAAGATACAGCACATGTTCCGCGGCGCCCCACACGGTCGCCTATCCAACCTAAAACAATATAACCAACATAAGATAATGCGTTAGAGAATACCAGCATAAAGAGGGAGTTAGTAAAAGTAATTCCTTTACCTTGTACCAAAATTGTCGTGCCTAATACCAGAAATGTCTGGCACGCGAACCAGTTGAGTAAAAACGCCAAGGATACGGAAATGGTTTGCCGTCTGATATCAGATGCAAAAAGTTGACCGAAAGTAAACTTCTGTATCTTGTCAACAGCAACCCCATATTTTTCACCGAATTCCTTTGCCTCGGCATGCCGTTCGGCTTTAATGAGCTTTCGTGCATGTTGCATGGCTTCGAAACGCGGAGATTCCTTAAGTTTGAATGATAGTATTACGATTATGACTGCCGGAAAAACTGCAATCGCAAATACGCCGCGCCATCCGACTGCATTTAGAGTTAATGCTGTCATTAACGAAGCAAACAATACGCCTATCGGCCAACCACCTTGCACAAACGAATATAAGAATCCCCGTTCCTTTTCATTATATATCTCTGAAAGATAAGTAGTGTTGACCGCTTGTTCAGCATAACCCATCCCTGAGAGACTGCGCACCAGTACTAAGTAAATCGGACTGAAAGTAAGAGCGGTAAGCAAAGAACTCAGCGCAGCAAAGACCGTCGTTATTACCATTGATTTTTTTCGACCTAAAGTATCAATCATAGGACCAACCAATAACGAGATAATAAAGATTCCGACTGATACAAAGGTTACGATTCTAGCGCTATATGCAGTTGTCCATTTAAATTCTATTGCCATTACGGGTAGCAATGTTCCGAAAAGGATATAATCATAAACAGAAAACATCCAAGCAAAAAAGGCTACAATCGATGAATAGGTAATATCCTTTTTCCTAATTACTGTAGGGTTAAAGCCACCAGGTTGTAACTGCGTCGCCACAAAAAATTCCTCCTCAATATTATATAGCCTCTCGGCATTCGCCGAAGCAGTCGGGACAACTTTCACTTTTCCAAAACGTCCCCACAATTGAGCGATGTGGGATATATTTGAGTATGGCGCCAAAGGTCCGGAACCTCGTGATCCGTCTTCCATGTTTCGTGCGTACCTTCTTTTTCTCATGACAAATTAGATTACAAAAATACCGAGCCATTTATTAACCTTAACAATCGAAGTAAGAAGAATACTAAAACCGGAGGAGATATCCGAATTTCGCCGAAAGGTATTCCCGTTTGCTCAGCTAATTTTTCCAAAAATTCCTCGCTACTCGGAAAAATGGACGTCAATCTCTAACCGTCGCTCATCCATTGAACTCTCCAATAAGCGAGAAAAGATTGACTAGAAGTTGATTGAACTTCAGAGTTATGCAAACGTGGTTTTCCGCTGACTCACTTGTATTAATTGTCCTTTTGATGACCTGTTTGAGAATAGCGGTATATAATTTCTCCCTCTGTTATATCTGTCATTATCGGTATCTTATTATGCCTGCCTTTCATTATCCCCCTTTCTGTTTATTTTTTTAAAATTAAAAGTTTACTCAGCACTGAAAAGCTCCTACGTTTGCAATCCATTAGACACCTCCTATCTATATTTACTTAAATTGCAATTATCATGCCACTTTGTAGAGAACTAAAAAAAAGCCGCCAAACCCCGATAATTCCTTACCCTTATATACTGAAATATTACTGTTTTAAATCTTTATGGAGGTGAGTCAGTTAAATATCTCAATAACATTTAACATAATGTTCAAAACTATTACATAATTTAAACATGATTAAATTTTCAGATTTTTATGGAGGTGATAAATTCTTTAATTCCGTTTATACAATGTCAATTTTTAGACAAATAACTTTTATCTTTTATCTTCTTCCACAAGGTCGTTCTACTTATCCCTAAGATCTGGGCGATTTCAGCCTTATTCTTTACCACTGATTGCAATTGCTTAATGACCTCGTATTCAATATCATTCAAACTTGCCGAATTTTCTATAACATTTTTTCCGGATTTTTCTATTAAGATTGCTAAACTTCTCTCTGATTCGAATTTTTCAAATTCCGCAGTATATTCTTCCTTAAAGACGGTTTCCAAGAAAGATGAGTCAACGAATGTGTCCTCAGCAATAATTACGCAACGTTGAATTAGATTTTCCAATTCCCTGATATTACCTGGCCATGAATATTGGAGAAACCATTTCCATAAAGTTGGATGAAATTGCTCAATTTTCTTATCAAATCGAGCATTAAATACCTTTAAATAATAGTTAATTAAATGTGGGATATCCTCTTTTCTCTCTCTTAAAGAAGGAATCTTTAGGCATAAAACGTTCAACCGAAAAAATAAATCGCGTCTAAATTTTCCTTCCTCAACCATTTGTTTTAAGTCCTCATTCGTTGCTGCAATAATTCTTACGTCAATTGGGATATTTTTATCCCCACCAATCCGCCTTACTTCTTTTTCCTGGAGGACACGTAAAAGATGTGCTTGCAGGTTTAGAGGAACTGTTCCTATTTCGTCCAAAAAGATCGTTCCACAATGTGCTAATTCAAAAAGACCGATATTACCACCTTTTTTGGCGCCTGTAAAGGCTCCTTCTTCATACCCATATAATTCACTTTCCAACAAATTATCGGGTAAAGTTGCACAATTAACCGCCACGAACGGACCATGTTTACGAGGACTAAACTGATGCAAACTTTGCGCAAGGAGTTCCTTTCCTGTGCCACTTTCTCCAGTGACAAGCACTGTAGAATCTGTAGCTCCATATTTTTTTGCTTGTTCCAAAACTTCACGCATAGCCTTACTTTCAGTAACGATGTTGTTAACTGAAAACTTTACAACAAGACCTTTCTTGTGTAACTCCTTACGAATTTTCTGTTCCATGTTCTGAATTGTAGTAACATCCTGAAAAACGTAAACAGATCCTAAGATCTCCTCTTCCAACTTAATCATTGTTTTTCTGACAACGAATCGAGAGTTCCTAATTTTCTTTATTTGATCTATTTCCATACTATCCTTACTGAAAATGTCAAAATTCCTTGTCAAGTTCACTAATTCATCAATTGTTATACCTTTTACCTGCGAGAGATCCAAATCAAAAATCCTTTGGGCTACAGAGTTAAATAAAGTTACGTTATTTAACCGATCGAAGGCAATTATACCTTCATAAGCAGAATTAATAATCGTTTTAAGTTCTTCTTCATGAGCCTTCTGTTTTTTTATAACGTCCAAAATAGCTTGAGCTCTTTGCAACGCTTGGATGACAGCCCTGCGGCTGGAATGAATCAAACCACCATTCATTCCATATGATTGTGACAATGTTACTCCATATTGCCCGCCCCCAACCAAAACATCAGTACCATCGTGATAGGCTTTCTCGACTTGTTCAACAATATGTTGACGACTTGTATATAGATATTGTCTAACTTGAATGTCAAGAATTTTTTCGATTAGTTCGAAATCATAATCTATTTGGTAGTATTTATAAGCTAAAAATCCAATACTACGCTTATTTTTGCTTTTAGCTTCCCACATGGATCGTAAAAGGTCGAAATCAGTCCCCTCAATAATAATTACTGGTATGTCTATTGTTTCTTTAATAGCTTCCGCTGTACCCCCCCGGCTAATGATAACCTCTATCTCCCCGTTGTTCTGTACTTTTTCCCTTACTGACTTAGCTGCATTATCTAAGATTTCCTCGATGACAATAATTTCGATATTTAAATCTACAGCTACTTCTCGGATCAAGTTTGTCATTTCCGAATATGACGAGGTAACAAGTATCTGAGCACCCATAGAACAATCCTCCTTGTAATGGTCGAGTACTTTCGAATACCCTCGATGTCCGGAATAACTAGATTCTATGGCTAGATTTTTTTTTGGTTTCCTCCAAAAAATATTTCTAATACATTTTACTGATTATACCATTATGGTTTAGATGACTATTGGCTTTTGTTAATCCCAAAATCGGTGTATGGATATTATTTACTATTTAATAATCCAGACCGGGAAGCTTAGTGATATCCGCACTCCCCACTACATGCTCAACATAGGAAGCAGCGCGATAAAGCTTCGCTTCTTCTCCTTGACGTCCCACAAATTGTACGTTAGCAGCATTGTTATCTTTGTTAAACGCGACCGGTATAGTCAAACCGGGCATTCCAAGATAGTTGCCCCACCATGTGTACCGGGTATTCGGCTCGTAAATCGGTACTTTTTGTCCGTTCAGAGTTATTTCACGCTCCATTTGACCGCAGGGAAAAGCACCCATTGTTGGCGTAAACATGAAGTCGCAGCCATCCATCAGGTCAAGGAAAATCTTCATTAAATCTTTCTGCATCTCTATATCTTTGAAGAATTCGCTTGCAGGAATATCTCCTGCCTTCATTCTGTCATACATTTCAGACTCTATCTGGTCGCCACGTTCTGCTAAAATATAAGCATGGTTGTAAATGGCGCCTACCATGAATATCTGCTGATGAGCCTTACGATATGTGGACAAGTCAGGCATCTCTACCTCTTTAACCTTGGCTCCGCCCTCTTTCAGAATTTCCAAGGCCTTAGTATACTGTTCGGTCAGCCAGTATTCAACATCATCATAACAGAACTTTGTCGGGACACAGATTATCATGCCTTCAGCACTTCTCGTTATCTCTTTTGCGAAGTTCTGCGACGGAGCATTGAACGAGTACTCGTATCTCGGGTCGTAGCCTGATGCAGCGGAAAGTACAAGCGCGTTGTCATAGACATTGCGGGTTGAGACACCTAAATGGTCAACCATCTTATGAGCAGAAGCCGAACAATAATAGCTTATACGTCCGAATGTCGGCTTAATGCCTACTACGCCGCAGAAAGCCGCAGGAATTCTAACGGAGCCACCCTGATCTGTGCCAATAGAGAAAGCGGATATGCCAGCCGCCACCGAAGCTCCGGAACCGCAGCTGCTGCCACCCGGTACCTTCTCCAGGTTGCGCGGGTTACGGGTGGCACCAAACAAGGAAACATCGCCGGTTGTGCCCATCGCGAGCTGTGATGTATTGGATTTCCCCATTAAAACGGCGCCTGCCGCGCTAAGCATTTCAACCACAGCAGAATCGTGCTCTTTGTAGTTATCATGATAAGCTTTGCAGCCCATTGTTGTAGCTGTTCCCTTAACATCGATCAAATCTTTTACATTATAAGGGATACCGCAAAGAGGGCTACATTTCTCATTACCCATAAATTTCTTTTCGGCCAGCTTAGCCTCTTTCATAGCCCTTTCTTCCGTAAAAAGAACAATGGAGTTTATCTGCGGCTGAGAGTCCTTGGCAAGCTTTAGCATTTTCTCCGTGACTTCTACGGGTGATAATTCCTTTTTTCTGTACAGTTCACCTAGCTCGGAAATCGTGTAATCGGATATTGCCATAAATGTTCTCGCCCTCTTTTTTCAAATAGTTTTTATACCTATACTGGAACTGCGGTATGCCTGTATTTTCGGTTTATGAAACCATAGCGCTATTAGCATCAGGAAACAGAATGCGACGATAAACGAGAGGAGTGCCAAAGCACTTGCTACCTTGCTGACTGCTATGATAAGCGGTATTAATACGATGCCGCCCATTATAAAAGGTATTGCGCCCAATTGTCCGCTTATCTCGTATCCAAGCTGCTCAAAAAGTCCTGAGCCTACATTGGATCATTCTTGTGGTAACACTAAAGAGGCCGATAACAGCTGCGGCCCCCTTAGTGTTTTCAACAGGCGGTATTTCTCCGGAAAAATTATTCAGCTCGTAATTATTATTTATAAGCAGGTTGTGATTTAACGAACTCGCCAAACCCAGGTTCCACAAGCAGTTTGTCGTCTTTAACAACAACCTTGCCTCTGAGCATTGTGAGCACCGGCCAGCCCTTAAGCTCCCAACCCTCGTACAGGCACCAGTCGGACCAGGACGGAGTTGTCTTGGCGGACAATTTCTTGGTTTTGTTCAGGTCGACGATGATGATATCCGCGTCGGAACCGGGCGCCAGCATACCCTTCTTAGGAGCATAGCCATGGATCTTTGCGGTATTATAAGAACTCATACGGACGACATCCGGCATGGTAAGGTGGCCTTTATTCACAAACTCGCTCAATACGAGAGGCAGCATCAGGCCTGCGCTGGACCAGTCAAGGATCATGTTCCAGATGTTGCCGTCCTTTTTCTTGTCAGCATACATGCTGTTGGCGCTGTCAGTAGCCAATACATCGTATTCGCCTCTTTTCAGGTTCTCTAAGCAGCCGTCTCTGTCTTTGTGGCTTCTGATAGGCGGGTTAATCTTGCCCAGAAGTGGCTCTTTGAGGTTCTTGCCTTCATAATCAAGGATACAATATTGAGGCATACCTTCCATATATACCTTGTTGCCCCGCAGCCTAAACTCACGGGCAATATCCGTAACCCGGGCAACGCTGCTGTGTACCTGATATATTGGGGATTTCAAGAATTCTGCAATCTCGCAGGCGGTAAAGAAATCTATTTCTTCAGCAATATTGGGTCTGGCATCAGCCCATGTTTTCAGTGTATTTGTATGCCTGAACTCGGGCTCGACACGGACTACCATTTCTACATTCTCAGCGTGGAACATAGGCAGACCGCCGACTTTCTTAATTTCTTTAATACCCTCATAAAGATATCCGTTGTCGATATTGCAGTTCATTAAGCCAATACTTTCAGCAAACTTGCCCTTATATGCTAGGAAGAACTTGTAGGAATTAATACCCATTGCAGAAAGTTCCGGTATCTTTGTCAAATCATCATCAGTTAGAAGAGCCGCATACATTCCTACGTCACCATAAGCATAGCTTTTAATAGGATCTTTCATCATCTTAACTACATCCATGATCGGATAGTTCCCGACACCGCACTGCATCATCATCGTGTTGCCGCCGATCAGTCCTGCGCCTGTTTCGGATTTAAGGTCGCCGTTATAATCAACGAACATGCCTATGTGGTTATGCGGGTCGATGCAGCCGGGCATAACATAGTTGCCTTTAGCGTCAATCACTTCTTTTGCCTGCCCCAGATTATACCCTATGGCCGCAATTATCCCGTTCTCGATTGCTACATCGGCTTCCAATACGTCGGTATGGGTTACGACTTTTCCATTTTTAATGATACTATCCAACATCTTGATTTCCTCCTCGATTTTCTTTTTTATCATTTTTCATACTCTTTTAAATGGTGGAAGTTAATCGCGGTAGTATCTTACGTCATGATTCCCTCCTTCCAAATCTTTATATTTTTAAGTTTGATTGAAGCTTAACATGGTGGGGTAAGCGCTTCAAGCACTTTACGGTGTTAGTCATTGTCTGTCATTGACATAATGCGTAAGCGCATATTGTAGTAGGTTGGCAACCTGGTGCAACACGTTCTTGTAAAGCATTTCTGAAACTCGGATGGGTAAAACCTTGAGTCTTCGGGAGATCTGGCTGTGACGGATGCTCTCTAAACCGATGGCTTCTCTAAGCCCTGTGCTATTGAGACTGGAGCCAATCTCTCGCAAAGCCAGGTATTCATGGAGTTGGGCATTACAGATCAGCAGAGCGAGTTGGGGCGTCTGAAGTTTCTGAGCCTTTCGATCGGACATTTAACAAATACTTTTATGCACTGATTGACAGTATAATTAATTGGTACTATTATTCTTAATATATAAAATATTTTGCAATATTTTATATATTAAGTTGTTTTGTGTGTATTGATGCCTTCTACTACATTACAAAGCATTTATCACTAAATGTTATGAGGGGGATTTTATACAGTGAGCCATATAAACGAAAGGCAGGTAGACTTATGACTTTTTCGAATAAGCTAATTTACCTGATGAACTTGACTGGGACAACGAACAGCAAGCTTGCAAAATCTCTTTGTGTGGACCCCTCTCTGGTGTGGCGCTGGCGTAAGGGTACGCGTTGCCCATTGAACAACCATGAGATAATGGTAGCCTTAGGAAACTATTTTGCTGGTCACCTCACTATGGAGTACCAGAAGAAGGAATTTCATATACTGATGGGACTAGATCTGTCCAAATACGACATAAATCAAATGATCTATCCTGAGTTATTGACACTCTGGCTTAGGGAGGACGAGTACTGTTCCGCTATTGCAGAACATAGGTCTATTAAGCAGACATATTGGCAGGTGGAAAGCTGTTATCAAGCAATGTCGTCCCTATTTGAATCGTACCGGGCTTCGGGGGGCGCATCCTCTCTGTCGCTGCTTATCGACGAACCTTTTGAGAAAGCAAAGCGTATTATGGAGTCATTTTTGCATGTTGCATCACGTTTTGCCACTATTTTCAAAAGTTTGAAGTCATTCAGGATAGTATTACGGCAGGACGTACCCCCATCCTACCTGCAGAGCCTGATCAGCACCACATCTACCACCTGCTGCGAAATACAAAAGAGAATCGAGTGGTTTTACTTCCCATATTCCCAAAATATGTTCGAGCATTTCTTCTTAATATTTGAAAACGTAGGTGCCGTAGTTTCCAGCGCTTTTTTATCTGAAAACGTCTCTGTATCGACAGTGAGCAAAAAAGTCACGCTGCACAGAATTATCGAGGATTTCAACTTGCTGCTTAAAATATGTGATATTATTCCTGCCGATCTCATTTACGACGAGGAACAATATCTGAATAATCCCCTGGCTTTTATCAACCGACAGCTTCTACACGCTTTTAATGTCGGATTATTCGAGAGCCTTCGTACCCTGTCGGGCGAGTTCCAATACGATGAGGTGAAGTTTGGAAGGATTTTTGATTACAATGATTCATTCATGTTTAATTATAATGCTCTTTTTATTGCCGATAGCAAAGGTATTACGCAGCGGGTAAAAGGAGCTTGCGAAGATCTGTGGGGTATGCGTCCGACCGACATGGTAGGGTTAAGCGCCTTCGAGATGGAGCTTAACGGTAATTACTACCCATCCGCCACGCGATTGGTATTGGAAAACCATAAGCAGATATGTACTTTCCAGTCCACTAAGACGGGAAGAAATTTGCTGGTACTGGGCACACCAATTATAGATCGAA
>LADV01000239.1 GCA_000961805.1 Peptococcaceae bacterium BRH_c23 | reverse complement strand
CATTCCTTTACTGCGGCACCCGAAAATTTAGCGAATCGATTAGCAGATACGTATTATAATGGACAACTTATTTCCGCATCAGTACAATCTGGTTCCCTCTACGGTTGTCAATTTCATCCGGAAAAAAGCGGGGTCACGGGATTGAAGATTATAAATAACTTTATTAAACAGAAGGTTGAGCCATAGTGATTTATTTCATATTGAACTGCGGCATGAAGTTATTTATTACTGACTTGATTAAGGCATTTAGCTGTTGAATTCAGTTAAACGCCTTAATAGCATGACTTTCTAAGCTCATCGTTTCGGAGGATTATTCTACGGAAAGGATAGCGTGCTTGTGATTTGCACCACTGATGCGACCGAACAATTACATTATTACATTTTTAAGTTATGAAGGTACTCTGCCAGAGAAAAATCATAGAGGGTATCAATATCAATGGATCTTTCTTTCGGCATTACGTAGGCAAAAGAATTTCCATCATAGATATTCTGTGTTCTTAAAAAATATGATGTACTTACAGCATATATTGCCCCATTAATTCTAAAGAAAGTAGGCAACTCCTGTCTGGTTTTAGCCATGATTTCTGATCGGACAAAACCCTTAAGAGATTTATTTTCTGGCAATGTATTGTACCACAAGGGAGAATGGTCAGCCTCACACACTGACACTACTGAATCTGCATTAGTAAGTACCATTTGTTTAATTACATTAATAATATCTCTAGTAGTTCGTAATGGTGATGTTGGCTGCAATACTACAAAGATATCATACTCTTTGCCTATTGTATGGTATTGCTCAAGAGCCTCCCTTACACAATCCCATGTCGAAGCAGAATCTGAAGCCAGCTCATCCGATCTTAAAAATGGTACATTTGCCCCATATTGTATCGCAATACTAGCATATTCCTGTGAATCAGTTGAAAGGAATATTTCATCAAATATTCCTGCCTCCTGAGCCTGAATTATACTATAGGCAATTAAGGGCTTCCCATTAAGAATGCGTATATTCTTGTCAGGTAATCCCTTAGAACCGCTGCGCGCAGGAATGATGGCGATAATTCGATGATCATAGAACATTGCCTTATCCCCTCACATCATAAAAGCTCTTTTTAAGGTTTATCTTGTCATTATCCAGAAAATCCTTGATTAGTGCTACAATTTTCTCAGAGGTTTTCCCATTGCCATAGGGATTTACCTGATTAGCAATTCCCTGCAAAAACTGCTGTGACCTTGCCTTATTAATACTCTTGATTATAGCGCGCTTTTCCGCTTCACAAGTAATGACTGATTTTGCACAAATCCTGCCTTTTTGCCTGTCTCCGATATTGATCGTGGGTTTTTTAAAGCTTGGGGTTTCAATGATTCCGCTGGAGGAATTGCCGATGACCATTGCACAATATTTCATTGCAGAAAGGTAACGCAAAACACCCATAGATGTAAAGGCAATCGCATTTCCTTTTTTCTTACAGTAGGTATCTATTTTGTTATTTATTGCCCGACCATTTGCATCAGCATTAGCTTTTGTAAAGATATAATTCAACCCACTGGTCTCGTCAAGAGCAGATAAAAGTTCTTCAATTTGCTTTATCGCAGTATTTCTTTCCAATGTTACCGGATGAAAGGTTACAAGGGCGTATGGACTATTCAAATCAAAGTCTATGATTCGGGCCAGCTCATCTTTGGCCATAAGGGGCATACTTAAAATGTTTTCCACACCTGTTGCACCAACATTGAAAACCCGGTCCGGTGCTTCCCCCATATTTATAATACGCTGTCTGTATTGCTCAGTAGAAGTAAAGTGCAAATAACTCATTTTCGTAATAGAGTGACGAAAAAACTCATCTACCGCCCCCACTGTTGTTTCCCCACCGTGAAGATGCGCAATGGGAATACAGGCAACTGCAGCAGCTGTAGCAGCAGCAAATATTTCAAATCGATCTCCTAACACGACTACCATATCAGGTTGATTCTTTTCAAAGTACTCTGCAAAACCAATAACTCCGATCCCAAGAGCCTTGGACATAGCTTTATTTGAATCATCATTTTGCAAAACATCAATTTTAGCATTTACTGAAATACCATCCGCTTCTATTTCCTGATAAGTAAGTCCAAAGTCTTCAGACAAGTGTGTACCCGTTGCCACAATTTTTAATTCAAAACTATTAGTAGCTATAAGTTGCTTTATAATAGGGCTTAAAAGACCATACTCAGCTCGAGAACCTGTCACTATACAAATTGATTTTTTCATAAATCGATCAACTCATCCTCGCAAAAATCACGCATTGCGCTCATGCCTAGTACCTCAAACCATTTCATAGGAGAAATCCCATTACCGGGACGTTTAACAGTCAAATTATCTTGAGTAAAGATTTCACCTTTAACGATATTTCGCCTGGCGACAATGCTTTTCCGAGCTACTTCTTTATTCATTATTTCGGATACTGATGGTTGTTTTATGCCATCTCCTAAAGCGACTTCAATATTCCTGATAGATGTCACCATGGCTTTGAGCTCCTGCGGATCAAGGCTTGCCTTGTGATCCGGACCCACCAGACTTTTATTAAGCGTAAAGTGCTTTTCAATTACTGTAGCTCCTAACGCTATAGCTGCAATAGGAGCTTCAATCCCTAATGTATGATCTGAATAACCAACTGCTAAGCCAAATCGTTCCTTTAAAGTAAGCATCGCCTTGAGGTTGGCGTCCTCAAAAGGAGTAGGGTACTGAGTATTACAGTGCAGCAGAGTCATCGTTCCTACACCATTATCCCGGAGCACCTCTAATGCCAAACCCACCTCATCTAAATCACTCATCCCCGTTGACATTATCACTGGCTTGCCGGTGCTTGCGATTTTCATCAGGTACGGCAGGTTAGTTATCTCTCCTGACGGTACCTTATAGATAGGCATTTCAAGACTTTCTAAAAAATCTATGCTATCGAAATCAAAGGCTGTGGAAAGAAACAATATTCCCTTTTCTTCACAATACTTTTTAAGGTCCTTAAAATCGTCATAAGATAGCTCTAGCTTCTTAAGCATTTCTAGCTGACTTTCATCAGTCTCAGAAACTTGTTTTTGATAATCTGCTTTTTGCGCAACTTTTGAGACAAGATGTTCTGCTTTAAAAGTTTGAAATTTTACTGCATTTGCACCTGCGCTTTTTGCGGCGTCAATTAATTCTTTAGCTATGCTTACATCGCCGTTGTGGTTTACTCCAGCCTCGGCTATTATAAAAATGTTACTCATTTATTTCTCACTACTTTACACGGGTTACCATAAGCAATAACCTTACTTGGCACATCATAGACAACAATACTTCCAGCTCCTATGATGCTGTCATCGCCAATAGTTACACCTTGGATAACCGTAGAATTTGCGCCAACATGTGTACTGGCGCCTATTTTAACGTCACCGCATATAACAGCACCTGGCCCAATATGTGTGAATTCATTAATACAACAACCATGCTCTATAATAGCGCCGGTATTTACGATCGCCATGTCTCTTATAGTGCTCTTGGCATTTACTACCGTGTTCTTTCCTATATAAATACCCGCGCCAAGCCATACATCACTTCCGATATTTGAAGAATTATCGATGATCGCAGGTAAGATAAAACCTTTACTCTTAAGCATAAAATATAGTTTTTCTCTCAAAGCAGTGTTGCCAATACTTCCAACTGTAATAAAAGCATACTTAACCCCGCTATCAAATATTGAATTTAATATGGCATCATTTCCTAAAATCTTATAGCCTAATACTTCCTCATCGACAACATAGCCCAATTCAGTAATTCCAACGATTTCGAATTCCTGATTTGATTGGATGCTATTGATGACACTGAGTGCATGACCACCTGCACCTACAAGAACAATTTTTTTCACGCATTCACACTCCCAATTCCTTCCTCATTCTCTCCAACTCTTCAAGTTGCCCCATATCGAGCCAGCACCCTTCGCTAACAGGGAAAACTCCAACCTTTTCTCCCAGGCTTTTTTGCTGCTCAATTATATCTGTGAACCCGATTGCTTTATCATCCTCAAGTTTATTTACAATGTCTGCTTCCACAACATAAAAGCCAGTATTGGTCAGAAATGAATACTCGGGCTTTTCTATCATAGAAGCTATTTCACCATTGTTTATCATGTTAATGATTCCATAAGGAATAGTGAGATGCTTATAAGCTGCTACTATCGTAATCATATTTCCGTTTTGCTTATGAAAATCATATATTTCCTTATAATTAGCTCTAATGAGAATATCGCAATTAGTCATAAAAAAGGTAGATTCCAGTTTCCCTTTCAGCAGGCTAAGCCCACCACCTGTACCCAACTTTATCTCCTCATTATGAAATTCAATTTTATAATCCTTTTCAACTTCGCTAAAATAAGCCTTGATCATATTTTTTTTGTGGTTTACGATCAAATGAAACTCGTTGCATTCATACTTCATAAAATGATTAATGATATGCTCAGTTATGGGTATTTCGCCAATAGGAATGAGTGGCTTCGGTAATATTTTAGTATACGGATAGAGCCTCGTCCCCAATCCACCCGCCATGATTACTACAGGTGCACCAACAGAAAGTTTACGTCCAATCTCGTAATCTTTGAGAAAAGCGATGGATTGTATTTCGAGCGTTTCATTCACAATCGGCAAAGATAAAATTGACCATTTCTTCATTAGTTCTTGAGCATTATCCTTATCTTTTTCAAATATAAATTTTGGATTATAATTGGCAATTTCTTTTACTCTATCTTCTAACTTTCCTCCGCGCAGTAAATGCCTTCGAATATCTCCATCAGTAATAATTGCTTTCAATATATTGTTCTCAGCAACCAGCAATATTTGATTGGCTGTTGCATCTATCTGTTTCATGGCTTCCAGAACACTTTGATCTTCTGTGATAAATAATATCTCTATATTCAATATTCCCACCCCTTTTATTATATGAACGCAATAATAAAATGGAGCCGGAATTATGGATAATGATGGTAAAAAAGTAAATAACTTGCAATAAAACTCTGGATTACTCAGAGAGTTAAAATTCTGGTGATACGGAGGTAGAGGAGTGCATCGAAATTATGTCTCAACGTTCCGAGCGCAGGTCTTTAAATATCAAGGAACGCAGTGAAGTGGTACTTTAGTGGCGAACATGTACCTTGGAAAAGGGAGGAAATTACGAAATAGCATTAATTTTATTAATAACCTTATACACATTTTCAACGGACAGATTGCTACTACAAGGAAGATTGACAATGCGGTTAAAATAATCATGCGCCTTCTCGATCAGATAAGCTTGGGCATGTAAATAAGGTTTTTGTTCATGAATAAGCCCCCATATAGGACGAGTTTGAATATTTTCATTAGCTAAACTTTTAATTATCTTCATACGAGAATATTTGTCTAAATTCAATATATATAGGGAAAAGAACCAATAGTTTGGTCTTATATCGTCTCGAAAATCCAATATCTTCAAACCGTTTATTTTATCATTTATACTGCTTTTGTATATTCTATAGTTTTCTTTCTTTACAGATATAAAGTACTCAAGCTGCTCCAGTTGGGCAACTCCCAGTGCTGCCTGGAGGTTGGTTAATCTATAATTATAGCCAACCTCTTTATGTATGAAGTTAACGGCATCATCCTTAGCCTGTGTAGACAGATATTTGGCTCTTTTCATAATGCCTGTATCACTAGAGACTATCATTCCCCCGCCGCCGGTCGTAATTATTTTATTGCCATTAAAAGAATACACTCCTATATCGGCAATTGTCCCAGCATGTTTACCTTTATACCTACCCTCCAGGTAGTAGGTTCCTAATGCCTCAGTGGCATCCTCAATTACTTTAAGGTTATACTCCTTAGCGATATCCATGGCCGCTGACATATCTGCCATGTTGCCAAAAACATGCACCACCACTATCGCTTTTATATGTCTTCCTGTAGACTTGTTAATTAATTTATTATCAATAAAATTACATTCCGCTTGGCAGAACTGCTTCAACTTATCCATATCCATGCATAAAGAATCATCACAATCCATAAAAACAGGATAGGCCTGTAAATATTTCACTGGATTTACTGAAGCTATAAATGTCAGAGTTGGCACTATTACCTCATGATCCTTTTCCACACCCGCTAAAATTAAGGCTAAATGTAAGCCGGCAGTCCCGCTCTGACAGGCAACTGCTGATTTCACGTTTAAATAATCAGCTAATTCCGTTTCAAAGCGGGCTATGTATGCCCCGCCAGTCGATACCCATTCCTTTTCAATCGCATCTGATACATATTTCAGTTCGTTACCTTTTAGGTTAGGTACCGATAACGGTATGAATTTATTCATAAGATCACTTCCTAATAGTTGCTAAAGGTTATAAATATCTGCTTTATATCTGCTTAAATTCTCCCTAAGAAATGCTATAGTCTCTGCAAGACCCTCTTTTAAACTGTACTTTGGCTCCCACGCAGTAAGTTGTCTAATTAGTTTATTTGAACCTAATAACCTGTTCACCTCGCTTTTTTCTGGACGAACTCTTTGCTCGTCACAGTTTATCCTAGCCTGAGGATTAATCTGATCAACTAATTCCTGGGCCAGCTGACCGATTGAGATCTCCTGCTGGGACGCTATGTTAATCTCCTGACCTACGGTTTTATCCGACTTGGCTATGTCGATAAAACCCTGGGCAGTATCTTTTACATAATTAAAATCTCGAGTTGGTGTAAGTGAACCTAGCTTTATTTCCGTCATTCCCGATAAAAGCTGAATAATAACTGTCGGAATCACTGCTCTAGCCGATTGACGCGGGCCATAGGTGTTAAACGGACGTACTATGGTAATGGGCATTTCGAAACTGCGATAAAAGCTCTCTGCTAATCTGTCAGCCCCGATTTTTGTAGCCGAATATGGAGATTGCCCTTGAAAGGGGTGCAACTCATCGATGGGTACATACTGGGCAGTGCCATAGACCTCTGAGGTAGAGGTTACCAGGACTCTTTTAGTTTTCAAATCTCTAGCTGCCTGCAGCACATTCAACGTACCTTTAATATTAGTATCAACGTAGGAATCAGGCGAATGATAGCTAAATGGAATTGCTATAAGGGCAGCAAGATGGAAAACCTCATCCACCCCATTCATGGCAGTTCTTACTCCATTGGGATCTCGAATATCCCCTGCAAATATTTCTATTTCAGCTAACAGCTCTTTGGGGAACGTATCAAGCCATCCCCAGTTACCAAATGAGTTATAATAAACAAAAGCTTTTACTTTTTCACCTCTCTTGATAAGTTGTTCTACAAGATGGCTTCCAATAAATCCATCAGCACCGGTAACAAGAATTTTTTTCATAGCGTTCCCCCTCAATAAATATATGAATTAAATCAAGTTTACTAAATCAATCAATTTCAACCTTAGATATGATGGATGTAATTACCCTTTTTCGCACCCTTTATTGTTATATTACAAATATAGGTAATATTTTTCGACTGAACAATAGACTTCCCTCATGATACGTTATGTTATTCTTTTCAGCTTATCAGGGGGGAATTGCTATGGAGTTTGGAACATATTATTCTCATCCCACAGCCCATATTCCGTAATTAACAAACTCCTATCATTTATTTATCATATGCATTGTTTTTAAATAAGTTCTATGGCATTGGGTATACCCAACTGAAAGCATCCACACCAATAAAAATGTTGAAAATTCATTACTCAAAGGTGAATTCAACTCCGATAACACCTCAGTACTTAATGGAAAATAATGTATGGTGATGCGCAACCTAAAAATCATCATTGAGGAAATAATGAAAAAAAAAGGCCGAGCACGTAACTCGACCCCGTTTTTCTGCCTTTTCACTGGGTAGAAAGAACCAGTTTTCCAAATTTCAAGAGATCCGCTAGGTTCTTCTCGATAATTCCTTGTACAATTCCTAAGTTAACAGTCTGATAATTGTGGACTGCGATATTGCGGAATCCAACCATCGCTTTGAGTTTTAGTGCGAGCTGTTCGTCGATAATTCCAACTTGCTGTAAAAAATCAAAGGCATCCCGACTTGACTGCGGAATACCTAGGCTCTTCGAAGCCACTAGATGCATTGCTAGATCAATGCTTGCTTCACAAGCTCGTTGGATATTGAGGATGATTGAATCTTGCTTAGTATAATTCTCCAAGTTCGAAAAATTCCCCTGGTACTCTTCTTGAATGCGACGGATACAACGTTCGATAATCGCGACTTTGTTGAAGACAACATCATCCACCATATACCCTCCCCCTAACAGAAATATTCCTGAGGATTTCTGCTCTTTCTTCATTAAGTAAGGCATACTCTTTGAGAGTCCGTATCTGAAAATCGGCCAGTTCTTTTGGGTCGTTGGAATAAATTACTTGTCCTGAACCAAGAATTTGTGCCTTGAAGACTGTTGATGCTTGCCTTAAATCAACTAGATCAATTTCCCGGCCTACCTCTGAAACGAGTGCCTGAGCTAAGAGATAAAGATCATAAGACTTAAATTCTTGGGCACTGATAAAAGCAATATCAATATCGCTATCTTCCCGAAAATAACCCTTCACCGAAGAACCAAAAAGAATTATAGTATAAGGCTTTAATTCCTGTACAAGATAGTCTCTCACTATACTTACTATGTTATCAGCGATACTCAACCTATTTACCTCCCTGCATTTTACGCTGAGATTAGATTCACAATATTCCAGTATTTTCTATTTAATTATATCATAAAAATAGGTTGTCTTCCACCTTATAAAAGCAGGCACTAGTTCCATGGGATTCCCGAACAAAAACGGGTTGTGACGAAACTGGAAAACCAGTTTTCGTCACAACCCGTTTTTTGAATATTACCTAAGGCTTATCAAGAAAGCTTCTACTTGATCTGCGGTGCGTTGCCAAGTCCAAGCTTGTGCAAAACGATGGCCTGCGGCGGCTAGACGCTGGCGTTCGGTATCCTGTGTCAATAGGCGATAGATCGCTGTGCTTAGCTGGTCGATGTCACTAGGGGGAACTAACAAACAGTTTTCACCGCTTCTAACGTAATCACGAACTCCACCACAATCAGTGGTCACTACGGCTGTACCGCAAGCCATTGCCTCAAGGGGTGGCAGGCCGAACGCTTCAAAGTAAGAGGTGTAAACAAAGAGGTCTGCCACTGCATAGAGCTGAGCAAGTTCTTGATCTGTTGTCGAGGTTTTAAGCCGACAAGGCACAGGGCTTGCAAACAGGGCGTTCTCTGGAATTGAAACGGTTAAGTCAAAATTAACCTGATCTTTTAAACGGGTTACGACTTTTAAAAAGTCTTCGCCTCCTTTCCAGGT
>LADV01000279.1 GCA_000961805.1 Peptococcaceae bacterium BRH_c23 | reverse complement strand
TACATACAACACACCAGTATTCTCCGGATTTTGTTCCCGGTAGTACGTTCTCACAGGATGATTCGGAAAACGGAAAGACTAGATATGTTTATGACAGCACTAGAATTGACGCCGATGGAGACAGTGTTGCTGACGATGTGTTGCTGGTTGGCGAAAACAATGATACGAATGCCCTTTTTGGCCATCAAAGCCGTAATTTGGCGGTAGTTGTCAGGGATGGGGTTACAGGGAAGTTTGCCGCATTTTTACTGCCTGAAGATTTTGGAGTCATGTTACCGCGATTCAATATCGGGAGTTTCACGTAGAAGACAATGTTGATTACCGGTTGCTTTCAGTCCTGAAAAATGAGCTACAATTGCTTACAAATAAGCGTATCGATATTGTTATAGCCAAGTATGCAAATCCAATAGTGCTTCATAGAGCAAAAAAGGAGATCATTTATGTTACCATGCATTAGGAACGACCTCATGTATCTTTTAAACCTGCTGGAAAGTATTGAGAAAATCCTTCTATATTCCAAGGATTGTTCCGATGCTGAAGCATTTTACGAATATAACGATCAAATGAATTTTAACGCCACACTCAATCTATTTGCAAACATGGGTGAGAATATTGGGAAAATCAGCGATGAACTAAAGCTGGTCTATACGGATATTAGTTGGTCGGAAATCAAAGGTTTCAGGAATAGAGTTGTTCATGACTATATCAATATTGATACTTTTATGGTATTCGATATAATTAAAAATGATTTGCTAAAGCTGAAGAGAAAACTAATGGAAGTAGTGGCACTAGAGCTTAGTAAAGGTAATCTTGACAAAGAGGAGTACGAGGTAGCTTAGCGGAGCTTCTATTACAGACATATCAATTTTGAATATTCCGAAGGGTGAAATAGCTGGCCGAATCGTTCTTTCGGTTTAATCACACTCAATAAACCTTAGTAACACAGAAAGACCTCTCAGAGGTCTTTCTGTGTTCGCGAGCAAGTTACCGATCAAGTCGAGCGCCTGATGTCCGCCTTAGGCAGCGAAACGCTGTCCACAAAAGAGCTTTTGGAGCGGCTTGGACTTAAGCACCGACCAACGTTCAGCAACAATTATTTGCGCCCTGCGTTGGAACTTGGCTTGATTGAGATGACTGTTCCTGACAAACCAAACAGCAGCAAGCAGCAGTATCGGGCTGTAACACGAAATAGTGACTAATATGGATGTTAATCTAATTTAAATTGTGTGAAGAATGGAACACAACATGGCCCATGTACAGAGAGAAGGCCTGCTCCCCTAATCTTCCTCCTTCAGCCCCGCGTTCAGATATTTCTGCATGATAGTTTTATACGCTATAAACGCTTCCTTATCTTGATCGGCGATATTTTTCAGCTCCCATTTCAGCTGCTTGATGGTTTTGTCCAGGGTCTCGCAGAGAAAGCCGATGTGGTTGGATCTCACCTTGAGCTGCGAGTTAAGAAAGTTCCTTTGCATCCTTTCGTAGCCCTGTTGGTTTGAGGTTTTTTTAAGCGATCCCACCTGATTCTCCAGCTCCTCGGTCGTTCTCTCAAGTCTTGTTTTGGTCTTCTGTAAGCCCTCTGTTTGGGTCTTCAGATTGTCGCGTTCTGCGGTCAGTTCGGCGATCTTAATGTCTTTGTTATCCAGGGTTGTCCGGAGGTCTGCGTTCTCCTGCAGGGCCTGGATTTTTTCCTGCTCAGCCTTTTTCTTATCATCCACCGCCGTTTGCAGTTCCCGGGCGCTCATGCTCTCGATATCCAGGTCTAAGATAAACTCAGCCCGCTCTTCCTCCGGCACTCCGAGGAGAATAAGCGCCTGAGAATAGTTTAGGTTCGGCATCGCCGGCGAGTCTGCGCCGGCGTTAAGGGAGAGGGGCTGTTTGAGGCTGTATTCTTCGTAGACGCGCATCATTTTTTGCGCCGTCCGCGGAGAATAGCTGACGGACTCTTCCAGCCACTTCAGCCACTCCCCATGCGGAAGCAGGTCTTTGGCCTCTTTGAGGAGCCTGCCGATCTCGACGGCGGCGGCAAGGTAGATCTTCCCGGTCTGGTATTTAATTGTGTTGATTTCAGCCGCGATTACAGGCGGCGTGCGTTCTGGTATTACATCGTGCATAAGAGCTTCAAAGCCTTTCATCCTGTTTGCTTTACTCACATATCCCCCAAAAACGAATACGTGTAGTCGTTTTTGGATTTATCTAAATATATCGGTCAGTAAAGGCAAAAAGCCGGTTTCCTCATCGTAAATTCCCAGTTCCTCTTTTAGAGCGCGCCGCAGAACCCGTGAGAAGTTGATATTGTTTTCTTTCCCCAAAGCTATTAACCATTTGGGCAAAGTTACGATCTTCTTGACAGATTTGTTATCAAGCGCCTGCCGCACTACCAGCATATCGACCTCTACAGTAATTATTTTAGCGTCCTCCGGCTTCACTATACTTGAGGGATCGGACGCTTCAGGGATTGCTATATGCTCCTCTTCCATATGATATAAACGAAACCCCAAGTTGATCCAAGCATTACATGAAGCGTCTTGCAGATTTTCTCCGTTTGTGATAACTTCCGGCAGATCGGGGAAAACAACAACATATCTGCCGGTTGATGGATGCTGCTCGACAACAGCCGGGAAAACATAAGTTTTCATTATAATTCATCCTTTTTTCAGTAATACAGTTCTTGTACAGTATATGGACATAGGGAAGAATGTGCTACTTGTGGTGCAGACCGGAGGAATCCTGCGCCAGGCAGACACAGGGGACGGTTCTTGCGTGTTATTAGCGATTGTAAATATTCAGCAGTCTGGCAAGGGGTAACCGTTGAAAGTGATCAATATAAATACCGCATTGATTAAATCAACATGCACGTTTTTGAAGATAAACCATACTATGGTAATCCTGCTGAGGGGTGTTTTTTGCCCCGGCAGGTTACTGACGAATGGATGCAAAATATTTCGAGGGAAATGTTTTGGGAGGTCTTAATTTGCTGAACAAAGCGATTGAAATTGAGAAAACGAACTGCTTCCGGGCATCAGTGAAGTCATAAACGAATCGTTACCGCAGGGCGCGGAGCAGACAGCTGCCGATCGGAGCTTTATGCAGACGGCGACGACCTTAAGACGCGCCTGGTCAAATACAGCGAGTATGAAGTATCAAATAAGAAATAGACGTATTATATGCGATATTGGAAAAGGCGGAGGAGGCAAAAAAAATGGCTGAAACAACCATGACATCCGGCAAGGCTGGAATTAAAAAGCGGATTATTATGATTGCCAAAAAACCCAAAATGTTGTTCCCTTCTTTACTTGCCGTTGTTTTGATTATTGCCGTCGCGGTAGTTTGTACCTTTACGGGTGGAAAAACAGATCTTGACAATGCCTCCTTGCGGGGCGAGTACTTCGATTTCGCTGTTCATAACCGCCTTGACTATGTGCCCTTCTTTGAGGAGGGTAACGCGCCCACGGACATCGGCGAATATCTTTTCTACGCATTTGCGATAAACCCTGACAACCAGGGCAACGGCAAGGATGCCATGACCCGTGATTATGTGGAAAAGGTCATTTGCGACCGCTTTGAGGCTGGAGATATCTCCGGTGCATCCATGATCATAAACTCCCGTTGGGACTATAACGGTATGGAATACACGGCAGTTCCTGCGAGCATAAATGATAAACCGATTTACGTACTCAAAAGCATAGATAGTGCTGTCGAAAATGACCGCACTGTATACACCGTCACCATGGATTACTGCGCAACCAAAGAGTATTCCTTAAACGCCGGGCAGTGGCAGGAGATCCGCACCGCCGTCGTCGCGGGTGATTATAGCGCGCTCACCGTGGTTCGTACGGAATCTTTCCGCTATTATGTGGACGAAACCACCGGAGAGCCTGTTTTTCTTTCCCATTCGGCATCGCGGCCGCTTTCCGACTACATTAAAACAGCAGTGCGGATGAACTACCGCCACATAGGCTGGGAGAGCTACACGGTGAATGAGATAAGTAAGGATAGGATAGACTTTGTCGCGGACGCGATCATTGGCGCACTGCCTGAAACTCTTGACCTGACGGCGGCCCAGATTGACAACGAAAGCATTGCCCACGATTATTGGGAACAGGGCTCCTGCATTGAGCTTGTCTTTGACGGGAACGACGATCTAAGCTATACGCTTCGCGGCGATATCAAGCAGTCCTATCCGTGCGACAGGATGCTTGTCTGCTTCACAAAAAGTGAAAATGTCCTGTTTCTCTCAACCAATGGAGTCTATACCCATACGATAGGGCCGCTTAATGCTGCAACCCTTGCGCCCGTTTACGACTGGCTGCGCGGCGGCATGGAATTTGTCGGTTACATGGGACTTAGCGGAGCGGAAATCCTGGGGCAAAAAATTACCGTACACAGGAACGAGGATTTGCAGCAGCTCCCACAGGGATACGACATGAGGCCGATCGAGTCCGCTATGAGCTGCAGCTTGGCTTTCTATCAGGCAGCGCATTTTCGGTGGAACGAGATGATTGACAGGCTCGCCACAGACGGATTAAAGGCAGAAATCCAAAAATGGAATAATAACAACCCTTCGGAGGCTAATGACCTTATGCAGCTTAGTGCCATCACCTTCAAAGCCTTCCCCGTTTCCGTCTCAGAGCCGACCTTCTCCGAAAATGACCCTGACCGGCTTACGGTTTCGCTCGGACTTGACGAAAAAATGTCCGCAGAAGTCGAGCTTGTAAAAGCAAGTGACGACAACATCCTTATAGACGGTTTTGAACTCATAACAGTGGGTACGCCCGGATTGGAAGCCTGGGAAATCAGTATGCTTGGGAACCTGGGATATGGCAGTATGAAGGAGATCGAGGCGCTTTCGCAGGACCAAATCAAAAAAATCTTTGCACCAGGCGCCCTTCTTGACGGAGCTCCCGCGTTCATGCCTGACGAATCGCAGCGCGCAGAACTCTCGGCGTATAATATTACGGAAGCTCAAAGCGGTATACTCGGGAACCTAGGGTATCGCTATGAGGAAATGTTGAAGCTTTCATCAGAAGAATTCAATTTTATCTTTCCAAACTATGAGCTGTGGGATAAACTGAAAGCAAAAGGATATGATACGAGATTCCTGCGAAGGCCCGGAGCGCTTCAGCACGCCGGGTACGACAGTTTCAAGGCCTTGATCAGAGAAGCCTTGGTGAGATAAAACAAAGGGCGATACACCCGTGGATAATAAAACCAAAAACCGAGGAAGGGTAACCATGAAAATTCAAAACGAAAAAATAGACAGATATGCCGTATTACGATGGTTTCATGTTATGCTAATCATCGTATCAGCCGTTCTTATTTTCGGCGGTTGTTCAGGAGGAACAGCCACAAATTCGGAACTTGAGAATGAGGAACTTCGATCCAGGGTGAAAGAACTTGAACAAATAGCAGATGAAAAAGATGCTCAGATCAAACGGTATGAAAAAGAATACGAGCTCCGCAATACCTTGGATATTAAAGTGCGAAAACTGCTTTCCGCGTTAAATTCGGGCATATTCAGTGAAACTGAAAAAGAACTATTAAATGATACCATAGTGGTGAAGAAAGACAGATTGGAAACTCCTTTTGAAAACCACAGCAACGAGCTCCTCTTCTTTCAAAATAAATTGGATTTTGAGCAAGTCAGGCAAAGGTTTTATCATCTGGATGAGCAAGAAAGGTTCACTACAGGCTACGAGGTTCTCTCTCTTTCCGATGATATCCAGGAGCGCATCGACAGCAGAGCCGTGTTGGTTTTTACCTTTATTGAGAACACTTCCGGTTGGAAACTTGCTGACATAGGAATAGATAGATAAAGTAAGCAACAAAGGAAAAAAGCTTACATAACAATTCCTCTTGACAATTGGGTCTATAAAATGTAGACTCAAACATAAAGTCTACATTTTATAGACCCGGGAGGAACCATACATGAACGATTACAAGTTCGCGCCAAGCGAAGAGAAATTCGCCGCTTTAATCTGGCGGCATGAACCCATCTGTTCCGGCGATTTGGTAGTATTGTGCGCCAAGGAATTCAGTTGGAAAAAGTCTACAACTTATACGGTGCTAAAAAAGCTGTGTGCTAAAGGTATTTTCCAAAACGAAAATGCCATCGTATCCTCCCTGATAAAAAAAGATGAGTTTTACGTAAGGCAAAGCCAACGTTTTGTAGAGGATACTTTCGGAGGCTCGCTGCCCAAATTCCTTATAGCCTTTATCGGCGGCAAAAAGCTCAGTGACCGCCAGGCTGAAGAACTGAAAAAGCTGATCGATGAGCACAGAAGTTAATCTTATGTGGTGCTATACGATGTTTCCTATAATTCTGAATATGAGTCTTACTGCAGGGATTGTTATCGTTCTGGTGCTGCTTGCCCGTTTGCCGCTGAAAAAAGCACCGAGAGTATTTTCCTATGCGCTGTGGGCAGTCGTCTTATTTCGGCTTCTCTGTCCCATATCGTTTTCCACGGACTTTTCGCTCTTGGGCATCTTTCATTCTCCAGCCGTAACCAACGGCAGCATCACCTATATCTCCACCGATATCGTTCACACGGCAAACCCACAGGTGGATTTGCCCCTTCCAGATATCAGCCAAGTCATCAATGAAACCCTGCCCCAGGGTGATGAGCAGATAGTTGCCGACCCGCTGGAAGCACCCATGGCGATTGCTACGTTCCTGTGGCTTTTCGGCATCGCGGCGATGCTGATTTACAGTATTGTTTCGGTACTGATTTTGAAAAACCGCCTGAAAAGCGCTCGGAATGTCGAGCAGAACATCTATGAGGCTGATAACCTGAAAACACCCTTTGTGCTTGGCATTTTCAAACCGAGAATTTTCATTCCTGCCGGACTGACGACAGAGGAAAAAAACTATATCATCCGGCATGAGCAGACGCATATCCGCAGGCTCGACCATATTATAAAGCCTTTTGCATTTATGGTTCTGAGCCTTCATTGGTTCAATCCTCTGGTGTGGATCGCCTTCGTCCTTATGAGTACAGATATGGAACTTTCCTGTGATGAGAAAGTGATCAAGGAAATGGGCGGCGAGATCAAAAAGCCTTATGCCGCTTCGCTTTTATCCCTTGCAACCGGAAAGCGCATCCTGAATGGCAGCCCGCTTGCCTTCGGAGAGGGCAACGTGAAGGGCAGAATCAAAAATGTGCTTAACTATCGAAAACCCAGGTTTTGGATGATGGCTGTGGCAGTCGTCGCCGTAATCGCCCTTGGAATTGGCCTGCTGGTGAACCCTGTTGACGATGAGCCTGATTTGTCATTTTTGAACCCCGGTAATCTAATTGCTCTTATTTCCGAGATTAAGCAAATCAAAGTCACTTCGGCTGAATATGGCGAAACATATGTTTCGGGTTCCGAACTGGCTAAATGGCTGGACAATGCTGAAAACGACTGGAGCAAAAAGCTCATAACCCCGACCGAAGAACCGGAAACCACGATTGCAGTGTTTATTCCAGATGCCATTGACCATAGTATTTGCTTTTTTGCTTCCGATCCTTCCCTTGCCCTTGTGGTGTATGGCGATGAGAAACGATATTACAATATTCCAGAAGAGGATTACGAGGCTATGGAAGAAGTAACGTTATTGGGAAGTAGGCATGTTCAGAACATAGTACTGACCGACTATAAGGATAGAAAGGCCGCCGCCTCCGTTACCGTCACGGATACGGATGCTATTAAGCGTATGTCGGTTATGGTTTTGAAAGGTGATAAAGAAAACAGATACGCTGTTGACGATATACCTCTCGTGTCTAACTATATTCGAATCGATTTCAAGCACTTTGAAGATAGTCAGACGATAACGTACTATGTTTACAGCCAAGATGAAAAGAGCTATATTGAGAAGCCCTACAGCCGCATCAATAAAATCAACTCGGCAACGATGCAGGCCATCACGGCTATCCTTTCCGGCGAAGACAATGGAACTCAGTCCGGTCTTACCTTCATCAGCACGGAAACAGACCTCATCAGGCTCGGAACAATCGCCTTTGATGCATATATAGCAACGTTAACGAGCGACAACATGCTGGTCAGCGACCGGATCGCATCTTGTCAGCTCAACGACATCTCTGTTCTGGCCGGCAATATCAGATATAAGTCGCTTTTTCATTCTTTTTCCGACGTCGACAGCCTTTTCTTTATTACCATACTTGCAAAGTAACTCCAGTTCATCTATCCTTTCAAACAAGGCTTCAGTGATTGGAACTACTTAATGTCATATAGAATCTACAGCGCAATTTTTCCGTCTGTGTTTTCATTTATTTTCTGGAATATGTCCATTCGAACAATTGGAATCAGCGAGAATGGGGCAAGTGGTTGAAGGAATCGGTCAGTTCCTCTCAGCGAACGGCCGATAGGTTAATGCAGCTCTGAGAAGAGTATGGGACGAAACTGCTTGCTTCCCCCGACAGTGACGGCAATCCAAATTCGTCACTGGTGACGAATTTGACCTACACCCAGGCACTCATCCTGCTGGGGATCCCGGAAGAGGAGCGGGAGAGTTTATCGCGGAGCACGATGTCGAGAGCATGACCAAATTAGAATTGCAACAGGCTGTCAAGGACAGAGGCCAGGCCATTCAGGAGAAAAAACACCTCCAAAATGACCTGAACTTGAAAAGCAGCGAACTCACCCAATTAACCACTCAGACCAAAAGCCTGGAGCAACAGGTGAACGACTAAAAGTCGAAATACTCCGCCGAGCAGGAAAAAGTCACGTTAAAGCAAAGGGAGCTGGAGGCGGCCAAAGAAGAGATCCC
>LADV01000084.1 GCA_000961805.1 Peptococcaceae bacterium BRH_c23 | reverse complement strand
GTCATCAGTCCAATTCTAGCGAACATCTACCTACATTATGCACTGGATTTATGGTTTGAAAAGAGAGTACAGCAGTCTTGCGAAGGCATGACCTATATCTGCAGATATGCAGATGACTTCGTGTGCGCCTTTCAATTTAAACAAGAAGCAGTGAAATTTTACAAAGAACTAGGAGAACGCTTAGAAAAATTCGGACTGGAACTGGCGCAGGAGAAAACCAACATCATAATCTTCTCACGATTTCGCCAAGAAGATAAGACAAAGTTTGAGTTCCTGGGTTTTGAATTTCGCTGGGGAGTATCCCGCAAAGGAAAGGCCATCATCAAACGACGCACAGCACCAGGGAAATTAAGGAAATCAATAATAGCATTCACAGAATGGTGTAAAAAGATGCGAAGTAAGCGTTTGAGAAAGCTCTTTCCCAAACTTATAGCAAAACTGCGAGGATATACCAACTATTATGGGCTAATAGGGAACTTCAGAAGTTTAAGCAAGTTTTATGAACACGTAAAGAGAATTTTTTACAAATGGCTTAACCGAAGAAGTCAGCGACGTAGTTTCAATCTTGCCGAGTTTGACGCATGTTGGGAAAGATATGGAGTTCCAAAACCAAGAATTGTCGAGTCTGATCTAGTACAACTTCACTTTGATTTTTAATGCCGGAAATACGGAAGCGAGTACTTTTGAAGAGCCCGGTGCGGGAAATTCGCACGCCGGGATCTGTGCGGGGAGTGCCGGGTAACCGGTGCTTCTACCGTGACAAGTAACGTGTGAACACATGGTTACTCATCTTCTTATGGCATTCCCAAGATCTCCATTTAAGGCATAGACAATTACAACTACTGCGAGATTGTGCTGATGTCTGTACACTAACTGCCAAATACCTTGCCCGCTATAGCTCATTCAGCAAAGCACTAGCAGGCCTTTGCGCGAGTATATGTGAAGCATGTGGAAATGAATGTGCACGATTTACCGACAAGGAGTCTCAAAAATGTGCCCACATCTGTTTACACTGTGCCATGGAATGTCGAGCATTTGCAATGTAGAAAAGATAACCCGACTCTCAATGATCACTGAGAATCGGGTTACTTAAACTTCCCATACTCGTTATTAACTAAATTGTTCTGATTCCACGGAGATAGGATAAAAAACGGTTCGTTATTTTCAAATTCTGCAAGCCATCGATAGTACTTTCCATTCTCAAGTCTAGCTAAGCTCGGGGATATCCAAATGGGTATCGTTGCTCAATTCAACTATAAAAAAACGGGGAGACATTTATAAACAATGCCTCCCCGTTTTTAAGCTTTTTTGAAGGTAGTGCAACATGTTCCGTCACTGGAATTTGCTATGCCGTCACCTTGGGCGTTTACTTCAAGATTATCGGCATGGCAGTAATTACTTTTCCAGTAATGACAGGTGTCTACGCTACATTTTATTTCCATTTTAGGAGCCATAATTATGCACCTCCTCTAGTTATTATCCAAAGTTATTTTGTCCAAGATATTTGATTTTATGCAGTGTAAAGAATTATGGCTTTTTTCGATGTCTTCATGACAATGCATTCGCCTTTTTCATTAAGCTAGCCTATCTCTTTGACAATAGAGTCTATCTACGACATTCTCTCAAATTCATAAGAAATTCATAACTCATTCACAGCATAGTCTAATTGGTTGGGTATAATTTGAGATATGAAGGTTGTAAGAATAGTATTGTGTAAAATTAAAGGAGGCAAAACAAAATAATGAAAAAGACTAAATGGATTGTAGGACTCTCAATTGCAGGGATAATGGCACTTACGGGTACGGCTTTTGCCCTTACCACGGGGACTCCTGCCGTTAATACACCCCAAAATCAACTTGTAACAAGTCAACAGACTGAAACTTCAACGCCATCTTCCCAAAATACCGACTCTAATGCGGCAAATCCTACTCCGGGTTCCAATGGATACAATGGTGGATACGGAATGATGGGAGGCCAAGGAAGTAATGAATACGGTGGTGGATACGGAATGATGGGAGGCCAAGGAAGTAATGAATACGGTGGTGGATACGGAATGATGGGAGGCCAGGGAAGTAATGGGTACGGTGGTGGATATGGAATGATGGGAGGTCAGGGAAGTAATGGATACGGTGGTGGATACGGAATGATGGGAGGTCAGGGAAGTAACGGAAACGGTAGTGGATACGGTAATGATGGGAGGTCAGAGTAGTAATTAATGAATAAGTTTAACTGGGCTGAAACCAATTGAGGCAGCCCAGTTATTTTTTGCTTTTCATTGCTCTTATCGGGCTAATGCTGTGACAGAGTAAATCCCAAATTAAAAAGCAACACGCCCAGTAGTTTTACCGGTCGCAATTATTGTTAGAATTGACTTTTTTATTTTGCAAGTTCTTGTTTTTACATAATAGTAAACATATTAGAGAAAATATAATAAAAAAAAGAGAGTGGAAGACCTACAAAGACGTACCTAATGGAAGAACTGTGTGCATTGGCCCGCTTGAACGTTTTCGTGATAGGAGCGAGAGAAATCGCTCCTATTCTATTATTAGTCACCTAAGTATTACAAAAACGTTAACTTTTGTTCAAAGGATATTCAAACTAATAGCCTATTATTTAAATATGGATGGGGGGTGCTAATCTTTACAGATCGATAAAAAACAAATTAGTAAGACAAACAGTTTATGAATGGAGGCCCTACCTGCTGGAGTGAAACAAACAAACAGTTTTACAAGGAGGAATAGATTATGCCTAGTTTAGGTATTGTTGAATTAGTGGTTATCTTGGTGATTGCTCTGATTATTTTTGGACCAGGCAAATTGCCTGACGTGGGTCGTTCGGTGGGTAAAGCTCTGAGGGAATTCAAAACGGCTAAGGACAGTGTAGTCAATGCTGTAACAGTCAGTGAAATAAAAGAAGATAACAAGGAGAATGTTACCAGTGCATGAACTTTCGATTATGCAGAGTATTTTCGATATCATCATCGATAATGCTGCCAAACACCGTTTAAGAACTATTACCAAGATCAATGTTGTAGCAGGGGAGATTTCTGGCGTAGAACCTGCGGCACTGGACTTTGCCTTTGAATATTTTGCCCAAGGTTCTTTAGCGGAAGGGGCGGAGTTCACTATTACCCAGGTGCCGGTGACCGGGAGATGTATCCGTTGTGGAGAATCATTGAAAGGGATCGTGAATTTAAACTGTAAATGTAAAGAAGGACCGGAGTACGAGATGCTGACCGGCAATGAATTATTTGTAAACACAGTGACCGGAGAAAGTGAGGGATAGAATTGAGTAAAGAAGTTCAAGTAGTTTCAAATATTCTTAAAGCTAATGACCTGCTATCTGAAGAGTTAAGGAGGGAATTTAAGAGTAAAAATGTTTATGTTATTAACTTTATGGGATCACCTGGGGCAGGGAAAACATCCATTTTAGAAAACCTCATTAAGGAACTTAAAGACAAAGTTAAAATGGCAGTCATTGAAGGGGATCTCTATACCTCTAAGGATGCAGAACGCATTGAAAAGCAGGGAATACCGGTAATCCAGATTAACACCTGTGGTGGTTGTCACTTGGATAGTACCATGATAAAACAACTCCTTGGTAACTTTCCTTTGGATGGACTTGAATTGCTCATCATTGAGAACGTTGGTAACTTGGTATGCCCGGCAAGCTATGATCTGGGTGAAGAAATTAGGATGGTAGCTCTCAGTGTAACTGAAGGGGATGATAAACCTATTAAGTACCCGGCCATGTTCCAGAGGGCCAAAGTAGTGGTTATAAACAAAATAGATCTTATAGAGCAGACTAACTTTTCCATCGAACAAGCCCTAGGGGACATTAAAACTATTAATCCCGGCCTCGAAGCATTTACTCTCTCCTGTCGCACCGGTCAGGGTGTTTCGGAATTAGCTCAATATCTCTTAGAACAGATAAATAAAAAGAAAGAGCTCGCTGAAGGAACCCCTGAAGCCTTTCCTGGTATAGATAATGCTCAAGATGCATCCTAATGGGTTGGGTTCATTTGGGGTAATTACTCTATTGGGAAATATAGGAGAATAAAGAAATGCCTATAAAGGAATATCGAGCTAGAATTCATATGCTGATCAAAGGGGTAGTCCAAGGAGTGGGCTTTCGTCCCTTTGTGTATAACTTAGCGAGAACATTAGATCTAACTGGGTGGGTCAATAACTCTGCCCAGGGTGTGGAAATCGAAGCAGAAGGAAAAGAAGTATTTCTGGAAAGCTTTGCTGAACGGATCCGTTCTGAGGCCCCACCTTTAGCCGTTATTGAAGAAATCACGTTAACGAAGTTACCACCGGCCGATTATAAGGATTTTGTGATTAAGGACAGTGCGAAGGGAGAAATAAAATTCACACTTGTTTCTCCGGATGTGGCTATATGCCCAGAGTGTTTGGCTGAACTAAATGACCCTGAGAACCGGCGTTACCGCTATCCGTTGATCAATTGTACGAACTGTGGCCCTCGTTTTACCATCATTCAAGATATACCTTATGATCGTCCGTATACTACTATGGCCAACTTTCCTATGTGCCCAGATTGCCTTAAAGAATATTATGATCCTCAAAATCGCCGTTTTCACGCCCAGCCGAATGCCTGCCCAGCGTGTGGCCCGCAAGTTGTCTTGTTAGACCGTCAAGGCAAGCAGGTCGCAGCACAGGATGCGCCCGAGAAAGCAGTAGAATTGCTTAAGCAAGGGCATATTTTAGCCGTCAAAGGGTTGGGGGGTTACCACCTGGTTTGTGATGCTTTAAGCCAGACTTCCGTGCAAAGGCTGAGAAACCTGAAAAATCGGGACGCCAAACCGTTTGCTGTAATGATGCCTGATATAGAAGTGGTTAAGAAGTACTGCGATATAACAAACGAGGAAGAAATCGCTTTAATAAGCGAACGTTGCCCCATTGTTTTGCTGAGAAAAAAGGATGATTCGGCGGTAGCCTTTGATGTAGCGCCTAAGAACCGTTACTTGGGAGTGATGTTACCCTATGCGCCATTGCATCATTTGTTGTTCCAAAACGGTTCGGAAGTTTTAGTCATGACTAGCGGGAATAGTAGCGGGGAGGCCATTGAATACAAAGACAATGAAGCACTCGCCAATCTCGGTTCCATTGCTGATTACTTTTTGACCCATAACAGGGAGATTCATATCCGTACGGATGATTCAGTAGTCCGTTTTTTCAAAGGGCGACAAAGGATGCTGAGGCGTTCCCGGGGGTACGCCCCTCTGCCGGTGAAACTGCCATTTGAGATCGATAATATCTTGGCTCTAGGGGCTGAGTTGAAGAATACAGTCTGTCTAACGAAAGGAAATTCAGCATTTCTAAGTCAGCATATCGGAGATTTAGAGAATCTAAGTAATATGCTTGCTTTCGAGAAAGCCGTTGATCACCTACAAACAATATTTAACCTTACCCCGCAAGCGGTGGCTTATGATTTACACCCTGACTATTTGAGCACTAAATACGCTGAGGATATCAAGGGATTAACCAAGTTTCCTATCCAACATCACCATGCCCACATCGCTTCATGTATGGCCGAAAACGGGGTGGTGAGTGATGTCATCGGGGTTGCTTTTGATGGCAGCGGATATGGAACTGATGGCACAATTTGGGGAGGGGAGTTTTTCACCGGAAACTATCAGGGTTTTGTTCGTTGGGCGAACTTCGAGTATGTACCATTACCTGGAGGAAATGCTGCTATAAAACAACCCTGGCGCATGGCTCTTAGTTATCTGTTGACTATGTTTGACCAAAACATCACGCAAATGCCACTGCCGCCTTTTCAGGATACTGATTCGTACAAGCTGGGCATTGTTAAAAATTTAATTCTAAATGGCAGGGCTAACCTCTTGACGTCTAGTGCCGGCAGACTTTTTGATGCGGTAGCAGCCCTAGTGGGAGTGCGCCAGGAAATCAGCTATGAGGGCCAGGCAGCAATTGAATTGGAGCAACTGGCATTACCTGAACTTCACTGTGAGGGGTACAGGTTCATACTCAATAGAGCCACATGGCCTTGGACTATCCAATTTAAGCCCATGTTTGAAGAAATCATCCGTGAAATTTTGGCTAACGAAGCTATAGAGGTTATGGCTGCGCGGTTTCATCAAACTCTTGCTGATGTAATCTTGGCAACCTGTAAGCTTATCCGGAACGATACAGGAATCGACAATGTCGTCTTAAGCGGTGGGGTTTTTCAAAACTTACTGCTCATAGATAAATCTGTGAAATGCTTAGAAAAGGACGGATTCCAAGTTTATACGCACAGCAAGGTGCCTGCTAATGATGGGGGGATTTCTCTAGGACAAGCAGTCATCGCCGGGCAGGTAATAAGGAAAGGAGTGTCGTTTTAATGTGTCTAGGAGTACCGGGAGAGATCATTGAAATTAATGAAACTATTGGAACCGTAAAAATTGGGGATACGCAAATCAAAGTGGGATTAGATTTGGTTTCTCCGGTAAGAGTAGGCGACCACGTGTTGGTCCATGCCGGTTTCGCTGTTCAAGTCATTGATGCGTATGAGGCCTCGTTAACTTGGGAGCTTATTAAGGAGTTGGCAACAAATGAGCATAATTAACAAACAACAGGCTCGGGAAGTAGGAGCACAACTTGGGGAAACGTTCCGTCAGCTTAAATTGACAAGGTCTGTAGCGCTGATGGAAGTATGTGGAACCCATACCCATGCCTTATTTCGCAGTGGTATCCGGTCTCTGCTACCGCCTGAAATAAGACTCATCTCCGGACCGGGTTGCCCTGTTTGTGTAACTCCGCCGGGTTATGTCGACTTGGCTCAGGAAATAGCCAGCTACAGCGATGTAATCATTACGACCTTTGGAGATATGATGCGGGTGCCGGGGAGTAAAGGATCGTTACTTGAGTCCCAAGCCAATGGAGCGGATATCAGAATTGTGTACTCGCCCCTCGATGTCCTTGAGATAGCCAGATCAAACCCTGCCAAAAAGATAATATTTCTAGCAGTTGGTTTCGAAACGACGGTTCCTACTGTAGCGGCTACGATCGAGCGGGCAGCCACGCAAGGTCTCGCTAATTTAACATTTCTGACTGCGCATAAGGTAGTGCCGAATGCCTTAAGAGCCCTGTTGAATGATCCGGAAATATCCTTGGATGGGTTTCTTTTACCAGGTCATGTTTCTACTGTTACAGGATTTGGCCTATTTAGCTTCCTTCGAGAGGAATACCATATTCCGGCTGTCGTGGCAGGTTTCGAACCCGTCGAGATGTTAGCGGCTTTAATAAAACTTAGTACCTTGGCGGCAAATAAACAACCTTTGTTAGTTAATGTGTACGGGGGATTGGTGACTGAAGAAGGAAACATCCGGGCCCAGGCTTTGGTCGAAAAGGTATTTACTTTAGCAGACGTCACCTGGCGGGGTATAGGAACGATACCAGGGTCCGGCCTAGTACTCAAGCCGGAATACTCAAACTTTGACGCGCGCTTAGTTTTTGGCCTGGAGGAAAGCCAAAACGCCGGTCCGGCAGGTTGCCTATGCGGCGAGATTCTCAAAGGGAAGAAAATACCTCCCGATTGCTCTTTGTTTAAAACCGTTTGCAATCCGGAAAAACCTGTAGGGCCGTGCATGGTTTCCTCAGAGGGTACCTGTGGTGCGTATTATAAGTACCATAATTAAGTGGACACAGATGAGTGTTCTTGTTCTAGTAATAGTTTTTGAAGGAGGAACGTATGCAAGAAGAAAAAGTATTGCTCGGTCATGGCAACGGTGGCAAATACACCCAAAGACTCGTGAAAGAGCTTTTCCATCACTATTTTAGTAATGACTTACTCGATGAGATGAACGATGCAGCTCGGTTTTTGACACCCGGGGAGAGACTTGCGTTTACCACAGATAGTTATGTAATCTCTCCCCTGACTTTCCCTGGCGGAGACATCGGGAAACTGGCTGTTTGCGGAACAGTCAATGATTTAGCTGTGAGCGGTGCCCGACCCTTGTATTTAAGTGCAGGATTTATTATAGAAGAAGGGTTTTCGATGGCCAGCCTTAGGCAGATTGTCCAGTCTATGGCAGACACGGCTAAAGCAGCCGGTGTGCTAATTGTTACCGGCGACACGAAAGTCGTACCTAAAGGTTGTGCTGATCAGCTTTTTATCAATACGGCAGGTATTGGGGTCATACTTCCTGGGGCTGATGTGTCAGGAAGTAACGCCAGGCCAGGGGATAAGATCATCATTAATGGGACGATAGGCGACCATGGCATGACCATTATGGCCAGGCGGTCGGAACTTAATTTTGATAATCTCCGCAGTGACTGTGCTCCGCTCAACGGGTTAATCCAAGAGTTATTGTTGGAGGTACCAGGTATTAGGGTGCTTAGGGACCCTACACGGGGTGGAGTAGCGACGACTCTCAATGAAATTGCCGTGCAGAGCGGTGTGGGTATTGGTTTAGATGAGGATTCCCTGCCCGTTCAGGGAAATGTGAAGTCAGCCTGTGATATCTTAGGATTAGACCCTCTATATCTGGCAAACGAAGGTAAGTTTCTGGCCGTGGTGCCGCAACCGCAGGTTGAGGCAGCTATGAATGTCCTTCGAAAACACCCGCTGGGACAGGATGCTGCGGTAATCGGTGAAGTGGTCAATGGCCCTGTCGGTAAAGTGTACCTTAAGACAGGCATTGGTGGTAAGAGGATTGTTGATGTCCTTGTAGCTGATCAACTGCCGCGTATCTGTTAGAAACAAGCTTGAATCATGTTTACGTAATAACCTTATATCCGACAAAGCAAGGATATAAGGTTATTTGTCTTTGAACCTAATCCAAGTAATGTAGAAAAGGAAACGGACTTAAAAAGCGTCAAGGAGAATGTTACAAAAACGTTAAATTTAATTCAAGGGTTCTTCAAATTGGTCATTTATAATTCAAGTATCGAGAAAATCCT
>LADV01000336.1 GCA_000961805.1 Peptococcaceae bacterium BRH_c23 | reverse complement strand
GCAGCGGGTGGAAGAGGTAACGTCAAAATTCCGGGCAGGACGGACGAGAGCCGCGGGGAAAGAGGCTAATTCGGACAAGAGCCAAACAGAAGCGCTGGCGGCCGCCCAAAGCGTCCAAACTACGCGCCCCCCCATACCCGCCGCAGGCGCTGAATCCCCCCAAGCCTCCGAAACGGCGGAACCCGCTGCCCCGGAAGCAGCGCCAGAAGCAACGCCCGCCAAAGCTCGCTCCGCCGGCCCGCGCTTCTCTGCGCCCGTGCTCGTCGCGTCCGATTTCACAGTTCCCGAGTTTCCCAATTTTACGGTCTCCGGATTTGAAAATGCCAATCCCGAATACTATACCAGGCAAGCCGAATCTCTGTTTGAATTTCACCGCGGCAATATTCACCGCTCTTTTGACCAGCTCAAGCTGTTGTTGACCGTGCTGACCACGAAGGATAAGGAGATGAAGGAGAGACTGCGCAAGCAGCTCAAATCCTTCCTTGAGAACATGGCCAAAATCATAACCCGATGGCCTCCGGCGATTAAAATGACTTAAACAGGACCGGTTGCCGCCTTACTCATGCTTTTTTTAAATCGGTCTCGCTAGAGTACCGAGAGGCGATTTCGATCAGGAGGAAGGGCAGTGGGGAGAAGGCTAGGAATTATCAGTTGGTTGTATGTACCATATAAGGGGTATATTTGATGGACCGGAAAGTTGAAGTGCCGGTCATGATTGCTCTGGTTAATTCAGCGCTCTTCTTCAAGCGTAAGTATTTTAATGAAAATGGCCTACCGAAGTACAAACATTGATGAAGGGGTTTTTATACCTTATACCACGGCTCAGAGCTATATCTTAGGGACAACGATTACCCCGAGACTCACCGTTCAAGCGAAGGATCTACCCAGTGTCAAACCGGCTCTTGACGAAATTACAACAGCTCTGCGCGAAGCCCACAAGCTCCGTCCCAATATGGCGGATGACTTTAGGGTGATGGATGCCGGGAGCAAGGTAGGCGCCGCTCAAGAAACGGCGCGCACGATGTCGGTACTCCTGATTGCGATTGCCACGATTGTCTTAGTGGTCGGTGGGATAGGGATTATGAATGTCATGCTTGTTTCTGTACGTGAGCGGACGAAAGAAATTGGTACTCGCCGTGCACTCGGGGCGCGGAAAAAAGATGTCTTAAGGCAGTTTCTCTTTGAAGCCATTGGCATCAGTATGTTCGGGGGCCTATTGGGAGTAGGGCTTGGAGAAGTGGTGATTCCATTGCTTAAATACCTGGAGATTGAGACGGTCCGCTCCATGCAAGGTCTTTTGATAGCCTTTGCCTTTTCCGGCATTGTGGGGATATTTTTCGGATTCTACCCGGCCAAGAAAGCGGCTGATTCTAATCCTATCGAAGCACTGAGATATGAGTGAACTCGCTTACGCTAAAGCTGAACTACAATCAAAGGCACTGGCAGCAATGGTGCTACGGTTCAAGACGGAACGATTGCCAGTATCAAAGTTGGCGGTGTGGTTAATATTTGGACCGAGGAATCAGATCCAACCTCTGCGGAGTATATGAGTATTGCCAATCGGAGCAATTAGGATAAGAGGAGATCAGGGATCAGAGGTATTGTGGAAAAAATGGAATGTTGGATTGTTGTCAATCCCCATGCCATATCAAAAGTTCCAACGGTAGACGATGTCAGTATTAGTAGTATTAGGACCGGAAGTGTCGTAAACATCTGGACAGACACGTCGGATCCTTCTCTGGCCGAAAATGTAAACGTGGCAAATAGGTAGGATTGCTCGCGGTTTAAGCACAACAGGCTGACGCTATGAAAAGTTCTATCGACCTCGCCAACAATACAGTGAACAAGCGCTAGCGAACGGTCAGGTTTTCGGGCCGGGTATGGGGAAGCGTGGTGGAGCAACGTTCAATAACGCTCAACCCATGTCAGATGAGCAGATTAAAGCCTGGAGCGATGCTATGCAAGCCCAATTGAAAGTTCAAGAAGAAGCTTTGAAGAATGGATCTATCGTCTCAGGAGGCATGGGTATGTCTGGTGGTATGGGAATGTCTGGTGGCAGGAATATACGTTATCGTTACAAAGTGATGACCGGGGGTACCCCTCATGTACGGATTGTGAGTGGGTAAATGGGTGTGACATGGTTTTTCGGACAGACATGGATCGCATGGGCAATGCTCCCTCTTGTGGAGATTGTCTTTGGAGTAGGGGAATAACGGTTTGTCCATGAGCTGCTTGAAATCTTGTGGTAGTTAAGGAGAAAAGGAATAAGTGGTGAATAGAATTGAATGTTAAGAAGTAGAGACCACTCGAATTGGAGTGGTCTCTACTTCTTAATTCTACCGTTTAAATAAATTGCATTGTCCAAATGTGAATGGTGAAAGTTAAGAAGGGGAAATAAAGTATCTATTGAGATAAAACTAGGGACAAGTGATTTCAGATTCTGCGTAAATTAATCAAAAAAATAATTGACATATTATAACGTTATAACATATAATAAAAATATAAAAATTATATGTTATAGACTATAAGTTAGAGGGAGGTGTTTTATGAAGGTTATTTTACGAAAGAGCGATAGCGCCACCAGTCTTTTGCTTTTTATTTATAATAACTATTTGACCCATTACAATAAGGACACGATCAAGCTATCTAGTCTGCTTAAACTTATGGAGACCTTTGGAAAAAGTGAAACTGCCACAAGAATGTCACTATCCAGAACCGTAAAAGCAGGCATCCTTATCAATAGTAATGATGGTAGCGAAGTGTCTTATACTTTGGATTCAAACGGTAGGGAGGCTATCAGTACCTGGAATGAAGGAATGCAGCAATTTTGGAAAAGGTACGCTTCAAGAAATAAACCATGGGACAAAAAGTGGTATTTAGTGAATTTGGAGTTTAGTGAAGCGCATAAAGAACACAGGACAACTATTGTAGAGAAATTGCAGCAAAATGGATTTGGTAATTTAAGTACCAATACATGGATTAGCCCTTACCATCAAACTGATGAAATTCAAAAGTTATTAATTGAATTTCATATCAACACCGGAGTCGTTGAACTGTATGGCGAGATGACAATTTATCAAGATATGGTCTCTTTTCTAGATAATGTTTTTAAGCTTAAGGAACTAGAGAAATCCTACGAAAACTTTATAAGGACCTTTAGTGAAAAGCTTGCAGAGACTAAAAAACTATATCAGGAAGAATGGTTCGTAGAGGGAGGACACTCATTGCCATTATTACATGCTCTTGGTTGGGAGTTTTTATCAATTGCAACAGATGATGCAACATTGCCTATAACATTATACCCTGCGTGGGCTGGTGATGAAGCAGCACAACTAATGATTGAATTTAGAAGGATTCTTTTAGAAGCAACGATCAAGTATCTGGGGAAGTTAGATTAAATACAATTCCAAGTCCAAGTCCAAGTTGGATAAAGGTTAAGATTTTTTAATTTAAGAGGAGGTCTCTATTATGAATGCACAAGGAGTATTGAATTATCTTGAAATGTTAGCGAATCATAGTCTGTGGGTAAATTTTTCAATGCATATGATGGCTTTAATGGCACTGTTTGCAATATTCGTGGTAACCAAAGAAAACTTAAAACGATGGATATTTCAAGCGGCGGTAAGTATTCTATTTTTATCCGTAACAATCAATGCACTAATTTTCGGCAACCCTTTTCATGCCGTAACATTCGGCATATTAGCATTAACTGCATTAGTGCAACTATTTGTGAGGAAGGAAAATATTAAAATAGCTGAAAGTAAATGGATAATTGCCATTGCTCTTTTCTTCATTTTCATGGGATTATGGTACCCTGAATTTGTGGATAAAAATGCACTAATGCTTTTAGTGTTTTCTCCTGTAGGTGTTATTCCTTGTTCAACGCTGCTTACAACCATAGGGCTATTAACGCTTATTATGCCTAGTGTGAATAGGTTTCAATATCTAATTACAATTATAATGGGTATTGTATATGGAGTAATAGGAGTGTTTGTTTTTAGCGTATACTTGGACATCACATTGTTGATTTTGGCTTTGTATGCAAGTGGGATTTATTTTGTGGCTAGTCCGAAAATAAAGTCTAAAACAGTTTTATGTTCACGAACAGCCGAGTAAGGTGCCTATAACCGAGAAGATTTAATCCCTTTCATAGAGACCAATTCAGGTCTCTTTTTTTATTTAAAATGATCAATCATAATGTGCGACGCGAAGAGAAGTGGATGCAGCATACCCTTGATCGCGAATGATGATGGAAGTCCAGCAGCAAACCTGTGTAGGAATAATTAGGCATAAGGTCTTATTCTCAAGCAAATAATAAAGTTATAGTTGAAATTACCGTAAACATATAATAATATACTTATATAAGCAATAACATATTAATTAATACAAGGAGGGGATTTGCTGTGAAGGTTGCAATAATATCCGATATTCACGCCAATGTCATTGCTCTTAAGGCTGTACTAAAAGATATTGAAGAACAACAAGTTGACAGTGTTTATTGTGTTGGTGATTTAGTAGGCTATGCTCCGTTCCCCAATGAAGTGGTTGATTTAATCAAAGAAAAGAACATTCCGACAGTCATGGGTAACTATGACGATGGAATTGGTTATCAGCGATTTATCTGCGGTTGTGACTATAAGGATGCTGAAGCTGAGGCTTTAGGACATGAATCTATAGCATGGACCAAGCGGCACATTACTGAGGACAATAAAGAGTTTTTGAGAAATCTCCCCAAAGAAATTCGGGTTACTATCGCAGGTAAACGATTGCTTTTAGTCCATGGCAGCCCAAATCGGCTAAATGAATATGTTACTGAAGAGATTTCTGAGGATTATGCCAACGAGCTTATGGCTCTTGCTGACACCAACATTCTTATCTGTGGTCATACCCATCTGCCTTTTACCATGGTCTTGAAGGATAAATTGCTTATAAACGTAGGCAGCGTTGGAAAACCAAAGCATGGGGACCCTCAAGCGATCTATGCACTTATCTCGTTTGCAAGAGACGTAACGGTTGATTTTCGAAAAGTACCCTATGATTATGAGGCAACGGCTACTGCAATTGAGGCCTCTGAGTTACCTAATGAGTTTGCCGAAATAATCCGGACGGGAAAATATTGAGGGTTAATATAGTTTGGCTCTTAGGAAAGAAGTCTTTTGGGTAGCATAGACGATAAATGAGGAGTGACAAACCATGAAAACCATTGAAATTTTTGATCCAGCCATGTGCTGTTCGTCAGGAGTATGTGGTCCAAGTGTCGATCCTAAGCTTGTTCGCTCATTGACACTTTGGCGCAAAAGAACAAAGGGGTCGTCTTAACGATGGGGAAAGGCGGTGTCGGGAAAACAACGATTGCCTCCGCCATTGCCGTAGGTTTAGCAGCACGTGGGCATGACGTCCATTTAACGACGACCGATCCAGCCGCCCATTTATCGTTAGTTTTTGGACTTGAGCAGATTAATGACCGATTAACCGTCAGTCGAATTGACCCCAAAAAAGAAATTGAAGCCTACCGTCAAGAGGTGATCCAGCAAGTAGGGTCGACACTGGATGCTGATGGCTTGGCGTATCTGGAAGAAGATATGAAATCACCGTGTACGGAAGAGATTGCGGTATTTAGAGCGTTCGCCAATGTGGTGGCAAAAGCGGAAAATCAATTTGTCGTTATTGATACGGCACCTACAGGACATACCCTGCTGTTGTTGGATGCCGCAAAAGCCTATCATAAAGAACTGGAACGCACAACGAGCGATACTTCGGAAGCCGTGAAGAAGCTGTTGCCTCGGCTGAGGAATCCTGAGGAAACAACGGTAGCGCTTATAACGCTCGCTGAGGCGACACCAGTACTGGAAGCCAATCGTTTACAAAATGATTTACGCCGAGCCGGGATTTCCCCTAAGTGGTGGGTCATTAACCAAAGTTTCTCTACTGTTCAGACGAGCGATCCGATCTTAAAAGGTCGGGCAACTTCGGAATATCCTTGGATCCTTAAAGTAAAAAATGAATTAGCTGAGAATTGTGTCCTTGTATATATAAGCATATAGTGCCATAAGAACTGCTATAATTTGCAGATAGGAGGTAACAAGCTCTTGAGCACTACACCGCGTCTTGAGGAAATGGTTGAAGGATTTAAAGTACTAGGGGATAAAACGCGTTTGAGGATCTTATTATTACTTCAGGGACGAGAGTTGTGTGTCTGCGATTTAACAGAAGTATTTGAAATAAGCCAGCCAGGGGTGTCCCAACATATGAGGCGTCTTCGTCAAACGGGATTTGTGAATGAACGTCGCGGAGGACAATGGACTTATTATTCATTGAATATGAGAAATCCACTGATAGGTTTGATTTTGCCTATGTTTCCCAAGGTTGAGGAAGACGAGGAACGGCTGACGCATGTCCAAGGATGCAAAACTTAAGAATGGGTCTGGGTATAACTATTTAGATAACAATATAAGGAGTTGATAAAGCATGAGTGTCGAATTGTCAGTAAGTCGTAAGTTATCAACACTTGACCGCTATTTGACTTTGTGGATTTTTTTAGCAATGGCAGTGGGTGTTGGAATAGGGTTTGTATTCCCTGGTACCTCTGATTTTATTAACCAATTTCAGATGGGGACGACTAATATTCTGATTGCCGTGGGTTTAATCGTAATGATGTATCCACCTCTAGCAAAAGTTAAATATGAGGAAATCGGACGTGTCTTTAGAAATGGCAAAGTCATGACCTTATCTTTAATTCAAAACTGGATTATTGGGCCTGTTTTAATGTTTGGTCTCGCTGTAATCTTCTTGCATAATTATCCAGAGTATATGGCCGGACTGATTATGATTGGTCTAGCCCGTTGTATTGCCATGGTCATTCTCTGGAACAGTCTGGCTAAAGGAGACTCAGAGTATGCTGCAGCCTTGGTTGCGCTGAATTCTGTTTTTCAGGTTATCTTCTATTCAATCTATGCCTACATCTTTCTGACCGTCCTACCTGGCTGGCTCGGTCTAATGAGCATTAAAGTTGACATCAGCATTTGGGAGATTGCCCAAAGTGTGCTTATTTATTTAGGAATTCCTTTTTTTGCGGGGATGCTTACGCGCTTAATACTTTTACCTATGAAAGGAAAAGAGTGGTACGAGAAAAAATTTATTCCTAAGATTAGCCCACTCGCGCTAATTGCCTTGCTCTTTACAATTATTATTATGTTCTCGCTCAAAGGCCAGACTATTGTTTCCGTACCGTTGGATGTTGTAAGAATTGCGATACCTCTGTTGATTTACTTCACAGTTATGTATTTTGTCTCTTTCTATATGGCTTGGCGACAAGGACTTCCCTATGGTCAAACGATCACCTTAGCTTTTACGGCAGCGAGCAATAACTTTGAACTGGCCATTGCTGTTGCTGTCGCGGTGTTTGGAATTAACTCCGGAGCTGCGTTCGCGGCAGTCATCGGCCCGCTCATCGAAGTGCCTGTCATGATCGCCTTAGTTAATGTTAGTTTGTCCTTCGGGAAGAAGTATTTTAACAAAGAGGGAGTGCCGATAAAAGCATAGCATCTCCATTTCACCCATAAATATTGTAAATTTCTAAGAGTCTTTCACCATTGTGTGAAAGGCTCTTGCTTTTGGGGATGGGTGGGTTTGACATAGAAAAAATTGACAAACATTAATGTATTATTATAAAATTATAATATATATAAATATTAATATAAAGTAAAAACTATAAAAAATAAGTATTTGGAAAATGCAATCAATTCAAGTCGATCCTAATAGATTGAACATACAAAAGATGAAGCAAATACTTGGAAGTAAAATGGCTCAAAGAGTTAGCGTAACGGCGTGGGAGGTTGGAAAGCTTAATGAATAATAAAGAGAAAAAACCTAAATCAGTCATTAAAATCATGGTTCCTATGCTCATCATAGTAGTAATATTAGGGATTTTTATCCTAAAAAGTAATCAGGAAAAGCTTATGGCAGATAACACTGGTGACTTCGCGCTTGAAGCTACTGCCATAGACCTTGAACAGCTAAAATCTTATGGTTTACCTATTGTGATTGATTTTGGCGCAGATTCTTGTATTCCTTGTAAAGAAATGGCGCCTGTCCTCAAGGAATTTAACAAGGAGATGCAGGGCAAAGCCGTTGTGAAGTTCGTTGATGTCTGGAAAAATCAAAGTGCAGCAGCTGATTTTCCTGTACAGGTAATCCCAACGCAGTTCTTCTTTGATAAAGAGGGCAATCCATTTGTGCCTCGAGATGCAGAAGCTATGCAAATGATGTTGTATTCTACGCGTGATACTAATCAACATGTTTATACTGCACATCAAGGAGGTCTGACAGAAGAACAACTCCGAGCTGTACTAAAGGAGATGGGTGTGGAATGATTACTGAATGGCTTGATATTCTTTCGACACTTATCTCGCAAAGTATGTGGGTAGCTCCATTGCTTGCTTTGCTTGCTGGAGTGTTAACTTCTATAACACCTTGCTCCTTATCAAGTGTTCCACTTGTCATAGGCTATGTAGGCGGCACGGGAAACAATGACCCTAAAAAGGCTTTTCGGCTTTCTCTTACCTTTGCGGCAGGCTCAGCCGTAACCTTTACCATCTTAGGAACAGTATCATCACTTGTCGGTAAACTAATGGGAACATCCTCTTCATGGTGGTATCTTTTGCTGGGTGTACTGATGGTGTTAATGGCCTTGCAAACCTGGGAGATTTACGATTTCATCCCATCAACCTCTCTCATTGCCAAGAACACAAGAAGAGGGTACATCGGAGCATTTATAGCAGGAATATTAGGTGGTGTGTTTTCATCCCCCTGTGCAACTCCTGTACTGATTACACTTCTTGCTGTTGTAGCAGAAAAAGGCAGCCTGTTATGGGGAATTATTCTGTTATTGCTCTATTCAGTAGGGCATAGTGCATTAGTGCTTGTAGCAGGAACCTCGATGGGTTTTGTAAAGAATATGACATCAAACAATAAATATGGCACCTTCAGCAAGGTTTTGAGAATTGTCATGGGCAGTGTAATTCTGCTTATAGCATTTTATATGTTCTATTTAGGATTTTAGAGACAAAAGTCTAAACCCAAAAGGTTTGGAAAAAATGGTCAGGGTTAGTACCAAAAGAGAAGGGGGAGTCCTTCGACGAGACGAAGGACTCCCCCTTCTTAAATTGTAAAAGTCATTTTATTTTGTCAAAATAGTGATATAATAATGATATAGTATTAGAGGTGAGGTGAGCGATATGCCAGTAATTCGTCCTGTTTCAGATTTGAGGAACAAGACCCCTGAGATTGAGGAAATTTGTATAAATGAGCATATACCTGTTTTTATCACCAAGAACGGCAACGGGCATTTAGTCATCATGAGTCAGCAGCTTTTTGAGGAACAGCAAGCCCTATTAGACCTTTATGAAAAGCTGGACGAGGCCGAAGAACAAAGTCGTTCCGGAAAACGACGCCCGTTCCGCGATGTTATGGTAGACATAAGGAGCCGCATCCATGCCAAAGCATCTAATTAGTATCACCGAAGCGGCAGAACAGGATCTGGCCGAAATTGTTGATTATATTGCTAGTGACAATCCTGCCGCCGCACTTAAATTGGCTGAAAATATCGAACAGAGCATTTTGATGCTTGAGGATTTTCCTCTGACTGGCACAACACCGAAAAATCGAAGACTAACACGGCAAGGATATCGTATTTTAATAGTTGATAGTTTCTTAATGTTTTACGTTTTGCTGAATAATGAGGTGGTAGAAATCCGGCGTATTATTAGCGGAAAAAGAGACTATAAGTTTTTACTTTAGTGGAACGCAAATAGTACGGGTCCCCACCTTTTTATGTAGGGATAAAGAGAAGTAGGTTTAGGATTTCTCCCGCTATATGCGGGAGAGACTGCGCGACTCGGAGGCAGGTGTGAAGATATTCACCTGCCTCCGAGTCGTGCGCCACGCATGGCTCAAGCACTCATAATAATAAGGATGAGACAATGAGAAAAATGTTTCCCGCCATCGCTTTCCTCACTGGAGGGAGTTTTTATGTCGGTTTCCTTATCGGACAGAATTAGGTGTATACAGGAAATAAGTCTAATCCCAAAAGTTGGATTATAGAAATCAGATCTATTCGGTGACAATATGAAATTAAAAAGGTAGAATATAGGAAGTAAATCAAGCAGCTAAAATGGAGGATATAATGAAACTTATTCTAATCATCATTGGAATTAACGTTGTCTACGTATCTATGTGCACTTTGCGTATGATTTTCGTCATAAAAGGGCAGAGAATTTTAGCATCCATTCTTTCCGTAGTTGAGATTTTTGTCTATATGATGGGGTTAAGGATTGTTCTGAAAAACCTTGATAATTATTGGAATCTAGCAGCTTATTGTATCGGTTATGGTTTAGGGGTGTATATCGGCAGTCGAATCGAGGAGTATATTGCCTTGGGTTATGTCACGGTTCAAGTGACTGTGGATTGTGTTGAAACAGAAATACCGTCCAAACTACGGGAGTATGGTTATGGTGTCACTTCCTGGTTAGCTGATGGCAAGGATGGTCCACGGCTCATGATGCAGGTTTTGGCCAAGAGGAGTAATGAGCGCCAGCTAATTGACATCCTCGATAAGCTCTGTCCTAAAGCGTTTGTTGTCTCTTATGAACCCAAAAATTTCAAGGGCGGATTTTGGATTAAACGAATGCCCAAGTCTTTTTAATAAATAAGCAATTGCTGAACGGAGGGAAAGTAATGTCCAAAAATGATTTTACACGTCGAGAAGTAATTTGGATGGGTGCTTTAGGTATTGTTCAGCTAGGAATTCTAGGAACAGCGGCCTCGGGATTCTGGAACTTCAAGACTAACCAAGAACGTCCTAAAATTCAGCTTTCTCAACTACAGACTCCTCCGAAACAGGAACCTGAATTGGAGGGAAAGCCTGTGTTAAATATTGCGGTGGCTTCTGTCATCTCGCCTATGGAAAATGTTAATCTTTATGGAGATTTGCTTAATATCATCGGAGAGCGTGTCAATATGAAGGTTAAGATGGTTCAAAGGCAAAATTACACTGAGACAAATCGTCTGATCGAAGCTGGGGAAGTTCAATTAGGGTTCATCTGTTCAGGGGCTCTAATGGGGGACAGCGGGGCTAATCAAATCAAACAAATTCTCGTTACTCCCCAAATTGCGGGGTCTACTACGTATAGTTCCTATATCGTCGCTCCTTCATCGTCCAAAGCATCGTCGCTTATAGACTTGAAAGGAAAATCCTTCGCTTATATGGACCCTTTATCGTTTTCAGGTCGTATTGCACCTCAAGTGATGCTAAAAAGAAAGGGATATCAACCTGATGATTTTTTTGGGCAGACGATTTTTACGTATAGTCATGATAAGTCGATTCGAGCGGTGGCTGAAGGCATTGTTGATGGAGCCGCTGTGGACAGCTTGATTTATGACCTGACGGTAGCACGTGATGCAAGCATCGTGGGAAAGATTAAAGTGATTGATCAATCAGAAGCGATGGGGAACCCTCCGGTTGTTGTTTCGCATAAGGCTGATCCAGAGCTTACTGCCACTTTGAAAAACATTTTGCTGACCATGCATATGAATGAACAGGGGCGAAAAGCCATGGAACTTTTGCATTTTGATCGTTTTGTTCATCCAGACCAAGGAATCTATGAAAAAATACAGGTAATGGCACAAGAAGTGGGTTTAACTTAAATGATTAAAAAGACGAAAAGAATTACTGAGTATTTGACTTCTCGAACACTTCAAAAAATCCAAGAGGCGGTCCCTCTTTCCGTCAAAATTATGGGGATTGTTGGAGTATTTATATGCTTATTAGGCTTAACTGTTATTATTGATATGCGGTCTAATATGACCGAAATATTAGATGATCAAATAAGGAAACGAGCGGTTACGATTGGGAACGAAGTAGCTGCTGAAAGCATGGATCTGATACTCGTGGGGGATTTAATCGGCCTTTATGAGAAGACAAAAGCGGTTGCATTGCATAATGAAGATGTTCGCTATGTTCTTATTTTAGATGAGAAGGGACAATTGGTTGCGCATAACTTCGGACAAGGGATTCCAGTGGGTTTGCTGGAATTACGTCAACTTGAGAAAGACTCTACCGGAGCGAATGTAATAGAAGTCGATTCCGAGGAGGGTGTTATCCTTGATGTCCTAGTCCCACTGGGGAAAAATACAGGTTGGGTACGTATCGGTATGTCTGAAGCCAATATGAATCGAACCATTAATGCTCTCTCAATAAAGCTGATGGTCACAACTATTGGAATTACTATCTTAGGTTTGTTCGGTGGCTTTATCATGTCTCATCTTTTGACGAGACCTATAAAGCGCTTGGTGGATGCGAGCATAGCCGTTGCTGAAGGAGATTTAAGCCAACGAGTGAGCATTGGGGGGGAGGATGAGATCGGACAGCTCGGTCGTTCGTTTAATGGAATGGCGAAGAGTTTGGAACGATATACTCAAGAAAGAGAAGCCTTATTGGCAGAGCTAATGGACAAAGAACAAATTCGCCAACAATTACTAAATAAAGTGATTACGGCGCAGGAAGAGGAGAGAAAGCGAATAGCCCGCGAACTTCATGATGAGACGGGTCAAAGTTTGACGTCCTTGATCATTGGGCTGAAACTTCTAAGTCAGGAAAGTGACTTGGAACAAACAAGAGGGATGGCGGAAGACTTGAGAAGAGTTGCCTACTTGACCTTAGAAGATGTACATCGCCTAGCAGTTGAACTGCGCCCTACGGTATTAGACGATATGGGTTTGATTGCGGCTCTGGAACGTTATGTCACTGAATACAAACGCAAACAGGACAGCATGGTGGTAGATCTTGAAGTTCATAATCAAGTGATGGAACGCTTACCAAGTGAAGTAGAGACGATTCTGTACCGAATTGTGCAAGAAGCCCTGACAAATGTAGCCAAATACGCCAAGGCTCGTAACGTAAGTATCGTTTTGGAGATTCGCCCCGAAAGTGTGAATTTGATTATTGAAGATGATGGAGTAGGATTTAACGTAGAGCAGGTTATAAGTGAAAGAAACCAGGGACGTCAAAATCTAGGGCTTGCCGGTATGGAAGAACGGTCAGCACTGTTTGGCGGAACCTTCGAGATTGAATCCGAACCGGGTAGGGGGACTACGCTTTATGTCAGGTTGCCGCTAGAAAGGGGGGGAAAAGCATGAGCGAACAGACACGAGTGTTGCTGGTCGATGACCATACGATCTTGCGCACCGGGTTAAGAATGTTTTTTAATTCTCAGGAGGATATGGTGGTGGTTGGAGAAGCAGTGTGCGGAGAAGAGGCCTTGGAAAAGGTACAATTACACCAGCCTGATGTGGTCATTTTGGACATTTCAATGCCAGGTATGAATGGAATAGAGGCCATTGCCCGGATTAAACAATTAAACCCAGACGTCGGAATTCTCATGTTGACCATGCACGAGGCAGAAGAGTATCTTCAGCAGGCCATGCAGGCAGGTGCCAGTGGATATGTTTTGAAAAAAGCTGCAGATTCTGAACTTTTAGAGGCAGTGCGTGCAGTGGCCAGGAAAGAGATATTTCTTCACCCGGCGATGGCGAACATGCTTATTCAGTCCATCTACCATCCGGAAACCAGAGAAGACTCTAAAAAGAGTATTAATTTGACCGGTCGCGAGACAGAGGTTTTAAAGTTAGTTGCCCTAGGGCATACCAATAAGGAGATTGGAGAAAAATTATCTGTCAGCATAAAAACAGTCGAAACCCATAAGGCGCGAATTATGGAAAAGACCGGGTGCGAAAGACGTTCGGAACTCGTTCGCTATGCTATGCAAGAAGGCTATATTTGAGGAGAAAGCTCAATACATTAAATGCGGTTAGTGTTTGAAAATATAGATTGGAAAGATCCCCCCAATCCCTTTAAGCGATCAGTTGCTTAAAATAGGTATTGGGGTTTTTCATCTCCACCTTCGCAAAAACCCTGATAGATTTTTAGGGTTTTTACTGATTTTTACATAAATCATTCTATGTAATAATGAAAGTAAGTACAAAGCAAAACGTATCAAATTAAAGGAGGTAAATGTATGGAATGGCATGCTCCATGGGACATTCGTGTAACTTTGGATCTGTTCCTCGGAGGGTTGGGAGTGGGAATCTTCCTTCTCTCTGTCCTGCTCACGGTCTATGACAAAAACCGTTATCGCAAACTCGCAGCAATGGGGGCTTATCTGGCTCCGGTATTGGTTGGAGGAGGGATTCTTTTCCTCTTGAGCGAACTTGGTCGCCCCGAACGCTTTATTACAACCCTCTATAACTTCAATCCCCAATCGGTCACATCTTGGGGAGGCCTTTTCCAAACGATCTTTATCCTACTCTCATTAATCTACGCCTGGCTTCACTTCAAAAATACAACTTCAGGATCTTTATTCAGAGCAGTTCTAGGATTCGGAACGATATTTGCCCTCTTGGTTGGGGTATATCATGGACTCTTACTCGCTTCTCTTGGTCGCCCGCTCTGGGTCGGTGGCATGGTGACGGCTTTATTCCTTGTATCGTCTTTCTTAGGAGGAACTGCACTCCTTCTACTTATTAAAGAATTGGGTATTTCCTTCGGAGTATCCCAGAAGGTTCGCAGCGAAGTAGCTTCTGCATCCGAAACTAAAGGCTTAAATTTCACCGTTTTATTTAGCGTCTTAAGTGCTCTCCAACTGATTCTCGTACTGGGCTGGCAAGTCTCCCTCAGTCGTGGGGGGCTGGAAACGGTTACTGCGTCAAACGGCATGATGGATCAATACGGTGGGCTTTGGACTGGTTTAGTCCTTATTGGTGGGCTGGCCCTTCCTCTCTTGGGTAGTCTCTATTCCCTTATCAAAGACAGAACAGCTGAAATGACAAAGGGAATGGCACTGACTCTTTCTGCTCTCGTCATTGTCGGAGGATTTACGTTTAAGCATATTGTTCTTTTAGCAGGTCAAATTAATCTTCCTATTCCGTTCTAGAACTTTAGCATTCATCCAAAAGATTGTAGTTCGAAATACTTCTCCCCGTTTGTCAAGAAATATAAGTGAGGTGGAATTCATGAAAATCACACGCAGAGGATTTCTGCAGGCTTCAGCAGCGACAGGGCTTCTTGTTGCAGGAGCAGGCTTCCCTGCTCTCCAAGCTTTGGCTGAAGGTGAAAATACATCAGCATCCGTTGAGGGAAAATGGTTAAGTACAACTTGTCAAGGGTGTACAACCTGGTGTGCAATCCAAGCCTATGTCGTTGATGGGCGTGTCATCAAAGTCCAAGGAAACCCAAATAGTAAGGCTAGCCATGGCAAAGTATGTCCCAGGGCGCACATCGCCATTCAACAGCTCTATGACCCAGATAGAGTCAAAGTTCCCATGAAACGGACAAATCCTAAAAAAGGCCGTAATGAAGACCCTAAGTTTGTTCCTATCTCTTGGGAAGAAGCAATAGACACCATCACCGATAAGATGATGGAGCTCCGCAAGAATAATGAGCCTGAAAAATACGTGCTCATGCGTGGACGATACTCCGGTTTGGCAGATATTATCTATGATGCCACTACTAAAGTTTTTGGCTCTCCGAATGGTATTTCCCATAGTGCTATTTGTGCGGAAGCAGAAAAATTTGGACCCTATTACACAGAAGCGTACTGGGATTATCGGGATTACGATCTTGATGAAACCCGTTGTGTCCTCCTCTGGGGGGCTGACCCAATAGCCTCGAATCGCCAAGTTCCTCATGCCATCAGTATGTGGGGTAAGGTTTTAGACCAAGCAACTGTTGTCTCTATTGATCCCCGCCTTTCGGCAACAGCAGCCAAGTCTGATGAATGGATGCCGGTCATTCCTGGTGAAGATGGCGCCTTAGCTGTCGCCATCGCTCATGTCCTTCTCGTCGAGGGGTTATGGAATAAGGAATTTGTCGGAGATTTCATAGAAGGAATTAACCTCTTTAAAAAAGGAGAAACCGTTCCTGAGGAGACCTTTACTGAAAACTATACTAATGGAGTCGTTAAATGGTGGAACCTAGAGTTAAAAGATCGCACTCCTGAGTGGGCAGCTGAACGAGCTGGAGTCCCCGCGGATCAAATCATCAGAGTTGCCAGAGCCTTTGGCAAGGCCGCTCCTCATGCTATTTCATGGCTATCCCCCGGTGCCTCCATGCAAGTGCGCGGTGGTTATGTCGCTATGGCAACCCATGCTCTGAACGGCTTAGTTGGCTCAGTTGACAATGTAGGCGGCACCTTAAGAGCTTCCAAAGTCCCGTCTGGAACGATTCCGAGCTATGAGAATTACCTCGATGATATTGCTAAAAAGGGAACAAAAAACAAGAAAATTGACCAACGCGGTACTAAGGAATTTCCGGCTTTAAAAAGCGGAAAAACGGGTGGTGGAGTTGTTACGAACCGTCTAGCGGACGCCATGCTCGCTAAAGACCCTTACGAAGTAAAAATGTCCATTGGCTACTTCAATAACTTCGCGTTTTCTTGTTCTGGTGCCCAACGCTGGGAACAAGCCCTAGAACAACTGCCATTTTATGCCCACGTTACAACGAACCCAGCTGAGATGACCCAGTATGCCGATATTGTGCTCCCTGCAGCTATGAGTGCCTTTGAAAAATGGGCGTTCACGAAAAGTAAAGCCAATAAAGTAGCTTATGCCTCGATCCAACAGCGGGTTGTCGAACCAATTTGGGACGTAAAAATTGACGAAAGTGAAATTCCCTGGATGATTGCGGAATCAATGGCCAAAAAAGGATTTCCAAACCTCTTAGATTACTTTAAAAATGAGTTTAAAGATCCTGAAACAGGTAAGGCTCCCACGACCTCAATGGAATTTAACATGTATGCCGTTAAAAAGTTTACCCAAAATTTGTGGGATCCGAGCAAAGAGAAAAAAGGGGATACCCTTAAAGGCTGGCAGGAATTCGTAGATAAAGGGGTTTGGAATTCTGCAGTGTATTCCTATAAGGGAACCTGGAAAGATTTTGGCACTGTCTCGAAAAAGTTTGAATTTTACAGTGAAACTCTTAAGAAAGCCCTTGAAGGCCATGCCGAAAAGCATAAGACCAATGTCGACGATATTATGGAAGCCACAAAATACCTCGCCCGCGGGGAACAAGCCTTTGTCCCTCACTACGAGGAGCCTTTCCGTTGGGGAGAGAGTGCTGAATATCCCTTCGTCTTCTTTGAGCATCGTTCAAGACTTAACCGAGAAGGTCGTTCAGCGAACACTCTCTGGTATCAAGAGTTTAAGGATGTCGATCCAGGGGATGAAGCTTGGGGTGACGTAGCTAAAATTAATCCTACCGATGGAGCAAAACTCGGTATCAAAACCGGAGATAACATCCGCATTACTTCCCCGACTGGCAGCATCACTTGTACCGCTAAGCTTTGGGAAGGGGTAAGACCCGGAACTGTTGGTAAGTGTTATGGCCAAGGCCACTGGGCCTATGGTAAAATCGCCGCCCTGGATTACGCTAAGCGTACCCCGCGGGGCGGAAATAACAATGAGATTCTCCCTGCCGACTTTGAGAGATTGAGTGGAAGTACGGCCCGTCACGGTGGCGTTACAAGAATTAAAATAGAGAAAGTATAATAATAAATCTAATAATATGGAGGTGAATGACATTGGCACGATTGGGAATGGTTATTGATTTGCACAAATGCGTTGGCTGTGGAGCCTGTGAAATATCTTGCAAGAATGAGAATAACGTTGATCGGGATATGTTCTGGTCTCACCACTTAATTCGTACAACGGGGATTTTCCCTAATGTAAATTATGAGTTTGTACCCACCCTTTGTAATCACTGTGATAATGCGTCTTGTGTCAAAGCTTGTCCTACAAAAGCTATGCATAAGGATGACCAAGGTTTAACCCTAAATGATCCTAACAAATGTATCGGTTGTAAGAGTTGTATGCTCGCTTGTCCTTATGGTGTAATTTCCTTTAACGCTAAAGAGCCGCATGGTTTCTGGAGAGATAAAGCGATGCTTATTGAGGCAGGAACCTCATCAGGACAAGAGACCGCTAAGGAAGTTGGGGAGAAAATCCCTTACTATAACCCTGATAGAGCTACAACCTATGCTGGGATTAGACCTAAAGGAATCGTAGAAAAATGCACCTTGTGTGATCATCGTCTAGCTAAAGGGGAAGAGCCTTACTGTGTCTATTCTTGCCCTGCAGGTGCCCGAATTGTTGGGGACTTTGATGATCCTAATAGTGAAGTCAATAAGTTGATTGCTCAATATAGCTTCAAACAGTTAAAACTGCATGCCGGCACACAACCTAAGGTATACTACGTTCGTTCCTATTAACCCCTTTTCTCATTTTTACTAGAAGGGGGAGGCTTCTATCCCCCTTCTTCCTCTAAATCGATCCCGCTTCATCTAATCGTGAGACTCCTCCTTCGCCGCGAAGCGTTCCTTTTAGGGTTAGCGGCTTCGGCGATAGTGTCACCGGACACTATCGTCAGTGAAGTGTCGATGTTCAACTTTAGTTGACCCAGTTCACAACTCTTCAAATGTAAAATAGAAAGGTTGGGTTAGCAATGACCTCTTCCGTAGATGCTCAGAATTTAACCCAAACAGCAAATGCTTATAAACTTCTCTCCTTGCTCTATGGTTCCCCTACCGAAGAACTGGAAGAGGTGCTTACCCATTTAGAGCAAACTCTCCAGAGCCTAAGGCCTGAATTAATTCCCCTTGTATTAGAAATGAAAACCCTGTCTGATAGCGAAGCAAAGCTTGAAGAATTAACGGTAGATCATACGAGATTATTTATTGGCCCCTTCGACCTCTTGGCTCCTCCTTATGGTTCGATATATTTAGACGGCCAACGTCAAGTCATGGGGGACTCTACTATGGAGGTCTTACAGTTTTACCGCCAAGCGGGCCTTAATTTAGCAGCCGACTTTAAACAACCCCCAGACTATATTGTGACTGAGCTAGAATTTATATACTATCTTATTGGCAAATACCTCGAGACCGAGGATGAACAATGGCTAGTACAGATGGAAACGTTCCTCAATAAATACCTTGGTAAGTGGAGTAGAGATTTTACAAGTCGAATCAATGAACATGCCAAGAATATATTTTACAAGAATCTTGCACATTTGACTCTTGAGATAATTCAAAAGTAGTGTGACAGGTGATAGTCGGATTGCTGGCAACTCATGCATTTTATTGAGCGTGATGCCAGCAATCTTTTTATCTCCTCCTGTGCCGAATCTCTGAGTGAAAAGTAGGTTAGTATTGTTCAACGTTCGAGGATAATTAAAGCTACATGGGAGTCAATATAGGGATGGATTTGCATCAAAGGGTATATTATAATATTATTAAGTAATAGGATTATCGGAACAAAGATTCGGGAGGGTTCTAACGTGAAAGAACAAATAATATCCATGAAAAGTGATTTTTTTAAAGCCCTAGCGCACCCTACTCGAGTACGGATCCTTGAGCAATTGGCAAGACGAAAAGAAGAAGTCTGTGTTTGTGAGCTAATTGATGATTTGGAAATAGAACAGTCCAATTTATCTCAACACTTAAGTATATTGCGCAAACAACAGATTATTGTATCGACAAAAGTGGGTTTGAAAGTAATGTACCGTATTAAATACCCAGAAGTATTGATAATTTTAGACAAAGTTCAGGAAATCCTTGCTCAACAATTCAGAGAAGGGGAAGCTTTGATGAGGCATCTGGCCGAACGCTAAGAAGCTGGAAATGTACTTCTGCGAAAGTTGAAAATTACTTTGAAAGGGATTGAGGAAGTTGGAGATTAAAATTTTAGGTTCTGGTTGTGCGAACTGTACGAAGCTTGAAAAGGTCACTAAAGAGGGGATTGCGGAACTGGGAATTGTAGCCCAAGTTGAAAAGGTCGAGGACATGCAAAAGATTATGTCTTATGGAGTTATGAGTACACCTGCTCTCGTGATTAACGGTGTGGTTAAGCTGACTGGGAAGGTTCCGAATAAAGCGCGTATTATCGAAATTCTAAAAAAAGAGTTGGATGCTTAAAAATAAGTTCCCACTTCACTGTAGTTTAGTGTGGTGGGAACTTTTCTGAAGAATTCCTGTGGTTAATAGGATCTTTAGAAAGATAATTGTAACTTCTATATAAATATAGTTGTAATATTAAAAAAACTAAGCAGGATTAATATGTTAAACGTGGAATACACTCTTACAATAATCTGCCATGATCTGTAATAAATGAGGGGGAATTATGTGTATAAAAGAATAATGGTCCCAACAGATGCCTCAGAATATTCGCGTCGGTCTCTAATAGCTGCTTTGGAACTTGCTAGGAAGTTCCAAGGGGAAGTGGTTCTTCTCTTCGTCACCTACACCCCGGAAGCGTACTGGGGCTATAATCCAGCTTATACTATTGAGGTATCTAAAGAACAAATCGAAGAGACAGCGGAGCAGACGTTAATGGCCACCCTTGAAGGAATTGATGTGGGTGACGTTCCCTTGAAGAAGAAGAAAATACCGGGACATCCGTCGAGCGTGATTCTAGAAGAAATCGGCAATGAGAATATAGACTTAGTGGTCATGGGGAGTCATGGATACGGTCCGATTGCTGGAACAGTGTTGGGCAGTGTGAGTCAGCGCGTTCTCCGAAAATCAACCTGTCCTGTTCTAATCGTGAAGTGAACGCTTGTCGGCAAAAGATAAATGAGCGCTACCGAATATCGAAGAGCTGTTGACGATTAAACTTCGTAACAGCCCTTTTCCTTTTAAATGGCTACTTTTTAAAAGCTATCATTTTACGAACCATTAATACTCTTAAGTAAGGCGAGCTCTCTTTCTCTAGGGATACGGACTGACCGGCTTATCGTAGAGCAGGATCATTATAATTTAGGGCAGAGTTTCCATTAAGCTTTATACAGAAACCATTTACAGGTGTTCAACTCATATTTGAGTTCATATGGTTTTAAGAGTCCGTTCATTTCACTTTGACAACGAAAAAGAATCATGCGATTTCCGGCAATTTTCTCCTCGGAGCGGGTTACGACTCGATCAACTTTGACCACGATGCTCGCGGCGTCAACGGAAGTTAGCTTATAGTGAATTGGATTGGGGGTTCCCTCTTGTGTGAACCAAGCAATCATTTCGATCGGTTGCATTAATATTTTCATACGTATCACTCACCTTTATAGAATGCTAGACAAGCGGGTACAAATGTTTGACTGACGTAAGTGCGTAGAAAATGTCTCCACAAGGGATAATAAGATTAGTGTCACAAGAATTACTTTACCAGAACAAATGTTCCGTGTAAAGAGTATATACGTTTTTATTCTTTAATATGCTCATACTAGATAATGGAAAATATTAACCCTAGGCTTAGAAGCAGGGATGGCATTATAAAAATCATTAGTTATTAAGCGTTGAGAAGAATCTTTATCAAAAGTAAAGCAGGATTCGAATAATAGGATGAAGAATTATCATCATAGATTAGGTTTAAAAAAGAGGAGGTAGCACTAGTTGTGTTTAAAAAGATATTAGTAGCAACCGATGCTTCGGAGTATTCTCGTCGAGCATTAAAAACCGCATTAGAACTTGCTGGGAAATTTGGTGGGGAAATTGAGCTTTTGTTCGTTATGTACATTCGAGAAGCCTACTGGGGTTATAATGTAGCTTATAGTGTTTTAGTTCCGCCAGAACAAATTGAAGACGCAGGGAAGCTCGCCTTAGAAGCGACGCTTGAAGGTATCGATGTGGGGAATGTCACTTTGAAGAAGAAAGTAGTTCAGGGATATCCGGCGACTATGATTCTCGAAGAAGTTGAGCAAGAGAGCATAGATTTAGTGGTCATGGGGAGCCATGGTTACGGTCCAATTGCCGGTTCGGTGTTAGGCAGTGTGAGCCAGCGCGTTCTTCAACGAGCAGAATGCCCTGTTCTTATCGTAAAGTGAGGCTATTAAGGTTTGATTTGAATGTAAAAAAGCTGTTGATGATCAAAATTGTCAACAGCTTTTCCTTGTATTTTATAAGTTAGTAAAATCGCAGTATTGAGGTGAATGGGCTTAAAGTGGAAGCCCTATCCGTCGAATGAGCGCAAAGCCTGCTCGCTTAGCGAGGGGGAGAAATACTTTGCGTAGAAGCGGAAGGCCAACACGCCGAGCAAGGGGAATTCCTACTTTTTGCGCCAAGGGAGGGCCAATGTGCTGGGCGATGGGAAGCCCTACTTTGCGAGCTAGAGGAGGCCCAAATTGTCTCATGAGAGAAGGTCCATATTTTGTTATAAGAATTCCAACTTGCTGTTGCCAGAGGTTAGAAGGTTCTGGCGTAGCGGAAGAAGTTTGCGGTAAAGAGTTAAGTTGCTTCTGAACAGAAGCGGGTTGGGCTACAGACTGGGTTACTGGTTGAGTTACTGGTTGAGTTACTGGTTGAGTTACTGGTGGGGTTACTGATTGGATCATTGGTTGGACTATAGGATGAGTTGCTTGAGAAGTTGGTGTAAATATTTGCTGTTTAACAGATGATGGTCCTGGTCCCTGCCGCGGAACAGAGTTAGTACCCTGTCGCTGAATTGGGGAGAACCTGTTCTGTTGAATCGGAGAATAACCCCGTTGCCCCATCAACGATTTCATGGGCAAGCCCCCTTTATATAAATGTGAGAATTATTTGAGTTATAATACACGTTATGCATAAATCACCTTAATGTTACTGATTAGGGTATAATACCCAGTTAATTGGCTAGGCGGTTTCGTCCCTTAGCTTGTCTTTTGTATCTGAACATGCATTCCCTTTAGGATGACTTATTTGGACGGGACTATATGATAAAATGAGGAGGAGCCTTATGTTGTTCTTTGAATTGTATAACAATACCGTGAAATATTTATTGGATGCATTAATTAAAGTATTAAACCAATTTTCAATAATAGAAGAACTAAACGAAGAGTTGGAGTCTATATTTTTAAATTCATATGATGGAATTTCTATCGTGAATAATAAAGGAATTACAATCCGGGTAAACCCGGCAATGGAACGATTAACTGGAGTGAAAAAAGAAGAAGTAATAGGCAAGGATATGAGACAGTTAGTTAAAGACGGGGTTTTTAACGATTCAGTTTCACTTCAAGTGTTAGAAACAAAAAAAGCTACTACGATTATTCAAAAAAGTCGAACCGGTAAACAGACTATCATGACAGGAACACCGATTATGGATCAAGACGGAAGAATTAAGAACGTAGTAATTAATATAAGGGATATTACTGAATTGTATAACTTAAAGGAACAACTGGAACGGACCAGAGAATTAACTAGTCACTATCAGTGGGAAATCAATGAATTGAGACTTCAAGTAATCAAACAAAATGATATAGTGGCTGAAAGTAAAGAAATGCATGATATTTTAGATTTAGCTTTAAGAGTGGCAAAAGTAGATTCTAGTGTTTTGTTGTTAGGGGAATCTGGAGTCGGGAAAGAAGTATTGGCAAAAATAATTCATAAATCGAGCAGTCGTTTTCAATTGGGTTCTTATATTAAAATTAATAGTGGAGCTATTCCTGCTAATCTTTTGGAATCAGAACTTTTTGGTTACGAAGAGGGGGCTTTTACTGGGGCAAGAAAAAAGGGTAAGCCTGGTATGTTTCAACTGGCAACAGGAGGAACGTTGTTTTTGGACGAAATTGGTGAATTGCCGCTGGAACTACAAGTGAAATTATTGCGAGTTATCCAAGAAAGGGAGTTAATACCGTTAGGTGGAGTAAAATCTGTAAAAGTCGATGTTAGAATAATAGCCGCTACTAATAAGAATTTAAAAAAGATGATGGAAGAGGGTAAGTTTAGAGAAGATCTCTATTATCGTTTAAATGTTGTTTCCATTGAAATTCCGCCATTAAGAAAACGGAAAGAAGATATTCCCGCGCTGATTTCACATTTTCTCAATGAGATTAACCATAAATATAACTTTAGAAAACAATTTACCGCGGAAGCATTGAAACAATTAATTAGTTATAATTGGCCAGGAAATGTACGGCAATTGGCAAACATTGTTGAACGTAGTCTGATAACTTCCAAAGAAGAATGGATATGCAAAGAAGAGTTGTCAGAAGAATTTACCGAAGGGAAGGCGCGGCAATTCGATTTTGATGATATTATTCCCTTAAATAAAGCTGTAGAATTAGTAGAAAAAACTCTAATAAATAAAGCCATGGAAAAGTACAAAACAACATATGAGGTGGCTAAAGTTCTTAATGTAAGTCAGGCGACAATTGCCAGAAAAGCAAAAAAATACCGTGATTATGAACATCAACGAGAAAAATAATTCAATTATGAATTGTTACAATACATAATTGAATTATACAAAAAATGGACATTATTAGGAATTGGTGGAATTGTTTGATCTGGAGTTTTATCTTAATTCATTTTAAAATTTATATCTTTTTTTAGATTTTAAATTCTTAGAACTATAGTTTTTTATAATTGTATTTATTTTTATAGGAAATTTTAATAAAACGTAATCCATTTTTGAATTAAAAATCTATAAAAATTTCGATAGAATCCAAATAAATCTACCTAAAATGCGGTCAAGCAGCATTTTAGAAAGTTGGCATAGTTCTTGCATCTATAATTCTGATAATTCGGAATATAGAGGAGGCAATTAGTGATGGCTTTAATACCAGAGGTTAAAAAATATTATGGAAGACATAAACTTTTTATTAATGGAGAATGGATTGACTCAAAATCTACCGATGTAGAAGTAAACAGAAACCCGGCAACGGGAGAGATTATTTCAGAATTACCTAATGCGACTAAAGAAGAGGCCTTAGCAGCTGTAAAAGCGGCTCATGAAGCTTTTAAGTTGTGGAAAGAAGTCCCAATGAGGGACAAGGCAAGATTACTTTTTGATCTACGTGCTAAACTGGAGGAACGTTCGGATGTATTAGCCAAAGTACTTAGTCAAGATCACGGTAGAACGATCGGAGAAGCAAATGGTTCAGTGAGAAGGGTTATTGAAAACGTAGAATCTGCTTGTTCTGCGTTATATGGTTTGGTTAAAACTAATGAGCATATGGAGCAGGTTGCCCATGGCATTGATCAATATTTAACCTGGGAGCCGCTTGGTGCTTTTCTCATCATAACACCTGGAAATATACCAATGCATGCATGGTCGTCCTTTGTTCCTTACGCACTGGCCGCTGGTTGTACTGTAGTGGTAAGCCCGAGTAGGCAAGACCCTGTCGCTGCTGAATATATCTGTAGAGTGGCCCAAGAAGTAGGTTTTCCCCCTGGAGTTATAAATTTAGTTCATGGTGGTAGAAACATCAATAAAGAGATATTAATTCAACCTGAAATTAAGGGTGTAGGATTCATTGGTGCCAATAAAGCGGGTTGGGAGCTATTTGAGTTATGTGGTAAATACGGTAAGACTTCATCTATTAATGGAAATGGGAAAAATTACTTTGTAGTTATGCCGGACGCAGACTTGGATGAAGCAGCGCAGGGCCTTCTAAGATCTTGCTTTGGTATGGCGGGCCAGCGTTGCTTAGGAGTTGACAACATAATTGTCGTTGGAGATATATACGATGAATTTAAAAAGAAATTTGTAGAAGTTGCTAAAGGTATGAAAATCGGTTATGGCCTTAATAAGGAAACTGAACTTGGACCCTTGTCTTCAAAAGCTGGAAAAGACAAAGTATTACACTGGATCGAGGAATCACTTAAAGAAGGTGCCGAAATGGTACTTGATGGTAGAAATGTAAAGGTGGAGAACTACCCTGATGGATTTTTCCTTGGACCTACTATTCTCGGAGATGTCAATGTGGACATGGCAATGGCCAAAGTAGAGGCTTTTGGTCCGGTTGCCGCCTTAATTAAAGGAGACAGTCTTGAACAGGCTATTGGGTGGATAAACACGAAAACTAATCTTGGGCACTCAGCAAGTATTTATACAAACAACGGAAAACATGCGCGCCGTTTCAAGAGAGAAGTTAACGTGGGGAATGTAGGAATAAACATAGGTGTTCCGCAACCTTATTCATTCTTCCCGCTGGGTTCGAGAAGGGAATCCTTTGTGGGAACAGCAAAATCGAGGATGGCTTCAATGCGGATGTTTATGGATGAAAAAACGGTTTGTGAACGTTGGATAGATTAAGAGTAATTTTTAAAACGAACTTAAGAGCACCTAAGCGCTCTTGGTTTATGCAGAAGGAATGGGGAGCATCGCAAAATGCTGCCCTTTCCTTTATCTCCATAAAGGTAGAACTAAGGCAGTCAGCATTTTATTAATGAAGCGAAATTCAGTCGGCCATTGCCATATTTAAGTGAATTCGGAATTGGTCAATACAGGCTTGGATATTTTAGCATGGCGGGAGGCGCTAACTAGTGAGTAGATTTGAATATTATCGTCCCAAATGTTTAAACGAGGCATTTGAGCTGATGGCAGAAAATACTGGTTACAGTCTATTAGCAGGCGGGACAGATTTAATGGTCAAGCTTAAAGAAAATATGCTTAAACCGACAGCAATTATTGATATCAATGGGTTTGAAGAACTTAAAGGGATAACCGTTGAGGCAGGACGGATTGTACTCGGTGCTTTAACGACCCACACTCAACTTGAGCGATCCGAAATTATTAATAGACATGCTCCAGCTTTAGCAAAGGCTGCTGATATAGTTGGTTCTCCTCAGATTCGAAATAAGGGGACAGTCGGTGGGAATATGGTCAATGCTTCACCTGCAGCAGACACGGTACCAGCCCTCATTGCGCTTGGAGCAGAGGTTACCTTGTCGAGTAACGAAGGGATAAAAACGATTCCCTTGGAAGAACTGTTCCTAGGTCCAGGACTCACAGTGCTAAAACACGGTGAGTTGATTACAATAATTTCTTTTGAAGTTTCAACTTATCGAGGGTGTAGTTTCCAGAAGCTTGGTAAACGCAAAGCACTGGCTATTTCAGTTATTAATGTAGGTGCTTCGATAGAAATAGATCCAAAAACTCGTATTATCAAAAAGGCAAGAATTGCATTAGGATCGGTTGCATCTACTCCCGTCAGGGTGTCGGCGGGAGAAAAAATACTAGTAGGGAAATGTTATTCACCTGAACTGATTAAAGAAGCTTCTGAGGCAGTTGCGGAGGCTATTAGGCCAATTGAGGATGTTCGTTCTACAGCAGTATATCGAAAACGGGTAGCTAAGGTATTGGTTAGACGAGCATTGGAAGAAGCCTGGAGTCAAATTACCTGTTACTAGGGGGAATAAAAAATGTCAAAATCGTTAATAAACTTCATACTGAACAGTCAAAAAGTAAGTGCTCAGGTTGATTCAGATATGCGTTTAGTTGATTTTTTGCGTGATGAAATGGGATTAACGGGTACGAAGATCGGTTGCGAGGAAGGGGGCTGTGGTGCTTGTACGGTAATTATTGACGCTCAAACCGCTAATTCATGCTTGGTTTTAGCTCCGCAAATTGATGGCAAAGAAGTGACCACAATTGAAGGACTTGGTAGTTATGAGCATCTACATCCTTTACAGGAAGCTTTTATCGAAGAGGGAGCAGTACAGTGCGGCTTCTGTACTCCGGGAATGTTATTATCGGCTAAGGCCTTGCTTGATGTGAACTCAAACCCAAAGCGTGAGGAGATTATTCGTTCGATATCAGGGAACCTTTGTCGGTGTACCGGATATACCAAGATAGCAAATGCTATTGAAAAGGTCGTTAAGACCAAAGGCAACAGAGCAGAGAGGAGTGAATAGAGTGCTGGAATTGAATGTCGTCGGAAAATCAGTAACACGTAAGGATGCCTTGGATAAGGTATTGGGGAAAACCCAATATAGCGGAGACATCAAGTTGCCAGGCATGCTTCACGTAAAGGTTTTACGGAGCCAGGTTGCTCATGCTGTTCTAAGAAATATTGACTGTCGAGCAGCAGAATCTCTACCAGGCGTTCATGCAGTTTTAACGGCAAAAGATATTCCAGGGAGTAACACTCATGGCATTATCATCAGGGATGAACCCGTGTTGGCGATAGATAAAATCCGTAAGATTGGGGATCCTCTAGCAGTTGTCGCTGCTGAAACTGAAAAAATTGCCCTCCAGGCACTGTCTCTTATTCAAGTCGAATTCGAGGAGTTGCCGACGGTGTTTGACCCAGAAGAAGCTATGAAAACAGAGGCACCCAAGGTCTATAAAGAAGGCAATATTCAATATGTCAGAAAGATCCGCAAAGGGGATATTGAGTCGGCATTTGCCCAAGCGGATATTGTTATTGAAAATATCTATCGTACGCAAATGCAGGAACACGCTTATATAGAACCGGAGGCGGGAGTCGCTTATTTGGACGGTGATGTTGTGGTTTTGCGTGTCTCTACTCAGAATCCTCACTTTGACCGTACAGAGGTTGCGCGGAATCTTGCTTTACCCCTTAATAAGGTGAGAATTGTTCAAGCCCCGACTGGCGGCGGCTTCGGCGGTAAGTTGGACATTTCAGTGCAAATCCATATTGCCCTTCTGGCAATTCGTACGAAGAGACCAGTGCGTCTAGTGTATACCCGAGAGGAATCTTTTGTTACTTCTACAAAGCGTCATCCCTATATTATTTATTATAAAACGGCAGCGGATAAGAATGGTAAATTGATGGCTATCGATGTAACTGTTATTGGAGATACGGGGGCCTATGCATCATATGGCCCGGGTACATTGACCCGGTCGGCTGTTCACGCAACAGGTCCGTATGAAGTGCCAAACGTTAAGGCCGATGCTTACACCGTCTATACAAATAACCCGACAGCTGGAGCCTGTCGCGGTTTTGGGGTACCCCAACTAGCGTTTGCCCACGAACAGCAAATGGATATGATTGCCCAAAAAGCAGGAATCAGTCCAATCCAAGTTCGCTTGTTGAACGCTTTACGGCCAAATAGTATAACAGCTACTCGCCAAGTTTTAGAAACTGGTGTGGGCTTTATAGAGACGATTAAAGCGGCCCAGGCTAAGGCGCAGGAAATTATGGGCCAAGTCTGATAGGAAAGGAGGCGCTAAGGGGATGAAAAAAAGAGGTATTGGTATAGGGTGTATGTGGTACGGAATTGGAAATACCGGTTTGCCGAATCCAGCAGGTGCCTTTGTTGATTTGTTGGATGACGGTACCGTTAACCTAATGGTAGGGGCCGCTGATATCGGACAAGGCTCTAACACAATCTTAGCTCAAATTGTTGCAGAAGAACTCGGCGTGCGGTATGAGGATGTTTTGGTAACGTCGGCAGATACAGGGGTTACTCCGGATGGGGGAGCCACATCTGCCAGTCGTCAAACTTATATATCCGGCAAGGCGGCACACTTGGCAGCTCAAGAAGCGAAGCAGGTGTTGCTAGAAGAAGTGGCTGCATTATTTGGGGTAGAGAAAGAACAGCTCATCATTCAGGATCGCAATGTGTTTGTTAAGGACTACGAGGAAAATGGCAAGAGTATTTTGGAAATGGTCCAAAGTTGCCGAAAAAAAGGGAAAATGACCATCGGGCATGGCTGGTTTAATCCGGAAACCACCGGGCTGGATGGAGAAACTGGAGCGGGGAGCCCTTATGGTACCTATGCTTTTGCGACTCAGATTGTTGAAGTTGAGGTGGATACGGAAACTGGCCAAGTTGAAGTACTCCATATTATTGCAGCTCATGATGTAGGTCGAGCCATCAATCCTCAGAATGTGGAAGGACAGATTGAGGGTGGAAGTGCCATGGGACTAGGACTTGGGCTTTATGAAGAGGTCGTAATGAGTGAAGGAAGAATTGAAACACCTTCATTTACAACTTATTTGATTCCAACCTCTATGGATGTTCCTATCGTGCACTCGTTAATTGTTGAAGAACCAGCAGATAGTGGTCCGTTCGGAGCCAAAGGGGTTGGAGAACCTTCCCTTATTCCGACATCGGCGGCGATTGCCAACGCAATTTTCAATGCTGTGGGCATTCGGATTACTGAATTGCCTATAACACCGGAAAGAATTTTAGCCCAACTGACGGAAAACTAATAGGTAAGATTCTTAGAGGAGGTCAACTTGATGGCAACTATAGCTCTAATCAACATTGGGACACTAGTAACCGGAGATATTCAACAATCGCTGAGCAAAGCGAGTACGATTGTTGTCCAAGATGGCATAATTGTCAAGGTCGGGCAAGCAGAAATCCTTAAAGATTTTAAGATAGAGAAGACAATCGATGTAGTCGGGATGACTGTTACACCGGGGTTGATAGACTCTCATGTTCATCCGGTTATTGGAGATTATACCCCTCGTCAAAAAACCCAAGATTATCTTGATAGTGCCGTACATGGCGGAGTAACAACGTTTATCTCGGCAGGTGAACCCCACTTTCCTGGACGTCCAAAAGATTCAGTTGGAACAAAGGCCTTAGCAATATTAGTTCATAAGTCCTTCAAAAACTTGCGCTCATCGGGTTTAAAAGTTCATGCTGGGGCTGTGATTCTGGAAAAGGGACTGGTGGAAGCTGATTTCGCTGAGATGGCTAAGGAAGGAGTCTGGCTCGTCGGAGAAGTTGGGTTAGGAAGTGTAAAGAAACCGGAAGATGCTATACCGATGGTTAATTGGGCCAAAAAATATGGAATGAAAGTAGCGATGCATACTGGTGGGACTTCAATTCCAGGAAGCTCAACTGTTACAGCGGATGATGTCATTGCCGTTCAGCCGACGGTGGTTTCCCATGTTAACGGAGGACCTACGGCGATTTGTGCGAAGGAAGTTGAAAAGTTGATTAACGATACAGATTTGATGCTTGAGATTGTACAATGTGGCAATCCGAAGATTGCTGCTTTTACCATCAGTAAATTGGCTGATAAAGATGCTCTGGATAGAGTCATCTTCGGAAATGACTCTCCTTCCGGCACGGGCATTATTCCTTTGGGAATCTTAAGGACGATCAGTTTCATTGCCTCTTTTACAAATGTCCCAGCCGAAAAGGTCATTGCGATGGCTACAGGTAATACGGCACGGGTCTTTGGTTTGGAGACGGGTCTTATCGCTGAAGGTAAAGAGGCTGATTTGGTAATAATGGATGCGCCCATGGGCTCCATAGGGAATAATGCTTTAGAAGCATTGAAAGCGGGTGATTTGCCAGCAGTTGCACTTGTTATGGTTGATGGAGTCATCAAAGTTACAAAGAGTCGTAATACTCCCCCTTCTGAACGTAATTATTCTGTTAAGTAATTTATAGTTAATGGATGACAGGGAGGACTAGACTAAATGGCAGTTGTGATTGACATTGAGTTATGTAAGGGATGTGGCATATGTAGCAAGGAATGTCCAAACAAAGCTATCCTTATTAAGGATAACAAGGCTTTTATTCAAGAAAGTTGTACGGCCTGTGGAATCTGCACTAGAGTATGTCCCTTTAAGGCTGTTGTCAAGACTAGCGAAAGTATAGATGGGGCAGTCAAATGTACATCGTGCCCTGTACAATGCGAGATTTTAGAAGGGTATACGGGGGCTTGTCAGCGCTATAAGAATGATAGTGGTCAGCTTATCCGTAACCGGAAATTAGTGACTGGAGTTACTCCGGGAGGTCCACTAATTACTGGAGTTGGGGCTGGAACTACCTATCCATGCTGTCGACCAGCACCGTATATTGCACAGGACACCATTGATGGGGTTGAGATGGTTACTGTCGTAACCGAAGCACCTTTAAGTTACAGTGGGATTAAGGTTAAGATTGATACTAATTTATTTGTCGGTGAAGAAGGAACGAAGGTTAAGCGGAATGGCAAAGTTGTAGGTATGGTTGATATCGAAGAGTATGGTTCCAAAATGCTTTCCATTGGCGGAGCGAACTTACTTACAGGTAAAAATGGATTTATTGTTGCTCGAACCATTGTCGAAATTGCCAATGGAGAACGTGTGACCTTAAATGTTGAGAATAACACACTGGAACTTCAAATCGGTTTTCCCCCAATTATTAACGGGATAGAAGATACGAAGATGCGTGTTGGTTGCGGAAGTGCAACGGTTGGAATGTTTGCTGCAAAGCTCAAAGAGGTTGTCGATGAAGCGATCATTCTTGATCACCATGTTGTTGGCTTGCTCTCAGAACACATGGCTGGGGAATCAGTCGGTATGAGTTGGAGCGGAGTAATCCCTAATGCCAGACGAAGTACTCGGGGACGTTACTTTGGAGAGCATGGACAGGGTTGGGGTGGTACTAATATAGAATATCCAAAGGATGCGATTCAGTCGGTCGATATGTCCCGGGCTAAGCCAGGTATGAAAGTCCTTGTAACCGAGACCACGGGCAATATGTCAGCCCTATTCGAAGTCCAAGCAGATGGTTCCGTGAATGAAATACCCATGACCAATGAGGTTAGGCAAGCCGTCGATGTTATACGAGATACGTGTGAAAATGCACGAGTTTCCGCTCTCTATTTTGGAGGAACAGGCGGCAGTGCACGTGCCGGTGTTTCGGTGAATCCACTTAAAGTAACCCAGGCTGTCCATAGTGGAGAGGCAATATTAACCATTGGTGGAGCTGAGGTATATGTACTTCCCGGCGGGGGAATTAACTTTATGGTCGATGTTGAAAAAGTAGTTTCCAAAGCCTTTACTTGGGTTCCCACCCCTGCAACGGTTGCTCCGGTAGAATATACGATGCCCTTGCAAAAGTATAAAGAAATTGGTGGTCATATCCAAGCGATTAGGACGTTAAATCAGATAGTCTCTCAAATAGAGTAACCGGGAGAAGGTATAGTAATGATCAACGTCTTAGCCGAAGATCAAGTATTCCTGAATTATGGCCCGGTTCAAATGACGTTATTGGCCAGGGCTCGGGGCCAGGCAATGACGGAGCAACTACAGGAAGCGGCCAAGTATGTAATGGGGATTCTGGCGGATTTAGCGAAGGTTCAAAAACAAGCAAGACATGCTTTGACGTTAGATGAAACGGATCTTAGTGCCTACCCATTGCCGTTGCGATTGATGGTCGAGGCTGTGTTAGAAATCGGAGATCTGACCTTAACACCCATGGCAGCAGTAGCGGGAACGTTTGCAGATTTAGCGGGTGACTGGTTAGTGGAAAAAGGTGCCTCAAAGGTCATGATCAATAACGGCGGGGATATTGCGATAAGATTGCTGGGAAAAGAAAAGACGAAACTGGGACTGACGCCAAGTATTGAAGCTTTAAGGTATAGCCATATTCTTAATCTTACCGCCGGAGATGGAATTGGGGGAGTCGCAACCAGTGGTTTAGGAGGGCGTAGCTTTACAAAGGGTATAGCCAGTGCAGTGACGGTTGTTGCGAAGACTGCTCGAGCCGCTGATGCCTGTGCAACGCTTATAGCAAATCATTGTTTTACTGAAGATCCAGGCATTTTGAGACTGCATGCTGAACAACTGGACCCGAATACAGACATACCCGGACAGTTGGTTACAGTCAAGGTTGGGGACCTAAGTCCTCAAACTAAGATAAAAGCTTTGGAGAATGGCTTGAGTAAAGCCATAGAACTTAGGTCTCAAGGTTGTATTCACGGTGCAGTGATCTTTCTTGATGACTTGGTGGTTATGATACCGGATAACTTTTGTCAAACGGCAAGATATGATGGAGGAGATTTAGATGGAAATTCGTAAAATTGTAACAGTCGTTGAAGAAACTCATAAAGATGGCGAAAAGACTGTAGATATACCTACTCGTAAGGCGGTGGCTATGGCCGTCATTAAAAATCCATTTGCAGG
>LADV01000197.1 GCA_000961805.1 Peptococcaceae bacterium BRH_c23 | reverse complement strand
GTCCCGAAAGAGTAAGACTATCCCGGCGGGGAGGAGGCTGGAACTGGTTCACCTTAATATCCAGTGGTATGTTCCCTCCAAGGTCACGAATCAGCAACCAGTGATGGTAGCCACCCTTGTCAGCTTCAGCATACAGACTTGCACCACCGCCCCCGCTGGTCACGTACTGCACACCGTCCTTCTGATACTGGTCGTACAGATGAATATGTCCATTGAAAACCGTTCGAATGTTCTTATTCAGTTCGTGAACCTGGGTAAGAAATGTCGCGACGGCAACCTTGTCCGTCATGGCATGGTCATCTGTCCCACCCCGAGGATCAACCACCGGCATATGCATGAACACCAGCGTTTTCCGGCCCTTACCCGCTGCATCCCCCAGAAAGGAAAGCTGTTCCCTCGACAAACTACCGGATGAATTATCCAGAAACACCAGACTGTTCACGCCCCAGTCAAAGGTATAATACGCTGGGGCCAGCAATTTTTCATAATGTGCACTTTGGCTACTTTTTACGTCATGATTTCCCGGTACAGAATAAAGCGGACAGAATAGTTCCTGTGAGGTCTGTAAAAAATCCACCATCTCTTCTTCCTGTCCGCTTGGGGTAAGATCTCCAACATGAACTACAAAATCAGGTTTAGCCAGGTTGATTTGTTTAATAGCCGTCTGAAAAGCTTCGTTGTTACCCTGAGTATCCCCGATAACAGCAAAAGAACCGCCTGCTCCCCAGTCCGCTGGTGGTTCAAGCAGCAATTTCCCTCTTACTCCCTTGGGAATAGCCGCAGCGATTATAGTTAAACGAGGCTTTTGTAGGTCAATACCCGCTGAGGCTGGATCAGTAAGCCCCTGCTCTCCTTCAAAGACGTACTTCAGCTTGTCAACTGGAACGTTGGTGATCTCAAGTAAACATTTTTCTCCATATATAAGTTCTAGCTCGACTACAGGCTTCCAGGCGCGATAGGTATAAACGAGAGTTCCGTCGGATTTTTGCGATACGGCTTGAAGGAGAGCTCCCTGAACATGGGGAGCATGGTCAGGAGAGATCACCGTCTGCTGAGGATCAATTGTTACCGGTTGAGAACATCCTGCCAGAAACAGGCAAAGACTCAAGAAACCAACGATCAGTCTCGGCCACGGGAAACGTTTGGAAACTAATGCTCTGATCATGATGCTAAACCTCTTTTTCTGGCGTTACTGTTTTGGCAGGTTTAATAATTGAACTTCAATGATCTGGCCTAAGAGCACCGGTTTCTCTTTGTTTTCGATATTCACCAACTCAAGGGGGCCTTCATCTCCACCTAACAGACTGTTGTTTTTCTTATAGGCAAGGATAATTTCATCATTGTAAGAGATATCAGTTGACTTGATGTCCAGCGTCTTACCGTCTTTTGTTAGTAACCGGACTGTGTAGTTGGAACGAACAATATTCCGGTTGACTAAGTGATGCCCATCAACCTTCTCCCCTCCATCGACCTCAGCCACCATCAGCCAAAGGCCAGAACCTTCATAAATATCCTTGCCTCCCTTGGCATTCGTAATCTCAATCTTTTGTCCCGGATGCGGCGTTTCATGACAGGTAGCGCAGCTTTCATATGTAGCGCGATCGACAGTCACATTTTCATACCCACTGAGCTTGATGGTCCAATCGGCCACTCCTGGTTTGAGGATTATGGTATCAATCAATTTAACCCACAGATGTCCATCAGTGATGGCGGCATCCTTACTCACATACACCAGACGGGGCAACCCTTCCCCCACCTCTTTTTCAGAACTTTCTAGAGCGACTAAAACATCCATCTGACTCGCTGCTGCAGCCTCTCCATCTTGCTTATAAGTCATTACATTGCCGGTAATTTGCTGATTATCCAAAGTCATCTTATACCCGTCAGAGGCAATAAACTCAAGGCCATCCGTTGCGCTGAGCTCGATTCCGGCGGCTTTAAGTACATCAGCGAGTTTAGGCCCACTTAGTTCTGCCGGTCCCACTAAGCTTCCTGTAGACTTTTTGAAGATCCCGATTCCCTTAGCCTGGGTCAAGCTTGCCAGATCAACTGTCTTAGTGTTTCCCTTACCATCACCTATTTTGATAGTCTTATGTTGAGTTTGTACTCCCTGTGCAGCATTAGTAGATGGCTTCCCATTCGTTTCTAATGTTTTACCACATCCTGTAACAACCAGTAAGATCATCACAAGGCATGGTAGCAGGGTCAAGACCCCTGACCTTAGGTAAACTCCCTTTCTCATCTTCTTCCTCCTTAAAATATTTTGTGAATATAATAGCAAAGGTGTCCTACCGGACATATCTATTCGCTTTAGACCAAATGTCAGAAGTTATCTCATGTCTCATGGATCCGATAGATGTCGTCCACCTTTAAAAAAAGGGAGAAACCGTAGTAAAATTATACCTTTTGTGACAATCATATGTCAACAATATTAACTTAAACCAAATTTAAGCCTAACAATGCCAAGCAATATTAAACTAAACCGATATGATAAAAACTAATGCATGGCACACACAAAAAGCCGGTTTTCCCCAGAGTAAGGAAAAACCGGCTTTCGGTATTCATTTTAAAATTGGATAGTATATTTATTTGCTTATTTCATATAATGAAACCCTGTTTCACAATTATAACATAAATTGTTTGCTTCTATCGCTTGTGCTACTTTTTTTCGAAATTCGCTCATGCAATGTGGTTTAATGGCAATTTCTCTCGACTCATTGATTAAATTTTCATCCTCGCCTAGTGATAAGCGCTTGGGTCCTGCACAAACCTGTTCCTGATCATTTTCCTTTTTTACTTCACAAAGAGCCACTAAAATTACCTCCTTTTAAATTTTCGATCAAAAGCCTGTAGCCTTAATCCTGAACCTTATATTCATAGAGTGAAACTCGGTATTGCGCAAATTACATTATATCCATTGCTTTTGCGAATTTCACTCAAAAATCGTTTAGGTATAACCTATTCCTATTCCTATTCCTATTCCTATTCCTATTCCTATTCCTATTCCTATTCCTATTCCTATTCCTATTCATATTTATATTTATATTTATATTTAGTACCAAAAAACTGCAAAATTCATCTCCTTTAAAAATAATCTAAACTCCGCCCCTCGATTTGTTTCATATAATGAAACCATGTTTCAAATATGTTATAATTTATTTTAACATATTACCCCGTATCTATCAATAAATTTTAATTCATTGCTTTAGTGAGCACAACATTATAGATAGTCTTTTTTTAAGGTAAACCCCGCTTTAATAGAAGTCACTCCAACCGGGAACCAACACACTCACCTGATCGCCGATACAAACCTTTTCAGTAGTTTTCGGTAAAAATACGAAGCCATTGGCTTCTACATTGGGACAAATTAAATCATGATCGGGTTTACCAGTAGACCACGCTATATAAAATTCTTGCTTCTTTTGCAACTTCACCCGGGCATAAATGTTTGCTTTGCCGGCATTGATAATCTCGTTTTGCATGGTAGCGCAGCAAACTTTGAAAGTACTTCTTCTCCTTCCAGACATTTTTTCAAGAACAGACCGACCATAAAGTTCAAAAACTATAATACTGCCTACTGGTTTTCCCGGCAAAGCCAAATGTGGGAGTATCCGGTTATCTGTACCTTTTAATATTTTTAACGGCAATCCGTTGTGATAAAGGCTATCTCCATAGGATATTTCTTCAAAACCATGCTCGGAAACTATGTCCTTCAAGCCACTTGAGGTACCCCCTATTGTTATTAATAGGTCTGACCCAAAGCTCCTAATAATACTATCCCGTAATTTGTTCTTGTCATCAGGAATAACATCTAATAAACGAGGAGTTCCCCCATAGCTAGATACCAGACCGGCAATACAATGAGCATTACTGTTATATACTTGCCCTCTATCTTTTTTCCCACCCACCGGTATCACTTCATCACCCGTAGCAGCAACTGACACTATAGGTCTCCTTATTACTTCGGCGCTGCTTCTTCCCAAACTTGCTAATACGCCAATTTCTAATGGACTGATGATAGATCCACTATTTATTACAATGGAACCTTTGGCAAGGTCTGAACCTGCCATACGAACATTCATTCCACTTTGAACTTGATTAATTACTATCAGCAGTTCATCTTGTCTTTCAACCAATTCCAATTGTATAACGCAATCTGTCCCCTTCGGAATGGAGGCCCCAGTCATAATATTTACAGCCCCATTGCATTTTATCTCGCCCTCATAAATTGCCCCGGCACAAACTTCACCCAAGACAGAAAAGTATTTGGGATTATTCTTTGCTGCTCCAATAGTCAAGTGTGAATTTAAAGCATATCCATCACATAAAGCGTAATCACAGGGTGGTAAAGCTTCTGGTGCAACAATGTCTTCCGCTAAAGTCCGTTTTAAAGATTCTAGGATGGGTTTTCGCTCTTTTGACAATGTTGGAATATAATCTAAAACTTCTTTCAGAATCATATCTTCCTCTAAACTTAACATATAAGTCTCTTCAATCCATCCAGATGTCTTAATCTTGGAATAATTTCTTTATGAATATCACATGCAACAGATTTTCCCGAAGTAGTACCGGTCATTAACAATTTATCATGGGGACATCCTCCCTGACAGGTAGTTTTGGATTCACACTTCCTACATTCATCTGGGATGTCTGGTCTTGTAACCTCATAATGAAACGTGTCACATTGTATTGCACTTAACGGATTTGCGTCAAATATTGTTCCAGTTTTAAATGAATGGTCTCTAATACATGGCCCAATGCTTCCATCAGGAAATACTGTAGCAAGTCTTTTTCCACAAATATATGGAGAAGATTCATGATCCCATAATGGAATTAAAGTATCCAACAAGAAAGTAGTTTGAACATCGTATCCCTTAATAGTATAGTTTTCCAGCAAATCACACAATTCATGGTATTTCTGCAACAATCTTTTCTTGTATTCAGCATCTATTCCTCTGTATATATCCTTTTGATATCTTAAACGATATCCATTTTCTATTCCAAATCTTGTTATATCCAGAACTCTAGCTAAGTTATGATCATCCAAGGTAGCTGCTATTGTTTGACCAATAACATTTGATCTTTCACTAATTATCTTCATTCTTCTCGATAGCTCTTTAGTGGTAATATCTGTTATACTTGTTGTCATCCATTGGATATCTTCTAGATCATCCCAATTTACGGAATCTATTAAGTCACCATTTGTATAAAGATTCCCTTGCATACCATCAGTATTTTTATAGACAGTATCCATAATTTTCTTAATTCTATCTGTCCTTAATAAGGGTTCTCCTCCAAGAAAACCAATGGTGTTCACTTTAACATTATTAATTTTCCAGACTTCCGGAATCCACTCTACTAATCTTGAAAACGTATTCTCATCCATTTCCATTTCATCATTATCGCCAGCTTGATTTAAAGCATAACAATAGTTACACCTTCTTGTGCACTTGTATGAGAGGAATAAGAGGAACCAAAAGAAAGGAAGCTTCCCCCAAGTTCCTTCACCCTTCAATCGTCCATCTTCTTTAGAATACATTGCTTTTAATTGTTTAGCATGTTCTGTTGGGCTTCTCACTTTATTGCACCTCGCATTTCATGATTCTTGCTTGAGTGCCATAGTTGGTGAAACCGTAATAATAAATCTTATCTACCCTTTTGACTTGATCCTTAAAATGCTTAGTTGGGAAGCGACCAAATTCAACTAGGTTCGTTTTGTTCGGTTCTAAACTTAAGGAAAATTCCTCAAGCCTTTTCTCCAGTGCTTCATGAAAACGGGTGGCTTCTGAACGGTATTGAAAACAGACTATAAAATCATCGATATACCTAATTAAATATGCTTCACCCTTTAATCCTGGCTTCACTAACGTTTCAAACCACTGGTCCAATACATAATGTAGATAAACATTGCTCAGCAAGACTCTAATCGAGTCCCCCTGGGTAGTGCCAATTTCGCTCGCCTGGATTTTACCGGCTTTCATAACACCGGCTTTCAGCCACCCTCTTATCATGGAAATAATTCTAGGGTCTCTCACCCTACGTTGTACAAACCCCATCATCCATTGGTTTTCCAGGCTCCCGAAGAAGTCCTTGAAGCTTGCTTCCAGCACCCAACTGACTTTTTCCCCGGCAATTATCTCGTTTAAGGTTGCAAGAGCATTATGCAATCCTCGTCCCGGCCTTCCTCCGAATGAATAGTTGAGGAAGTCTTGCTCATATATTGCGGATAATACTTCAGTAGTACTGTATTGCAAGACGACATCCACAACTCTGGGAACTCCTACTCCCGTCGGGGGGATATAGCTTTTCAGATGAATTGACTTCATTAGTTCTTCAAACCAAAGGTTAAAGCTCTTCTGCGCTCCTTCAACCGCCTCATGGTCTACACCCGGCGCAGTATACTTTGATATCCGGGCTAGACTTTCCCAAATAAGCTCCTTTGATATGTGATGCGCCAGGGAAGTGAATTTCAGATCAGTTTCCTTTCGAGCTCTCTCTGCTATTCTTTCTAGCTTTATGTTCATGGCTTGGGTTTCTCCTTACTTTGTATTAAAGTCCGAACCTCCCATTGCATGGAGCACCTGATTCCTTGTTAAGATTCAACGTCTACGTCAAGACCTGCGCTTGCGGCACGGACAGAGAGGCTTATCAACCTTCAGAAAAAACTTCATTCCGTGACGAACCAACTCAGGTCTATCATGTCGTCTATCTGCTTTACGTCCTTAAGGCATTGCTATGGCCTTTCCACAGGGGTAGAAAATTTTAGTCCTTTTGTGTCATACGGGCAACGGTGTCCACTAACTTCTGCAAACCATGTTTGCTTACCAATGATTCCAATCCTATCTCAATCTCGCCCAGAATGACTTCTTCTTCGACTTCCTCTTCCCTCTCTTCGTAAATCAGGACCTCATTGTAACACCACTGAACACACAAGGGCGGTTGTCCGGGATCATTCTCTTCACACATATCGCACTTTAACGGGAGACCGGAATCGGGCTCTTTGAATCTATCCCTGGCTGGGCAAGAAGCTCTGCAGAAGGTGCAATCGTCATATTCCTTTCCGTCAATCACATACTTTCCTCTGCCCATGCATTCGGCTGGAGTATATTCACCTGCGAACACCGGAAGCCAAATGTCGGTCGTTGGGTCATGAATCACCTGAATACGAGACCTTGCCGGATTAATACTGCTATATTTCGGTGTAGCGTGAAAGTTGGAGCAGATTATCTCACATGACCGGCAACCATTGCACTTATC
>LADV01000242.1 GCA_000961805.1 Peptococcaceae bacterium BRH_c23 | reverse complement strand
GAGCAGAGCAAATGTACAAGAGGTTCCCCAGGAACCTGGGAGAAACTGTTACGTCCATCTTAAGTGTCCGGTGGGGATTACGGGATAACAACTCCAGGCTTTCTAAGGCATGTTCTCAGCTATGGGAAGAGCGAACAATGAGAATAAGGATGGTACTGCCAAGCGAAGGAAACGAAGTGCGGTGGGATGCGATAACAGTAGTCGTAGTGTCGTCATAGTACCAATGAAGTAGGAAAACTCACTCGAGAGGATCCTATAGAGGGAAGGAAAAGGAGAGCTGAGACCAATCGGCATACCCACTTTAGAAGATAAAGTACTAAACGAATATTCATAATTATCCAAAATAAGAGACCGAGAACCCCAATTTGCAATTCAAATTGAAGGCAGATTCAGTGTGCTTTAAGCTTGGGGGCTCTGCCCCCAACGCACCCGAAGTTTAACGCTTTGGTTCTACCTGTAAGGAAATGAAACTAGGAAAAGGAACATTTTGCAATGCTCCCCATTTCCTTCAGCAGAAACCAACTGAGCGCTCAGGTTGCTCTTCAGCATTACCTTATCCTCTACAAGTTGGCAAGAGCTACCTATAGTTTTGCCAAAAAAATCTTAGAAGTAAAATTTCCATTTACACAAAATTATTACATACCCAAGTATGTTGATTTATCCATCTGTTCTTCTGCCAAATGGTTACACATTGCCCAATTTGACGAGCCTTTCAGCCATACGCGATATTTGATTTAATGCCTGGGTGAGCTCAGTTACTCCTTGAGCTTGGGATTCGCTAACGACGGCCAGTTGACTGACAGACTCAACTAAACGATTAACAGAGGATTGTACTTCAAGTACATCTTGTTCAATCGTTATTGCAGAGTTTTTTGTGTGTTCTGCAAGTTTCCTAATTTCTTCAGCGACAACTCTAAACCCTCTACCACTTTCTCCCGCACGAGCAGATTCAATAGCAGCATTGATACCTAAGATATTGCTTTGCTGTGATATTTTTTTTATGGCTGTTGTTATGTCAGAAACATGGATAATATCACTTTTAACATGTAAGGTTTCATCATCCATCGTTTTAGCGGTTGCAAATAGTTCTTGGCTTTGGGCTGAAAGGTTTTCAGCAGAAGCATAAATTTCTTCGACTGATGATAGAATTTCTTCTCCAATTTCCAACAGAGCATTGTATTTTTCAGCAGATATTGCGATGGTAATTACTCCAACCAATTTGCCGTCATCTTGAATTGGGCTGCTAATAACAACGTAGGAGATGGAAAACTGGGACTTTCCTTTGGGAACATGGGCAAGTGTTCTCTCCCCAGATTGTAATACTTCATATGAAATAGTATTCTTATACTTCTCAGTTGGATCGCCTGTTTGTACTCTAAGATCAAGTCTAGGATTATTGTAAGCTGCCAACACATTTTCTTGATTGGCAACAAAGACTGAAATATCTTGGTCGTACCATTCTTGCAAATGAGATGCAACTGATATTACGTGTTCGATCTTCATGAAAAACCTCCAACTATTCATTTTGTTGTGGAGTTGTCAAATTTGGTGCAGTCATTAAACTCGTAAAAATAGTCTGGAATAATGTGGGTACTAATTTATGGTTAGGATATAGTTGGTTCTTATCTACCGGAAGGATAGTGCGCTGCTGGAGAGCAAGAGATAGAGTAATGCACAAAATGTCTTATCAAAGGTTTGAAATTTGTAAACAACTAGGTCGGCACTATTACCGAATGTTCTTTGAGTTTCTGTAATGGTCTGTTCAATATCTGAGTAAATGTTATCCTTAGATAACGACTTTGAATCGGATTGTTTGACATTTAGCAGCTTGCGAGGTTTAAATAACTTTTTGAACAAAAGCAAAAGCCTTCTTTACGTATTAGTAAAATCAGTATTTAGCTTTTGCTGTTTAGGAGTAATAATACTAAGAGTAGACGTGTTGTTTTTGAAGAGCCAACAGAGAGTTGGGACCACTAAGGGGAGTCGCCAACATTTCAGCCACAAAACAATAGTTTCATTTTTGCGTTATAGTTCGTCAAAAATGGGATATACTGTCTTGTGGCTGTTTTTTTCACGAATCATTGCCGTACCCCAAATACACTCGATACTTTGCTTTGCTAATAGGTCGGCGCGTTTCGAAGAGCACTTCTGGGTATTGTTCGGCCGATCATCGAACAGCGCTGCCGCGCGGCCCTTCAGGTGCCGGTTGAAGAACGTCAGCGAATCGGGTTGATGATATTGTGCGCCCGATTTCCATCGGTCGGCCCGGTGACACCCGGCCGGGAGAAAAGCGGGACCAGTACGGGAGGTCCATCAGGTTGACGTGGAACCTCCCGGGCACCCGCACGAAGTAAAATCCTCCGGCCGGCTCTTCTCGAACACCGCCTGTATGGTAGTCAGTAGTTCCAGATTCAACTAAAATGCCCGCTCATGTTTGCAGGAATTACACTACTGAAGCTTTTTGAAATTTCAATTATTCTCATTGAAAATTCCGTCAAATTCATACTTCCGTCCGCTATTTGTTGTGTGTGTCCTGCTTGGTCTCCGCTTATTGCGGCAAAACTACTCACACTTCATCATAAGCCAATTTCCTTGGCGATGATGCTTTTCATGACCTCGCTGGTGCCAGCAAAAATGGTAAAAATTCTGACGTCTCGATAATCGCGGCAAATCGGGTATTCTTCCATATAACCATATCCGCCATATAACTGCAGACAATCGTAAGCTATCCTATTAGCCATCTCGTTTATCCAATATTTTGCCATGGATACCTTCTTCACTACATTTTTGCCTGCCATATGGTCTACCACCAAAGAATCGATAAAAGTGCGACCTAATTCAACCTCAGTTGCCATTTCAGCAATCTTAAAGGAATTATGTTGGAAATCGGAAATCGGTCTGCCAAAGATGGTTCTGCTTTTACAATAATCAATCGTCTCTTTAAGCATTTTTTCCGCCATGGCCTGGCCCCATATAGAACTAAACAGTCTTTCTTGCTGCAGTTTAAGCATTAAGTATTTGAAACCCAAACCTTCTTCACCGACTAGGTTGGTACACGGTACCCGACAATCCTCAAAGAATAACTCAGCGGTGTCCTGGCTACGCATACCCATTTTGTCCAATTTGCGGCCCTTGATGAATCCTGGCGCTCCTTCTTCTACTACGATAAGGCTAATGCCCCGGTGAGGCGGGATAGCCTTTGAGTCCGTTTTGTAGGCTACAATAACTAGATTGGCGTTGATTCCATTGGAAATGAAGGTTTTGGACCCGTTTATGACATACTCGTCTCCTTCTCGAACAGCGGTCGTTTTAATGGCAGAAAGGTCGGATCCTGTGTTGGGCTCTGTCATGGCAATAGCTGATATTATTTCGCCGCTAGCAAATTTGGGCAACCATTTCAGTTTTTGCTCCTCTGTTCCGAAACTGTAGACATATGGAGCAATTATATCGCTGTGCAAAGGAAACAGGGTGCCTACGACTCCGGCCAGAACCATTTCCTCAGCAATAATTACTGAATACTCCAGCCCTGCTTCGGGCCCACCATACTTCTCTTCCAGCCACGGGCAAAGAAACCCCATCTGCCCAGCTTTACGCCATAGCTCTTTGGGAATGATTCCGTTCTCTTCCCACGCGTTATAAAAGGGAACCACTTCTGCCTCAAGAAATTTCCGGAATGAATTGCGAAAAATCTGATAGTCACCTGTTTTTAAATCCATGGTCATAGTGAAGCTACCTCTCTTTATTTTAATTACAGGGATAACCCGCCTGACACGATTTTTTTTCCTCTATGCTTGATACTGTGGTACAACATTGTACTAAATCACCGGGGTTGATTTCACCCAAGTATTGGAATTCTTGTTCTCCGTGTAAAATCCGCAAAGGATTCAGTTCTAACGCCCGGACTAATAGATCAAAGTCTGCTCCTCCCCAGAAATTCATAGCAAATCCAAAAGTAGGCGACGCAATAATGTCGCGATAACCCTTTTCTCTTGCTGTATTACTATTGTAATAAACAGGGTTGGGGTCGCCGATCGCCAGGGCTAACTCCCTAATTTTGCCCGCTTCTACACGAAATTCGAAACTACCAATGATTTGACCGATCTTGATATTCTTGCTTGCCACGCCGATTCGCTCCCCTCGTATTTTGAAGGTTAGTACTTCATTGCTGAGCCAAACTTTTCTCTTAATTTGGTTTTGAGCACCTTTCCGGCAGCATTGCGCGGCAGTGCTTCGGCAAAGTCGATAGACCGGGGCTTTTTATAACCGGCCAAGTGGGCAGCACAGTATTCCAACAGCTCAACGGCGGATATGTACTGGCCATTTTTCAAGACGACCACCGCATGGACCCCTTCGCCCCATTTTCCGCTGGGAATTCCGATCACAGCTGCTTCCAGAACTTTTTCATGGTTGTATAACACTGCTTCCACCTCGGCTGGGTAGACATTTTCCCCGCCGCTGATCACCATATCCTTCTTGCGGTCAACAACGTAGACGAACCCTTCACTATCTAGGCGCACAAGGTCACCACTGTGGAACCAACCGTCCACAATGGCTTGCTCGGTGGCTTCGGAATTCTTGTAGTATTCTAAGAGCATGCCAGCGCTGCGGTAAATAATCTCTCCGACCTGTCCGACGGGTACGTCTTGTCCATGGTAATCGACAACCCGTATTTCGACCCCAATGATGGGTTTTCCCACAGAAGCAGTTTTGCGCAGTGCATCCTTTGGTTTTAACAAAGTTGTGACTGGACTCATTTCTGTCTGACCGAACATATCATAGAGCTTAACATTCGGGATTATCCCGGAAATAGCCTTTCTTAGGCTCTGTGGCAAGATTGCCGCACCTGTAATAGCTAGCTTAAGAGAGCTAAAATTGAATTTTCCAAGGTTGGGTACTTGCAGTAGCGCATTCCACATCGCAGGGACCATAAAGAGGGTCGTTATTTTTTCCTTTCCTATCGTTTCGGAAATTGCTGCCGGGTCAAATTGCCTTTGAATGATGGTTGAACCTCCCATCATGACTGTTTCCAAGGTTAGAGCCAGAGCCGCCTCGTGAAAGAGGGGCGGGATGCACAGAAATATTTCGTCGGGACTGGAATCACGTTCTATCAAGACACTTAAGGCGTTGGACAATTGGTTCTTGTGGGAGAGGATGGCCCCTTTGGGTCTTCCTGTTGTTCCGGAGGTATACATAATGTGAGCAGGGTCATTGTCATTTACAGATATACAAGGTTCTTCCCCGTTCCCTGAGATCAAAAACTCATTATAGTTAATTGCATATGACAATTCGCTTCCATTAGGTACCAGTGATAAAATGCTTGACCTTTGGTATCTGATCTTTCACAGAATCAATCATCTTTTCAAAGACTTGGTCAAAGATCACTGCCACTGAGTCAGAATTGTCAACAATATAGACTATCTCAGGACCTACAAAACGGAAATTGACTGGTACAGCCACAGCACCCAGCTTGGCAAGGGCAAAATAGCAGTCGATGATTTCCAGGCCATTGAACAAAAAGACTGCTACCTTGTCTCCAGCACCGATTCCAAGGCTAGTTAAAGCATTGACCAGTTTATTTACCCGGATATTATATTCAACATAGGTGAATTTACAGTCTCCCTCTTGAAAAGCTAGTTTATCGGGATACTTTCTGGAGTTTTTGGTGAGTAACTCCCCGATTAACAGGTGTCTGGTCAGGTGCTCCTGAACACTCATAATTACCCCTCCTCGTCAAAATCGTCCCTACTAACCTTTTCGGTACATTGTTACCACACAAGCTCCACCCAGGCCGATGTTATGTTGCAAAGCAATTTTCGCCTCTGGCACTTGACGTTTATCAGCCTGGCCCCGCAGTTGCCATACCAGTTCTGTACATTGGGCCAGACCAGTCGCACCAAGGGGGTGACCCTTTGACATTAATCCGCCTGATGGATTAACCACTATTTTTCCACCGTAAGTATTGTCCGCGTCGTTAATAAACTTCTCGGCATCCCCCACTATCAAGAATTGACTTTACACTCTTTATCTCTTTGTTTCCTTTTGCTGCAACTTAACAAGCCCTTATGATCGACCTCCATTTCACGTTAGAGTGTTCAGAATATTCTGATCGTCACAGATATATGTATATGCAAATTATATGCCAACAAAAATGCTGCTAGAGGGATACTGAAGACGTATTTTTTTGTCGCACATAAATCGTTATAATTATAATTACAACAATTAATTCTGATTGATGCCCTCATAAGTTTAATTAGCAAGTTGAGTCACCGCACAAACCAGTTTAAGTAATAAAGCTCGCTACACTTATATGTATTAAAAGTATTACAGATGCGAACACTTCTGTACGTCTTTCGTTACAACCTAATCAATTCTTGTGATACAATATTGACTGTAAGCAGACTCTAATGGTTGATTGGAAATCCATTAGAATTGGGGGTGATTGAATGCTCTTTAAGGACATTATCAACATGGAAATGGTATACCTAAAGCCAGAGGACACTTTAGAGAAGGCAATACTAATTTTTAAGCAGACCAAAATTGATGGCCTTCCTGTTGTCACAACGACCTGTGAACTAATTGGAGTGTTTACCAGAACAAACCTTTACAATGCTCTTCTGAACCGATCATCACTAGAGGATATGATCGATCCTTGGATTACCAAAGATGTTTACAGTCTACCTGAAAGTACCCCTTACGAAGAGGTGGAAGAGGCAGTCAAAAGAAGTCCAGTTGGATCTGCCCCGGTTGTGGATAAACAAGGTAGGGTCGTCGGGGTATTTACCAAGGCTAATATGGTTTTAACCCTGTTAAGAAAATCGAACCTTCTAAATGCTCAGCTGACCGCCATTCTAGACTCAATGCATAACGGAGTAGTAGCCTTTGACCGCGATGGAGTTATTTCCCTAATTAATAAAAACGCGGAGAAAATACTAGGCCTTAGCAGCGAAAAGTTATTAGGAGTACCCTATGACAGAGTTTTGAACGGATTGAACCTTAAACCAATCCTTAAACAAGGGGAGGAAAAAATTGGGATTAAATACGAATGGAATAAAATTGAAACCATCGTTAATATTATGCCTATTCACGATGGGACCTCAGTTACAGGAGCGATTGCTATATTTCATGACCTAACCGAGCTGGCTCAGACTGCCAGAGAACTTGAGTTTGTCAAAAAGCTCAACAGGACACTTGATACCGTCATCAATATCATTAATGATGGACTAATAGTTGTTGATGGGAAAGGGTATGTCTCCCTGATTAATAAGGCCACTGCTGACTTCTTGAAGGTCAAACGGGAAGATGCGATCAATCAACATGTGACTAAATTGATGGAACAAAGCCGTCTGCACGTCGTTGCCCAATCTGGGATACCAGAACTTAGCGAAATTCAAGGTATTGGGGATCAACAATATTTAGTTTCCAGATTGCCTATCATCAAAGATGGCGTCCCTGCCGGTGCAGTTGGGAAAATAATATTTCCTCAACTTCCGGAGATTAGGGAATTGATTAAGAAAGTTAATTCGCTTCAGAGCAAGGTTACTTATTACAAAGAAGAACTGCAAAAATCCAAATCAATCATGGTGGAACCAGCCAATATTCTTGGGACAAGTCCACTAATAATTAAGTTAAGGGAGGAAATTCAAAAAATATCGCAAACAAATTCTACTGTTTTAGTTACTGGCGAAAGTGGAACTGGTAAAGAATTGGTTGCCCAGGGACTTCACTATAATAGTCCAAGGAGAAATGGTCCATTTGTGAGCATAAATTGTGCTGCTATTCCAGAACAATTACTTGAGTCGGAGCTATTTGGCTACGAGCCCGGCGCTTTTTCGGGGGCAAACAAGAATGGAAAACTTGGACGTTTTGAGCTGGCAAACAAAGGAACAATTCTGCTGGACGAGATTGGCGATATGTCCTTAAGCTTACAGGCGAAACTCTTAAGAGTCATTCAAGAACGCAAAATTGAGAGGGTGGGCGGGACCAAATCGATTGATATTGATGTGCGTATTTTAGCTGCAACTCATCGGGAGCTGCGGAAGGCTATGGATGAGGGTATCTTTCGGGGAGATCTTTACTACCGAATTAACGTGATCAATTTACACTCTCCCCCTTTAAGGGAGCGGAAAGAAGACATTAAATTATTAGTATCAAGCTTCATCGAAAAGTTTAACCGTATTTTAAAGACGGAAATTACCGGATTCATTCCTGAAGTATTTGAGATCTTATTAAACTATTCGTGGCCAGGAAATATCCGGGAATTGGAGAATGTAATGGAACGAGCGGCCAACTACGCCCAAAAGGGTAGAATTACACCGGAGCACCTGCCGGCATATCTGATGATCGGTAATATTAATTCAAATGTTGAAGAGCACGGCGAACAAGTCATACATCATGTAGTGCAAGATGATTATCGGGAAAAATTAAATCTGACCGAAAGGGACATTATCCTTTCTGTGCTGGAGAAAACAGGCGGGAACAAAAGCAAAGCAGCTAAGCTGTTGAACATGAGCAGAACTCGTTTTTATTCTAGGTTGAATAAATTGGGATTGGATGGAAATGTATTTTTATAACGCTTATTGCGTAATTACTCCGTTGAAGTTTATAACTCAACTTTCGGTCGCGACCGAGCATAGGTCGTGTAATTTAGCGGGTGGAAATCCCGCTTGGTAAGACGCAAGCCACGTCACCAATAGCGAGTCTCGAATATTAACTACATAATGGATATGACGAAATCGTTTCTAGCTGGTGAAATCGACTGCATGAGTTATTATCTGGACTTCCCCTATGAGGTAGAAAAGCGCTATCGGAAGATGGTTCGAGAAGACAGGGAATATGCGGATCTAATTTATGAATGTCTAGTAGAAGAAGGAACCGATAAGTTTGATGATCTGTCCGATGCCCAGTTCAAGAGGCTGATCAAGAAACAGTATAAATACATCCAAGATGTTGCAAGTGAAGGATTTTTATAAGAACGCGAAATTCGCCCCGATTTTCAATAGCTGAAAATCGGGGCGAATTTTTTGTGCAACGCCCATTATGATCACATATTTATGCAAACAATATTTAATCAACCTTAAGTATAACTGCATCTCCCTGGGCCAGGCCTCCACATATGGAGGCTACCCCATAACCTCCACCACGACGGCGCAGTTCAGCTATAAGTGTCATGGTGATCCGTAAACCACTTGCACCTACTGGGTGGCCCATTGCTACCGCGCCACCGTTTACATTGGTAATGTCGCGTAACTTCTTAATTTTCGCTTCATCACCATCACCCAAAATTTTAGTAGCGACTAAAGGCATAGCAGCAAAAGCTTCATTAATTTCAATAAGTTTGATATCATCAAGTTTCAACCCAGTAAGCTCCAGACCCTTTTGAATTGCTGGTGCCGGGGCAACCGCAATTTGTCTAGGTTTTAAGGCTATACTGGCTACCCTTAGTACAGTAGCGAGCGGTTCTAATCCTAATTCCTGAGCCTTTTTACGGGTAGTTACCATTACTCCTGCTGAACCGGTGTTTAGACCCGGGGCATTTCCCGCGGTTACTGTAGGACTTCCATTGGCCGTGGGTAGTTTGGCAAGAGTTTCTACTGTAGTGCCCGGACGGGGTTGCTGGTCACGATCAAAAATGATTGGTGGCTTCGTTTTCCCTTGGGAAATTTCAACAGGGAAGATTTCTTCCTTAAAATATCCTTTGGAATCGGCTTCGCCCCAAAGGGCATGACTGCGTTCAGCCCATTCATCCTGCATTTCTCTGGTAATTCCATACTCCAGGGCAACCTCTCCGGCATCGACAGCCAATACCCCAAATCCTGCGTATCCCAAGTTCATTAATTTATCGATCAACTTCATATCCCCTATGCGTTGACCATCCCAACGGCGTTCCGGTGGCAGGTAATACGGTGCACGGCCCATATTGTCAACACCTACAGCAATACTTAATTCAGCTTCACCGAGCATCAGGTTTTTCCAGGACAACTGTAGAGCGCTGGTGGAGGAACAACAAGCCCGATCTATGTTGTTGGAAATAGTTTCTTCGCGCAGGCCGGCTTTAATCAATGCCTGTCTGCCGATTATATCCGATTGAGTCCATGCTTCTCCTAAAATGCATTGACCCAAATTAACGTCATCAACGGCTTCCGATGGAAGACCTGATCTTTTGACTAACTCGGCGATAACCCAGCTTGCCAAGTCTGAACTAGGAATATTTTTCGTTACTCCCCCAAAGCGGTCAAAAGCAGTACGGGCAAAGGATACTACTACAATATCGTTATCGTTTTTTGACATAAAAACTACCTCCTGATCAATTTTAACTAGTTTAAATTACTATTTGGGTTGCATACGAATGGCGCCGTCTAAACGAATGGATTCTCCGTTAATCATTGGGTTTTCCACAATCTGCTGGGCCAGCATGGCGTATTCATCAGGTCTGCCTAACCTTGAGGGGAAGGGAACCATCTTGCCTAACGCATCCTTGACGTTATCGGGCAACCCTTCTAGCATAGGAGTATCAAAAGTTCCGGGAGCAATTGTCGCTGCTCTGATACCAAATTTGGAAAGGTCACGAGCTAAGGGGAGCGTCATGCCAACCTGGGCGGCCTTGCTTGCTGCATAGGCCACCTGGCCAATCTGTCCATCAAATGCAGCAACCGATGCAGTATTTATAATAACTCCTCTTTCGCCATCTGCATTGGGCTCATTCTGAATCATGGCCATGGCAGCGTTACGGATTACATCAAATGTTCCAATCAGGTTGATGTTAATAACCTTTTTAAATAGGTTCAGGTCGTGAGCGCCTTTCTTAGGATCGGCAGTTTTCTGCGCTATTCCAACGGCAGCACAATTTACCACAACATCTATCCGGTCAAATTTTTCTAATGCAAATTTAATGGCTGCCTCTACATCTTCGTTAATAGCAACGTTGGTTTTTGTAAAGGCCACCTGGCTTCCCAACTCAGAAACAATCGCAGGGCCTCTTTCTTCATTTAGGTCCAAAATTACAACATTTGAACCTGCCTTGACAAATCTCCGCACAACTGCTTCTCCAAGCCCTGAAGCTCCGCCGGTAACGATAGTAGTTTTATTTGTAAGTTCCATTATCAATTCCCCTTTATCTAATATTTGAATCCTTAAAACTATAGCTGAAGGTCTCTTCGAGTAATTAGTGTTATAAACCAAGAAGTCTCAACATTAATAACCTGAATTCCTGGTAAATAAAAGGACCCCGATGATCTTCGGGAGTAAATATATCCGTTCCTTAGCTGCAATTTTGTTTTCTAATAGATATCAATTTCCTCTTTTTTATTTTGGTCTTGCTTTTATTTAATTTGCATTAACCTGTCTACTATCACCTCCTAATGGCAGAACAACGAAGATGAAGAATGAAGAATGAAGAAATGAAATATGCAAATGATATGCCAATTTAAAAGAAAGCCCGTAAACAGGGGGAGAGATTAAAAGGAAGATAGAAGTGTCTTACAGTAAGAGGGGAAAAAGAATATGATATGTTTCAAAGATGAAACATTGGGTGAATGTCGTAGTGTTGAGGACATTCAAGAAAAGCTCAGAGAGTTATTTAAAGCAAGTTTTTGAACCTGAAATCATTAAAAAACATGAGAAAGCCGTTAATGGTTTGGAAGAGCAGATCATTGCCATGTATGCTAAAGATATGTCTACTCGGGATATTGAAGACCACATACGAGATATCTATGGTATCGACGTCTCTGCAGGTATGGCTAGTAAAGTGACGGACAATATCATGCCCTAGTTGCTGAATGGCAATCCCACCCAGTGGATGGATTCTATCCATTGGGTGGGATTGCCATTCACGTGCGCTCGTAAGTATCAGAAATGATGCACGGGCTGAGAAGAAATCTACCAATAGACAGTAGCGGGTTCAACGCTAAAACCCGTCGTTAACCAACTAAGCCCTAAGGGAAGGGTACCATAGCATGTTAGTAAAGGTACAAGTTCCCAAACCATTCTGCCTGTATAAGGATAAAAGCTATACTGCCTGAACCATAGTCAAAGGGGTTATAGCGTCAGCCTTGGCGAAAGATGGTTATAAACGCCATGTGACAGGGGTGTACAGCCAAAGTGGATGACGGTACATAACAATTCACTTTGATAAAGGAGTATGGGGAACGATCACTATGATAATGTATAGCCTTGGCTAGTACCATCTTCAACCGCAAAAAGCGCGGCTATTGAAATAGCCACATTATTTCAGGTTACCATCAGATTTGTCCTAAATTCACCGAGGGCTCTGGAAAAAGACAATACTATGCCTGCGACTATCCCATCCCAAGCACCATTCATTCCAATACGCCAAGGGTTCTTGCAGTATTCATAATATTCCGATCATCTGTTCAAAGGCTCTCCGGATTGTTTTATCATATAAACCTCATGCTGTGTTTCACTTTTAGACAACTGTGTTCCATATATGGAACATGTGGGCGATCTTGAAATATAAAAATGCGACTATTCCGACTTTTTAATTATTGGCACGGTTATTGCTAAGTTTAGTATGCAACGATTGGAAAGGCTTTTTCAAACAAGTAATGCGAGAAGGATGTGATGATAAGTAAAATATTGAAATATGATAACATTTTTTAGTATTTATTTATTTATTGTCATGTTATAAATGACAATAAGACTTGAGGAGGATGATTATAATGGAAAGAAAACTGCCGTTTACCCAAGAGCACGAGATGTTTAGAAAGACATTCCGCGATTTTGTCGAAAATGAGTTAGTACCTCACTATGAAGAATGGGAAAAAAATTCAATCGTAGCACGAGATGCGTTTAAGAAAATGGGAGACTATGGTTTTTTATGTAATTGGGTTGATGAGCAATATGGTGGCAGTGGTGCCGACTTTCTTTACGATATGATTATTATGGAAGAAATAGGTCATCGGTCTCTAATGGGCTTTTTTAGCCCCCTGCATAGTGCAGTTGTTGCTCCGTATATCGCTTCTTATGCTAATGATGAACAAAAGGCCCTATGGCTGCCTGGTTGCGTCAGCGGAGAGAAAATTCTGGCCGTAGCTATGACTGAACCAGGAACAGGCTCTGACCTGGCTGCCATTCGCACTAAGGCTGTTAAAAATGGAGATTATTATATACTGAATGGTTCAAAAACCTTTATTTCCAATGGAATACTGGCTGATTTAATAGTTGTAGCTGCCAAGACCGATCCCACCGCAGGTGCCAAAGGGATCAGCCTCTTCGTTGTAGAAAGAGATACTCCGGGTTTTGAAAGAGGTCAGAGTATCCCCAAAATAGGTTTACATGCCCAGGATACATGTGAATTGTTCTTTAACGATTGCCGGGTGCCAGTAGATAATTTGCTTGGTAAAGAAGGGGCTGGCTTTACCTACCTGATGCAGAAACTACAACAAGAAAGAATCGTTACTTGCCAAGGAAGTACATGTTTGGCAGAAAGAGCTTTGGAATTAACCATTCAATACGTCAAGGAACGTCAGGCGTTTGGACAACCTTTAAGCAAGTTTCAAAATACGCAATTTGTTCTGGCTGAGTGTGCTTCTGAGGTGCAAATTGCCCGAACCTTTACCGATGCTCTTATCGCTGATCACATGGCACACAAAGACATTTTACAAGAAGTCAGCATGGGCAAATACTGGATCTGTGAGACGGCACATAAGGTAGCTTCAAGATGTCTGCAATTGTTTGGCGGTTATGGTTACTGTTCTGAATATGAAATTTCCCGAATCTTTACTGATACACGGATAAAATCGATTTTTGCTGGTACCTCTGAAGTTATGAAGGTTATAGTGAGCAGAGGATTAGGATTATAGTTGTGAATTCTTTCCTAGACATAAAAACACCAAATTCAACCATTAGGAGGTTTATGTAATGAGTTGGAAAGATGAATATCAAAGGAAACTGATCTCGATAAACGATGCTGCGAAACTAGTGCAATCCGGAGATTACGTTGCGACTGGTTTAGGACCTGGAAATTGTTCAAGTGATGTTTACAATGCTATTTTAGCCCGTTATGAAGAGTTGGAAGATGTTATAATGTTTGATGCACTTCAAATTCGTGCTTCGAGGTTATTAAATCCAGAATTTTTGGTCAAATCATATGGTCATATTAACCATCAAACAGGTTATGGTCATAAGACGGTACGAAAAACCTATCAGCACAAGCTTTGTGATTATCTACCATCAAACGTCGTTGATTGCCATGAGAAGATATCGCGAAGGGCTAGCATTTTCATTGCCCAAGTAACTCCTCCCACTAAAGATGGATATGTTAATCTTGGCTTAAGTAATTTTTATACAATAGACAGTATTAGCTTTGGCAAAGCATCTGGTAAACTGCGTTTAGCAATAGCTGAAGTTAATGAGTTCCTTCCAGTTGTGAATGGTAATAACTGGATGCATGTATCCGAATTTGATTACTTCATAGAAAACGCCACCCCCCCGCTTATAGTTCCAAGAAGTACCCCTACTGAAGTTGAAAAAGCCATAGGTAATTATGTTCTGGAACTAATTAACGATGGAGATACTATTCAGATGGGGATAGGCGGTATTACTGAAGCAGTTGTTGCTGGTATTGAAGGAAAACATGATCTCGGTGTACATACAGAGATGTTTCCTATTGGGCTGCCCGAGTTGATTGAGAAAGGTATTGTCACCAATGCTAGAAAGCCTTTTCACAAAGGTATAACTATTGCTACCTTCTGTTTGGGAGAACAGAGTATGTATGATTATGTCGAAAATAATCCAGCTTGTCAATTATATCCAGCATCCTATACTAATAACCCTGCTTTTATTGCCCAACATCCTAACATGAAAGCCATTAATATGGCAATAAACTGTGATTTGACCGGTCAGATTACTTCAGAGGGAATAGGATCACGTATGGTAAGCGGTGTTGGTGGACAGCTTGACTTTATGATAGGCGCCCAACTCTCACCAGGCGGTTTTGGAATGACATTAATTACTTCCAGCAGAAAAAGAGACGATGGTTCTCTAATATCATCAATTGTTCCGGATTTGCCACCGGGAACTCCGGTTACAGTTCCACGCCATTATGCCCAATTTGTAATCACTGAATATGGTGTTGCCGATTTGCGTTATAAAAGCATAACAGAACGTGCAAAGGCGCTAGTTGCTATTGCACATCCTGATCTGCGTGGAGAATTACGTGATAGCATGAAGAAAAATTTCTTTCCCGGATTTGTCAGTGATTTAGTACTTGATAAGTAAGTCTCGTAAACAACCCAGGCATTTGGATTATACTGGCTATTTGGCTCTGGCCGTAAACTACCGGCATTATATATAAATCATCATGAACTAATACCTAAGCTGAAGGGGCGGGCTGTGTAAAAACAGAGTTGCCAAGACCGCTTAAAACCTTAGGTTTGGGCGGTCTTGTAATTTTGTAGGGAGAAAATTGGTATAATTTATGTACCATAATTAATCAGCACTTTAGCCTCAACCACAGTCAAACCATTGATTTCACTGGTATCTTTACCGATTTCAAAAGTGTATCAAATTCGGAGTTTTTTAAAGCTTTTGTCAGACCTTTCATTCTGCTAAAATCAGAGGAGAGAGAGGATGAAATGCGAAAAAACTTCTTTGTAAAATTAGTGAGATATATGAAGAATGTTTACCATCTCGAACGTGGTTTGAATAAACTGACTGACGAAAGGCAGTTGAGAATAAGGCTTTTGAAAACGGAACCATTGACGGATATACTGTGGTTGCTATCGATGGAACAAAATTCTTCGGGAGCAATAAGAAAAGCTGTCCAGAATGCTTGAAAAATAATAAAGGCGAAAAGACTCATTGTTTCCATAGTGGCGCTGTAATGTCAACAGTAGGGATTGGCCCCAAACTGGTTATTGGCTTTGAGATGTACAAGCCCGGACAAGATTCCATTTCGAAGGATGAAGGGGAGTTGAGCGTAGGGAAAAGGCTGATTTCAAGCGTCGTGAAGAGTCATAATAAATTAATCGAAGTTGTAGTTTATGATGCCCTTGCCTGTAATTCCATCTGGATTAACCACTGCAAAAATCTTGGTATTGATGCAATTGTCCGAGCAAAAAACAATAACAATAATAGTTTGCGGTTAGCAAAAAAGAAGGTGAATAAGTCAGAGGCAGTTGAGGTTTGGGAAGATGAAAAAGGATTTGAGAAAGTTGAAGTTTACGAGTCAACATTTACTATGGACAACGTAGAGCAACCGTTGCGTTTTATAAAATTTGCTCTTAAACATAAGAACAAACAGCGCACACAGATTATGATCGTAACGACATGTATGGATGGCGCTCAAGACATTGTTTAAAATTATAAGAGCACGTTGGGATATTGAGAACTCGATTTTTAATAACTTGAAAAGCAAATGTGGTTTAGAGCATAGCTTTGTGCATGGGGGGAAGGCAGTAGAAGCAGTGCTATATTTGATCTTTATGGCATCGAATATTATGCAATTATTTTTAGTGAGGCGACTGAGAAACCGTTTTACAACTCAACGAGAAATGGTAAGACTTTTATTGAAAGAACTATATCTGCTGAAGTATCGAGCTGAATTGGTTTTTAGTAGCTCATAGAAATTGAGTAATTAAATAAGAATCTAAAACATGGGGTAGGGGAAGGTGTATTCTTTTTTAAAGAGAATTAGATAAATGTTGAGGACAATTCGAAAAGTCATTTAAATATAGGATATGAAGCGGATAAATTCATACAGAGGCTAAATTGCTGAAGCCGAATTAGTTTTGAGTAGCGCATAGAGATTAGGCAACTAAATAAGAAGACTAATTTTGGGGTAGGGGAGGTATATCCATTTCGGAGTTAAATTAAGTAAATGATGGTGATAAAATACATAATAAGTGAATTCCTCAATAATGATCGGTGGAAATCATACAGAAGCTTAATTGCTGAAGCGGCGGTGCTTTCAGGCAAAAAAAATAGCCTTCGGTTTTTGTGCCGAAGGCTAATAGCGTCTTCACAGCATCAAGATATTTCAAGTCCTAACGCGCCTGACAAAGGCGTGCCGGAAAGGTTCGAATGCCTTAAGGCAATACGAGTTTATAAAGCCTTTATTTGTGGCCCGCGAAGACTACTCTGGACGGATAGCCCATACTTTCTTGGAAATTTCTTCAGGGTCAACGGTTATTCGGGCTGCTCCGCTGTCCATAGCGGCCTTGGCAACTGCTGCCGCTACAGCGGGGGCGACGCGGGGATCGAAAGCTTTCGGGATTACGTAATCAGGGTTGCGTTCTTCGTCGCTGACCAAGCTTGCAATCGCGTAGGCTGCTGCTATTTTCATTTCTTCATTAATTTGAGCAGCGCGAACATCTAGAGCACCTCTAAATATACCGGGAAAGGCCGAGACGTTGTTAACTTGGTTTGGATAATCCGAACGACCGGTGCCAACAACTTTAGCTCCTGCTTCTTTAGCGAGTTCAGGCATTATTTCCGGAACTGGGTTTGCCATGGCAAAGATGATTGGGTCGACAGCCATGGATTTAATCATCTCAGGAGTTAAGGTATTGGCTGCTGAAACGCCGATGAAGACATCAGCACCTACTAAAGCGTCGGCGAGGGAACCTGCTAGCTTCTGAAGATTGGTTACTTCAGCAATGGCGTCTTTGGATTTATTCATCCCGACAGGGCGCCCTTTATAGATGGTTCCTTTGGTATCACACATAATGACCTCTTTTACACCCATACTCATGAGTAATTTAATAATGGCCACACCAGCGGCGCCGGCTCCATTGGTAACAACGCGAATGTTATCCAATCGTTTGCCAACGACTTTAAGAGCATTGATCATACCAGCCATAACGACGATGGCTGTGCCATGTTGATCATCATGGAAAACAGGAATGTTCATTTCTTTTTTGAGCCGCTCCTCAATCTCGAAGCAGGCCGGCGCACTGATGTCTTCCAAGTTGATTCCGCCAAAGGTTGGTTCCAAAAGCTTTACCGTCTCAACAACTTTTTCGACATCTTCAGAGTTTAAGCAGATCGGGAAAGCATCAACTCCTGCAAAGGTTTTAAAAAGGACGGATTTTCCTTCCATGACGGGCAGGGAGGCGGGTGCCCCGATGTTTCCGAGCCCGAGAACTGCAGTTCCATTCGAGACTACTGCCACAAAATTGCCTTTGTTTGTATAAACATACGCTAAGTCGTTATCTTTCTGGATATCTAAACAAGGTTCTGCAACTCCTGGAGAGTAGGCCAAGGATAAATCCCGGCTGTTTCGGACAGGCACTTTACTGTGTACTTCCAGTTTCCCCACATTGTTACGATGAAGCTCTAAAGCATCTTCTCTTAATGATCTCATTTAGCTAATCTCCTTTTTGAAAATTTTCCTCTTAATTTTTATCGAATATAGTTGTTGAACTATTTTCGAAGCCAACGGTCAAGTGCAAATTTGTTAATTTCACGGTTTAAATCTGCCAGACTCGTTGTCAAAGGCATTTCTTTTGGACAAGCACGAACACAGTTCTGAGCATTGCCGCAATCAGCAATCCCGCCTTCATCGAGTAACGGAGCTAACCGTTCGTGTTTATTCATTTCTCCGGTCGGGTGGGCATTAAAGAGACGGACTTGGGATATTGCCGAAGGGCCAATAAATTTGGAGCGTGAATTCACTTGTGGGCATGCTTCCATACAACATCCGCAAGTCATACACTTTGACAATTCGTAGGCCCACTGACGTTTGACCTCAGCCAAACGAGGGCCAGAACCTAAATTATAAGTCCCATCAATGGGAATCCAAGATGACCTTGTCATACATCTCCGGCCCTCCGCGGGCAGAGAGATTAAGAAACATGTGAAAGATCAAGAACAGACCGATGGGCACTAACCCTAATAAAGAATGGACTCTGCGAATCAAGAAATGATCAGGCTTTTGTGGTGTACTCATAAATCCCGGATCCTCTCCTCTCAAGTTGTAATGATATATACTGCATGTTTGAAAGTTAGATGCAAGCTGTGTGCCAATTCGAGATGATTTAACTGTATTTTAAAAATATTTATCCCGGAGGCCGTACAAAGCCTTATCTGCATTAAGGTTCAGCCGATGGAATATTAAGTTAAGAATTGAGAAGGGGGAGTAATGAATTCTTATTAATCAAAATTTATACACAAAAAATTCTAAATAATAGAATTTGATCGAACATAAGTTTAGTTTGACAAGGATTAGTTTGAAATTAGTTTATTGCAAGTTAGGTCATAGTTCTCAGCTTATTATATAGAGTTGCCAGGGATTTCTTCAAGGCCTTGGCAGCTTGCTTCTTTCCTTCGGCAGAGTCGCCGAACCGTTTTAACGCCAAGCGGATCATTTGCTTTTCCATTTGCTCGATGGGCATTATTTCTTCGATCCCATGCTCCTGAGGAATAGGAGACAGGGAATCAAAGAGATTAAGGATGGATTTATGACTGATTAATTCTTCATCAGAAGTAAGCATAGCGCGCTCCATGACGTTTTGAAGTTCGCGGATGTTACCGGGCCAGTCATAAAACACCCCCAAAAACTAGATAACGACTCAACTATATAATTGCATGACAAATAAGCCTACTGCTTGGTGGCTTGTTTCTTTAAAGATGATTATTCTCTAACTTCCGGTGATGTTTACCTTAACCCCAACCCCAAGACTTTCCAAGGACTTTAGATTTCTTTGAATCATCTTTTTCTTGTTTAAAGTAGTAGTGTAATAGTCAAAATAATTATTGCAATGGGGAAGGGGAAACGGAAGATAAATTTCTTTCTGTTAATTTATTAGTATTAGCAGAGCAATTAGATGAAAGAGTTCAGTTTAACCTGACAATAAATGTTAAGAGTAAAACTCAAGTTGGTAGAACTTCAATGTGAAATAGAAGAAAAAGTAAAAAACTCTTCACTAAATAGGAATTTGTAACCATACGAGGAGTGATATTCTGTTTAGCGAGATAAATCTGGGTTCAATAATTCAACTTAAAATTACTTAAGTAATCATCAATCAACTTTAAGTGTTTATTATGTGCCTATAAAGTGCTTGTATTAGTATAATATATCCTGACGTCTAAATTGACGCCTGTTGCCATAGATTCCTCAACTTGGATGAATCATACTAGGCTCTGATTTTCAAAGCATTATAGAGCTCCTAGAGGTTGTTTTTTTAACTTGGATTGAATCGCTGACTCTAATAATAGGTTAGGACAGGCAAAATTGGCGAATTCATTGGTCCAGTGACAAAATACTGAAAGCGTTTCTCCAATGTAACGTGAAAAACATAATTACTCAGACACAGATAGCCTGATAAATCGATACGGATAAGATTGTGCTTGTGAAATCCGTGTCGGGCTTTTCAGGCTGTTTTTAGTATTACCCCCTAGCCGTATTTTATGCTCTACTTTACATAATATCTATTATCGGACCCAATAAAATTACTAACAACTCTGACGGGCGACACAAAAGTTCGGAACTAATTGACACAAAAGTTTATAAAGAGTTTATAAACCGACCTCATTCGAAATCTTTGACACAAAAGTCCATAAGACAATAAGACAATCATCGGTTTCTTCTAGCAAGCAGATCAACACCTGCCTAAAGTATACTCTACTGCGCTTGACCTAAGCTAAATCACAACTCGTTTGCCATTAGTGTTCATTTAACTATACGTGCTCAGAAAAGGACTATTGATTTGGAGATAGGTATTCTTTGAGCGTCAGAGACCTAGCTCAATCCCCTCCTTCCGTTATCCCAGTGTAGCGCCCAGCTCTTCTTCCCATTTTGCTATTTGTCTACCTTTTGGAATGCATTCATAACACTTTCTAACTAAAATACGCTATTATAAATCAACCCGTGTTGTTAGCCGTAAACGATCTGATGATATGATTCGATGCTTGTGCTTATTTACTTATAATGGAGAAAATGGCCTGGCGTACTTCGTATAATCCTACCAATCTTCTTAAAACCTAGGTTTAATGGAACTTTCAATTATTATACAGAAAACTCTCCTTTGCAGATCATGTCAATACTACTAGCAAGGAGAGTGATTTATTATGCAATCAAATAAAAGTTGTCAACTGGTTGAGCAGTATCTTGGATATCTTACCGTAATCAAAGGGCGCTCATAAAATACGGTCAAAGAATATCGAACTTATTCAAAATAATTAGCAAGGAAGTCATCGGGTGTAATTGCTGTAACTGGTGACCCAACGAAGTCTTTTAGATTGCGAGTAATAATTAACTCAATTCTCCTACGTTTGGCACAAGTTGCCAATAAGGCGTCTTCATAATCATCCATTAACAGGATGAGCGCTTTCTCGCAGTCACTTCTTGTAACGTCAATAACCTCAAATATGTTGAAAATTGTTGTAAGTATCTGTTTTGCTTGATTGGTATCATGAAAATATTTATTGATGAAATAGTAAATATCTGTTACAGAACTTGCAGTTATGGATGCATTCAATTTATCTTCCGCAACGAACCTAAAAATCTTTTCGGCAGAGATATTATGAGGATTACGATTCATCAATGCATCAAGCATAACATTTGTATCAATCAATATGTTCATGTTTCTTTAACCTTTCTTCTCTCGCCTGTTCTAAAGTCATTTCATCAGGAATAATACCAAACAGTGATTCCACCATTTTTACCTTATCTTCTTTTAAAGGAGAGAGTTTTGCAACACCCTTTCCATTCTTCGTGATGACGATTTCCTCCTCGTTAACGAGTGTTAAATACTTTCCGATGTTTGTTTTAAATTCAGTCGCGGTAACAAGCATTCAAGCCACCCCAATCCAAAAAATTAGTTGATTTCATTATATCGCAATCGAACAAATTTGCAAATATAAATCGTGCGATTTCATGTAGAGGGAAGTGGTTTCTTGTCAACAAATAGTACAACGTTATCAGCAAATTCCTTATAACACCCTTCTCATAATTCTTGCCTCCACCATTAATGTGAAAGTTTTAATCGCTTGCTCGTTAACAGATGCAGCTGCTGCCATTACAGTTATTAAACTCATAATGACCTCATCCAAATTATATTATAATATCTCTCCCACAAAGAGTGGGGAGAGATATTATAATGGCTTTAGTTCACTGCTACGTTATCTCTGTATAAAAAATTGCTTTGCTTCCTCAACTCTAAGTTCCCAAAGATACTTTTCCATTTTTCCCAGAATTTCAGGTACTTCTACAGCATCTTTAAAGGTAGAAGTGGTTGCTCTCGTCACTTCTTTTTCAGTCTTTGTTAAACGGTTTATATAACAAAGATAATTATCCTCTGTTTGATAATGGCTGACCACCATTTGATCATACTTATCTTCCTTTGAAGCTAATAACGCTAGATAATGCTCGCAGAGTAGTTTAATTTCCTCAATTTGCTGATTATAAATGTTTATAACTGTTTGTTCAGCCTTAGGGTTTTTTTGCACAGTTTCTGCCGCCATTGCTATCGATTCCTCATGAGAATATTCATTTTTGTATATTCTGCATGCAGTATCAAGAGCAATTTTCTTAGTATATAAATATCCTTCACAGAAAGCAGTTGATGCCGCTTTATACTTTTGAGAACGTTGCATGAACAGAATAAAAACTATCGGCATCAGAATCATCCAAGCAGATAGCTCTGGTTTTTCCAAAACTTTGGCAGTAATAGTCTGAGCAGTTTTATTTTCATAGGCTAAAATTGCTTCGTAACTTTCGTTTCTGATCAATTGCTTCTGATTCGTCATTTTTATCCCTTCTTTTTATAAAAAACTCTCCCAGGATCCTGGGAGAGTTTTTTATTGTAATAAATACTACTCTTCACTAATCAACCTTTGTCATTCCAGGCGAGTACTGCAGAGTATTTGAGACGCGTGGCTCTATCTCTCTGATTTGTTCCACAAAGATGTAGAACCATGCTCCTGCTTCAATTTTTTCTTCAATGATTACTTGATGTTCCTCAGAGAAGCCAGCTAGCTGCGATAGAAAAGGTAACCCAACTGTCACAAAGGTATACAATAATACTAGGCTTAATATTAATTGTAATGATTTATTAAGTTTTAGTCCCTTTCTCTTTCTCTCTATTGTCAAGTACTCTCTTAAAGCATACATATTAAACCTCCAGCATAAGACACCTTGTCTTACCCATTACTTCATCAATTTCTCTGTAATTGAAGGGAAAACTTGCATGAACATAATATATCCCATTGCAAAGGTCAGCGCAATGTTAAAGGATTGACCGCATACATAGAGTATGGCTGGTTTTCCTCCTTTAAAATACTTGCCAAATTCACGGAAATTCGTGGATAAACCAATACTAGCAAAAGCTAAAGCAAAGAACCATTTTTGGAGACTGCCTAAAAAGCTGCTCGTACCATTATCAATAAGCACTTTTGCGCCGTCTGCGCCCATTCCTGAATAGATGAAGGTGAAAACTATCGAAGCACCAATGAAACCAAGGACAAACTTGGGGAAACGATTCCAAACTTCGCGCATTGCGGCTGAGAAGCTCAAATCTGCTTTTTTAGATTTATCAACTTCTACCACTAATGCCCAATAAGCTGCTATCCCAAACGCCATTAAACCAATTAAGATATTCTGAATCATTTTAATGGTGGCAGCCACGTCTCTGGCAACAGGCCCGAGAATTTCGCCAGCCGCTACAACAGCTCCGGTAGAGTCAACGGTTCCGCCAATCCAAGCACCGCCAAGGACCGGATTCAAGCCAATGGCCTTGATCACCATCGGCATTACAACCATCATTACGGCTGTAAATGCAATGGAGATACCAACTGCTAAGGTAAGTTCTTCCTTCTTGGCCCTACAAGCTGCAGCAGCTGAAATAGCGGCCGAAACACCACTTACGGACATATCTGCGGAAATAACCATGTTTAAAGTGGGAGATTCAATTTTAAGGATTTTTTGTCCGAACCAGAAAGTCGTGATTAAAACAATGGGGGTTACTATCCAAGTAACAAAAATTCCCGGGATACCGATCAGCAGAATTTTGTTCATCAAGATGGTGGCACCCATGAGTACCAAGCCTGTTTTAATATAGTATTCTGTTTGCACAGCGGGCATTATCCACTTTGGTGTGCCAATGGTGTTGCTAACTAAGAAGCCAAGGATGATGGCCCACATCACGTATTCCAAACCCCATGCTTTAGCAAATTCGTGACCTCCTATGAAGAAGGACAGCGCTGCCACAATAAAAATAACTGGGAAGGCAACTAAGAATTTGCTGACCGAATCCCCCATAAAGTACCTTCCGATAGCAAAGAGGATCGCCAAGGCAATCATTAACACAAGCATTGTCATAAGGTGATTATAGGGTTTAGTTTCTGCTGCAGTCTTAGCTTTAGCTTCGCTGGCTTTGGCCTTTTGCCAAGCCGCGATTTGGGTACTTGCTTCTTTGTTTAAAGCAGCATCCTTAAAGCTTGCCTCTGCAGCTGCTTTTTCTGCTACACCTGCCGCATCTTTGGCCTTGGCAGTAGCAGCTTTTGCCTCTTTATATTTTTCCGCTGAGGCTGCGCTTTTGGCTTTTGCGTCGCTTTCACTTAGGAAAAATGATTTCATTGGATTGTCGTTGCTCCAGGTTGCAGGAACACTAAAATATTTAGTAATTGATTTTGCCAAAGGAGCGCTTGTCCCCTTTAAATTTGTTTTCGCAGCATTGGCATCAAACCAAGCCATGGTTTTAAAGGGTGCCTTTTCCGCTTCCGCCTTCATCGTAGCATTGCTGTCTGCAATTATTTTATCCATATTTGCGGGAGAATTACCAAAAAATATAAACATACTAAAGAAAAGAATAATAGCACCAAGCCAAATCGCCCAATAATCTTCATGCTTTAATAGAAAAGAATACTTACCTTCGGGTTTTGTTGATGGGATAGACATCTTTTAACCTCCTCTAAAATGTGTTTTTGATTTTGTTCTAGAATTCTTCAATCTTCGGGAAAAAAATCTCTTTCACAACCTCCCCTAATTTTTTTGACCATTTTCTTTGAATTACATATCATATAAGCAAGAACTATGCCAAGTCCCCGTTCTTGTGAAAACGAGGTATATATAACGTTTATGGCCTTACGAAGAGGTATAAATCAACTGACTAACCATGACAATTTGGCACTCATGACATTTTGTCATGACAAAATGTCAATTACACGACACGCAGCACGACACCCAGAAGACAAAGTGGACATCTAAACGGGGGGGACTGTTCTCCTGTCGAACTTAATTTAGACAGAAAAAACATCCCCCCCGTCTTGCGTTTCTATGACAAGGCTCCCCTTTTCTTATTCTTCTTACCCGAAAGACCCATGAGCTTTCCCTTCACGAATGTCCTTGACATCTTTTTGAGGCAGTACAGAAATTTATAAGACTCCCCATTTACGGGTATATTCAACGTTTAGGTTAAATTCACTATCCTCAAATCCTTGTTCTTTGAGAATCTTGATAGCATCGTTAAAATCATAGGTTTCGGTTTCCATGAGGATATAATCTTTTTTACCAGTGATTGCCCAGTCATCATGGGCTTCAGACAATAATTCCATCATGGTAGCGATCCGCTCTAATCTCGAGCTTAAAAACTCACTAAAATTTCGAACTGCTTTAGCGCTTACCCTCTTAACTTTAACAATATCATCCAAAGGAGGTCTTTCGCCGGTTGACCCATTATTTTTTTCAAAAAAATGGAACAAAAATCGAGTTCTTTGTACACAAGTCACATTATCCTGGCGCATACTCTTTTTCTCCTTAATCTTTAAACAATATTAATAAGCTTTTAATACCTTTTCTGGCTTGAAGCTTACTTGACTGTTATCCAATAGCTACCCATAATTACAACCGATAACAGATATCCAAGGGGAATATTTACCAGCACACCAGCAGTAAAAGCTGCAAAGGGCTTCCAACCGACTGCAGCAAGTTCCTTTATGCGACTCGTTAGACCAATTGAGAGAAAGGTGAAGATAAAGGCCCAATTTCTTAATTCTATAATCGGATTAATGATGTTATTATCGAGGGCTTTGGAAGTCACTACATTCGGAGAAGCAGCTAAGAACGTTATGATAATTGAGGCTACAAAGAACCCTATAACGAATTTCGGAAAACGTATCCAGATATCAAGAGCATCCGGTTTGGTGCCAGCATACCTTTTATCCCATCTTGTGACAGAAATAAAGGCCATGATGAAACACCAGATCCCGATGAACATGTCACGACCTACGACTTTCATCAGGGTAAACGTTTTGATAGCTTGTTCATTGATAGCAGCCGCTGCGGCCATACCAGGAGCATCGGCAAATTCTGATGTGCCAATCCAAGCACCCGCTGGACCTGGTGGAATATGCAATGCCTTAATGGCTAAGGGGAGAATGAAAATCATGATGATGGACCAAAGAATAACCAGAGAAATTGCTATTGAAACGTGCTGCTTTTCTGCTTTAACAGCTCCACCAATGGCAATCGAAGCAGAAACTCCACAGATCGAACCTCCGGCAGCCAGTGTAGCAGCAAAGCGCTTATCTAGCGCGAAAATCCGTGTTCCTGTCCAGTAAATGGTGAGGAAAGTAGCTATCGCAATTATTGTTGCTTGGGCAAAAGCTGTCGAGCCGGCTCGGACAATTAAAGTTAATGGTAAGGATGCACCCATTAACACAATTCCCAGCTTAATGTAAAATTGGGTCTGGAGTGCGGTGCTTAGCCAATAGGGAATCTTTAAAAGGTTACTAATTGCAAGTCCTACTACGAGGGCGAGAAGCGGGGTTTCAAAGTTATATCTTTTCATGACATCCCAAGAACCCCATACCGAAACTAGAACACTGAGTAAAAAAAGAAACGTGAATCCTACTAAAAATCGCTTAACTTCTCCACTAAGAGCTTTAATCGCAATTGAGAATAAGATCAGAAAAAATAAATAGAGGGTTAAGAGAGTGGTCTTATGGCTACTAAGATAACTAAAAGCAGTGTTATAGTCGCTATAGTTCGGGATCTTAACGACAATCCAATTTCTAAAGTTATATCCATTACTCCAAAACACGATTGCTAACAGTACGATTGTTAAACCAAGCCACATGGCCCAATAATCTTCCTGCTTCCAAAGGTCGGACCAGCCCCCGGAAGGAGTCGTTGATTTCTTTGCAGAGGATATATAGCCCATTATTCAACCACCCCATAACTTTGTAACTTTCGATACAGATTCCTCACACTGATTCCTAATATATTTGCAGCTTGTGTCTTATTGCCCTTAACTCTTTTAAGAGTAGCTAAAATGTAGTGCTTTTCAACATCTTCTATTGAGGGATATGGATTGCCACGGAATATATCGAAGAATCCATCTTCTGAACCGGAGGAGTGAGATGGCTTCAGGATTTGATCTGAGTTTCCCCAAATATCTTTAGGTGCGATCCTTCCACCGATAGACAAGATTATTCCGCGTTCAATGAGATGGAAGAGCTCACGAACATTACCCGGAAAATCATAATT